>JAAUOP010000070.1 GCA_012034805.1 Synechococcales cyanobacterium CRU_2_2 | reverse complement strand
TGATATCGCACACCACTGAATAACTACATTATAATTACAAAAAGCGATACGCATATGATTCACAGGTAAAAACCTCAGACACCATACCCCACAGGCAATAGAAGTCTCTTCATGAGCCCCCGCATCTTCTTCATCGGCGACTCCTTCACCCACGGAACCGGCGATCGCACCTCCCTCACTTGGGTTTGGCGTGTTTGTACGCTTCGTCTTTTTCTGTGGAACCTCGGTTCATTTCCTCCTATTCAGCCAGAGTCGAATCCCTTCCACGCGATCGCGATTTTGCGTTGCTCGCACACAGTCCTTGAGATACAGATGAATCAAACTCTGATGCAGTTGAGCCAGTCGCAGACGATACCCTCACGCTAAGATAGAACACAAGCACTCACAACCCGCCGCCCATGGCCCAAACCATCAGCCTCAGCATCCCCGACGGCATCCTCCAACAGGCGCAACAACTCGCGAATCAAAGCCAGCAGGGCATTGAAGACATTCTGCTTGAATGGCTAACTCATAGCTTCACCGAATATCCCGTTGAAACACTGCCTGATAGTCAAGTTCTCGCTCTCTGCAACATGCAGCTCGACGACCAGCAACAAGACACCCTCAACACCCTGCTCAGTCGTCAACGCGAAAATCAACTCACCTCAGCAGAACGCCAAGAACTCCAATTTCTCATACAGCTATACCGCCGAGGGCTCGTCCGCAAAGCCAAAGCGCTCAAAATTGCCGTCGAACGTGGCCTAATGCCCCCCTGAATGCTGCATGAGTCGGTACATTTCTACAGAAATCGTCCAGCGTGTTCGACAGACTGCTCAAAACCGCTGCGGTTATTGCCTAAGTCCACAACGACTCGTTATGGCACGACTTGAACTCGAACACATCATCCCTCTAGCCAAAGGCGGAACTAATGATGAAGCTAACCTCTGGCTTGCTTGCCCCCTATGCAATGGCCACAAGTCTGACAAAGTTGAGACCCTTGATCCCGAGACAAATACTATCGTTCCTCTATTCAATCCCCGGAGGCAAACTTGGAATCAGCATTTTCGCTGGTCTAGCGATGGTACTCAAATTATTGGATTGACTCCAACTGGTCGAGCAACCGTAGCTGCGCTTTGTCTAGATAGCGATTCAGATGCTCAAGAAGTTCGTCGCTACTGGGTTGAAGCTGGTTGGCATCCACCAACAGTTTAAGATTTAATGAATTGAGACAAGTAAACGATGAAGACCCAAGCTGAATTCGAAGCAGAAATTGCTCAATTTCGTGCCGAAACGGTTCAGATGGCTGAGGCTTGGAAGCAAAAGCCAAAGCGAAGAGAACTTTCCTGGCAAGCTGTAGCGGTGACCTCAATAGGTTTGAACCTTGTTTTGCTCACCATTCTCACCTACTCCTTCCTGAGCACAATGCTTTCACCATGAGCCCCCGCATCTTCTTCATCGGCGATTCCTTCACCAACGGCACCGGCGACCCCACCAGCCTCGGCTGGGTCGGGCGTGTTTTTGCCGCAACCATGGCCCAAGGACAAGCCCTCACCTGCTACAACCTCGGCATCCGGGGCGACACCAGCCAACTCATCCACCAACGCTGGCAACGGGAAGTCCACTGCCGCCTCGCCGAAACCGCTGGAACTGGCTTCGTGTTTTGCTTTGGGGCCAACGATGTTGATTTGGACGAAGACACCGGCCAACCGAGAGTCAGCCCCGCCGATAGCCTCGCCTACGCCCAGGCGATCTTGAGCCAAGCTCAAAAGTTAGGCAGCGTCTTGATGATTGAATCCCCACCGATCGCCGACGACCCCGAAGCCAACCGCAGACTGGCTCTCCTCAACCGCAAACTGGCCGAGCTTTGCCTATCCCTCCAGATTCCCCACGTTTCAACCGGCCAAACTCTGCTCAAAACTGCGGCTTGGATGGAAGAGGCGATCGCCAACGACGGAGCCCACCCCAACGCCGCAGGCTACCAAGCCCTCGCCAAAATCATCCTCCAATCCAAACAATGGCCACAGTGGCTAGAGCAGCTCCAGTCCCCATGCCAGAGTTAGCATGAGCTTGCTCCCCGATCGCCCCCGTTAAACCGCTAAGATAAAGGCTTCAGTCCTTGACAGAGCCACCCGTTCCCATGCCCAGCGCGATCAACCACAATCTCCCCCGCGACTTCCAAGACGAATTCGACGTCATCGTCGTCGGGGCTGGTCATGCGGGCTGCGAGGCGGCGCTGGCCAGTGCGCGCTTGGGCTGCAAGACAATGCTGCTGACCCTAGACCTCGATCGCATCGCCTGGCAACCTTGCAACCCCGCCGTGGGTGGCCCCGCCAAATCCCAGCTCACCCACGAAGTCGATGCCCTAGGTGGCGAAATTGGCAAAGTGGCCGATCGCACCTACTTGCAAAAGCGCGTCCTGAACGCCTCCCGTGGCCCCGCCGTCTGGGCGCTGCGAGCCCAAACTGATAAACGTGAATATGCAGCGGTGATGCGGCAAATTGTCGAAACCCAAGAGAACTTGCGGGTGCGTGAGGGCATGGTGACCGATTTGATCCTGGGCCCTAATGAGGACGTACAGGGCGTTGAGACCTACTTTGGAGCCGCGTTTAAAGCCAAGGCAGTTGTTCTAACAACAGGAACTTTCCTAGGTGGCAAAATTTGGGTGGGGAACAAATCTATGCCTGCGGGGCGGGCGGGAGAATTTGCTGCGGTGGGCCTGACGGAAACCCTGAACCGACTGGGGTTTGAAACCGATCGCCTCAAAACCGGCACCCCTGCTCGGGTCGATCGCCGCTCGGTCAACTACAGCGTTCTTGAACCTCAACCTGGTGACGAAGACGTGCGCTGGTTTAGCTTCGACCCGGAAGCCTGGGTAGAGCGGGAGCAAATGCCCTGCTACCTCACTCGTACAACTGCTGAAACCCACCAAATGATTCGGGACAATCTCCATCTGACGCCGATTTATGGCGGTTATGTCGAGGCCAAGGGGCCGCGCTATTGCCCCAGCATCGAAGACAAAATTGTTCGGTTTGCGGACAAAGCATCCCACCAGATTTTCCTGGAGCCCGAAGGTCGTACGATTCCTGAGTTGTATATTCAAGGTTTTTCCACAGGACTACCTGAGAATTTGCAATTGGCGCTGCTACGCACCCTGCCCGGCCTCGAAAATTGCATCATGCTGCGGCCCGCCTACGCAGTCGAGTATGACTATCTCCCGGCGACCCAATGCTTTCCGTCGATGATGACCCAGAAAATTGATGGCTTATTTTGTGCCGGTCAAATCAATGGCACCACCGGTTACGAAGAAGCTGCTGCTCAGGGTCTCGTTGCGGGGCTTAATGCCGCTCGGCGGGTGCGGGGTCAGGAGCCGGTGATTTTTCCTCGGGAACAGAGCTACCTGGGAACTTTGCTGGACGACTTGTGTACCAAGGAGTTACGTGAGCCCTACCGCATGTTGACCAGCCGTTCCGAGTATCGGCTTTTGTTGCGATCGGACAATGCCGATCAGCGGCTGACGCCCGTGGGTCGGGAGGTGGGGCTGGTGGACGATCGCCGCTGGAACATCTTCCACCAAAAGCAAGCCAAGATCGTCGCCGAAAAAGAGCGCCTGCACAGCACTCGCATCAAAGCCCATGATGCCATTGGCCAACGCATCATGGCGGACACCGATCAAAAGATCAAGGATGCGATTACCCTGGCGGATTTGCTACGGCGACCTGGTTTTCACTATGGGGATTTGGAACGCCACGGTTTGGGACGGGCGGAGCTGGCCCTAGCGGAGAAAGAAGGTGCGGAAATTGATATTAAGTATTCTGGCTATTTGCACCGGCAACAGAAGCAGATTGATGCGATCGCTCGCCAACAAAACCGCCGCCTAGACGAGGGTCTAGACTATACGGCGATCGAAACCCTCTCCATGGAAGCCCGCGAAAAGCTCACTCAGGTGCGTCCGTTGACCATTGGCCAAGCCTCACGTATCGGCGGCGTCAACCCAGCGGATGTGAATGCCCTGCTGGTTTATTTGGAAGTTCAAGCCGCGCAAAAGCGTGATGCAGCAGCAGTTTGAGGAGCGATCGCAACCCAGGGTTTTGCCCCCCAGAATGGCTCGGTTATTTTTTCCCCTTGCAAAAGGAATCGAATCTGTTAAGGTTTAGTCGCAACATTAGCAGCGAAACCGGCAGAGCCTGCTAGTATTGGGTGCAAAATTCGGGCCGAATCCAGAAACCGCTGCGACTTTAGGACTTACGAGGATCCGTCATGTCTCAAAATATGAGCCCCACCCTGAATACACTTGAGCTTGAGGCCATCCCCGTCGAGCGACGCACGGTTGAAACGACAGCTGAAACAGTCGCGGAAATGACGGCTGAAACGGCGACGGCAACGGCTGTTATGAATCCTGATTTTCATCCTGATACCTTCCGGGTTGACCGCTATGCCGAACGGCTGATCGATGAAGTGTTCTTCAACGTCGATCATCTGCTTGAGACGGGCGAGAGCCTAGACCCAGAACCCGAGTTCGATTCGGCTGCGGCAAATCAGCCTCCAGAGGCCAGCTTCGCAGAGGCCATGGCGGGGGGCAGTATTTCCTTCACAACCTTGCCCCAGCTGGATGCACCGCTGTCCGTGGTGCCCGAGGGCACAATTGCCCAGCCCGAAGTTGAGCCCAGCCCAGCCGCCCTCGTGCGGCCCGATCGCACCTTACGACTTCTGTGCGGTTTGGCACTGGCCTCACTGGTGGGGGCGATCGCCATGGTGGTCACTCAGTGGCCTAGCTATCGCGCCCTCCTCAATCAACTCACGGGTCAAACCTTGACCCAAACCTTGACCCCCGCTCCAGCGGCCCAACCCGAAAGCGGAACCGTGCTTTCGCCCAACGCACAATTTGCAGACTACGTCCAGCGCTCGCTCAATGTGTTGAAAGACCAAACTGCGCTGAACCAAACCACCGGGCAAACGGCGATCGCCTCCCCGCCCGCCCTACTTCAGGTTCCCCCTGCAGCCATCCAACCCATTGCCAGCCTACCCACGTTACCCGTCACGCCCATTGCCCCCATGGCTCCCCCGGCCACGGCCCCCGGCACCATCATTGAGCGCATCTACATTCCGGTTTACCAAACCCCCAACGGTTACGTCCCCGTCGATCCCAACACCAAAATTTCCGCCGAAGTCGCCGCTGCCGGAGTCATCCGCACCAACTCCCAGCCCGCTTCCCGGCCCGCTTCCCCGGCGAGCTCACAGCCGAGCCAACGTCCTGTCTCGCAGCCTGCACCAACAACAGTTTCCTCCTCGACCCAAAGCACTCAGCCTTCCGCCGCCCCTGCCCCCACGCCCCAGGCGCCCAACCCGTCATCCAACATACGCTGGTCGGCCTGCTCGAGTTGGGCAACGGCTCAGCGGCCTTGTTTGCCGTTGATGGTGTCACCCGCCGCCTGAGCCTCGGTGAACGAATCGGCGGTTGGACGATCGCAGAGATCAAAAACGGCGAGGCGACCCTGCGCAAGGACGGCGAAGTGCGTACCGTGTTTGTTGGTCAGACGTTCTAGTGCCATGATGGCAATACGAAAAGTGACGGTACGGAGACAACTGGCATGAGCCTATTTGACGATTTAAGCCGCATTTTAGAAGACCGTCTCGAGGAATTCCTGCGGGACAATCCCCACCTTGAGCTGCAAGCGCTAGAGGAACAGTTGCAGCAGCAAGAATCTGATGCGATCGGTCTCATGGCCGATCTACAGCGCCAGGAACGGCAGCTCAAGGACAACATCCTGAGTACGGCCAAAGAGGTGCAGCTTTGGCACGAACGCACCGAAAAAGCCCGAAAAGCCAATCGCCAGGATTTGGTACAACCAGCCCAGGAGCGAGAAGCTGCCCTCCTACGCCAGGGGAACATGCTCTGGGGGCAAATGCAGGGTATCAAGGAACGACTGGAGCGGACGAAGGACTTGGTTAAGCAAATTCAGATTCGTCGCAAGGAAGTGCGTGCCAAGGTGACAGCAGCCCAGGCCACCCAGGCGGCCTCCCGAGCCACTAGCAGCGCAGGAAATACTTGGGAAAATACGGGTTGGGATCAAAATGTGGCCTCGCGTCCTGCCTCTGGGGATGACCTTGACGAACAATTTCGCAAATGGGAATTGGAAGAAGAAATTGAGCAGTTGAAGCGGGAAATTCGCCCTTAAATCTGTCTACAAAATTCATTTGGAGCCCGACAACAGTCCACCTAGGCGAACTCATTCATCCACTCACTCAATCTCTACTTCATGGGATGATGCTCGGCCAGCAGTTTCTCGACTTTGGCTTCGTCGATGCGGGCGGTGATTTGCTCCTCTTCGAAGCGATCGCGTGAAGTCTTCGCCAAACCGAGCGTTGACCCCACCGTAAATAGGGTGCCCATGCCCATATAACCCTTGACCCAGGCATCCACAGGCAAATTCAAAATACCAAAGGAAAGCGCTGTCAAGGACAGGGTAAACGATGCCCAAGATTGAATGAGCCAAAGACTACTGTGATACTGGGGCATTTTGATTCTAGCCATGGGTTTGCCCCGCTGGGTCAGGTGTGCTTGTCTCATACCGTAGCAAAGCAGGTTGGGCTGACTGCTGAGTTGTGGACAGTTTCGAGATTGTCGAGTGTTAGGCTGGTCGAAATTTTGGCTGCGTTGCGAATTTGAGGGATATTTGCCGTAGGGACGAATCGCTGTTCGCCTGGCCTTATCCATTTCGAACCTTATCCATTTCGAACCTTATCCATTTCGAACCTTATCCATTTCGAACCTTACCGATTTCGAACCTTACCGATTTCGAACCTTGCCCATTTCAATCCTTTTGAGTTCCAAGTCTGTAAGCGTTCGGTCAGCCAAGACAACGGTGTAATCTAGATAGCAGCAACATTGCAGATCCGCTTTCGAAAAAGCCCGAAACATGAGTCTGAAACCAAACGCCTAGAGCCGACATGCCAACCCGCCAGACCGAGCGAAGCCCCACCGAGCAAAGCCCCCGCGAGCCTTCGGAACTGGGTGAAGCCGATCGCCAACGCCTCGCGACTCCCCTCACCATTGGCACCGTCCAAGTCCACAGCCGTGTCCTGCAATCTCCCCTGTCCGGCGTCACCGATTTAGTCTTTCGACGCCTCGTGCGTCGCTATGCGCCCCATTCGATGATGTACACCGAAATGGTTCACGCCTCCGGCATTTGCTCGGCGCGAAAAATGGAAAAGGTGATGGACATTGACCCCGACGAGCGACCCATCAGCATTCAACTCTTCGACTGTCGCCCGGACTTCATGGCCGAGGCGGCCCTCAAGGCGGTGGCCGAAGGGGCTGACACCATTGATATCAACATGGGCTGCCCCGTCAACAAAATTACGCGCAAGGGCGGTGGCTCTTCGCTGTTGCGGCAGCCCCAGGTGGCGGAGGCGATCGTCCAGGCCGTGCTCCAAGCGGTGGATGTACCCGTAACGGTCAAAACCCGCCTGGGCTGGGATGATAACGAAATCAACATCGTCGAGTTTGGTCAGCGCCTCGAGGCAGCGGGAGCCAGTATGCTGACGGTTCATGCCCGCACCCGCGCCCAGGGCTACCACGGCCCAGCCCGCTGGGACTGGATTAGGGCGGTCAAGGCCGCAGTCTCCATTCCCGTCATTGCCAATGGCGATATTGACTCGGTGGCAGCCGCGATCGCCTGTCTCTTCCAAACCGGAGCTGATGGCGTCATGTGCTCGCGCGGAACCCTGGGCTATCCCTTCTTGGTCGGAGAAATCGATCACTATCTGCAAACGGGGCAAAGGCGGCGATCGCCACCCCCACTGAAACCCTTGCCTGCGCCGCTGAACACCTGCGTGACCTCTGGGATTACAAAGGCCAACGAGGCCTGTTTCAAGCCCGCAAACACATGACCTGGTATGTCAAAGGCTTCACCGGCTCCGCTGAAATCCGTCAGCAACTCTCCCGCATGGACTCCCTGGAGGAAGGACTGAGGCTGCTGGCCCAAGCCCAAGCCCTAATTGAATAAGTGTTGCTGACATCAAAACCGACCTGCCTAAGACCAACTTGCGTAAAGCATTATTGCGCCCACATGTCGTCTTGTATCTAGCCAGTTGCGCTTCTGGAAGAATTCGTTATTGTAGGGATGGGTGAAAATCTAAAGAAAACCTTAAGGAATGTTCCATGAACCCTTCTTTCCTGCGGCAGTTCTGGACTTTGGTCGAAGATGCCCAGGCCACAACGCTATTGCAACTCGACGACATGAGCCTCTCAGCTTGGTTGATTGGGCGGGTCGAGCAGGAGCTCATGCTCGACGGAAATGAGCAGATTTTTGCCACGCACTATATCCAAAGCAGGCTGCCCCTCGTTCGCGACTTAGCTCAGGCACGCCTGGGCGACTTCTAAGTTCGGCAAGTTTGCCCAATGAGCTGTCTTTTGAGGAGTCTTTTGAAGAACGCGAATGAAAAACGCGAAATTGGCCCAACCTCACGTTTTCTAGCATATCCCTAGTGGTAGGTTTGGTATCTGCGACGACTGTGAATCAAAACCACTTGTGGTTACTTGGGAGCAACGCCAAAACCGGATCTGGATTTACCTTCCATGCAGAATATCTGCGAAGTCGGCAACTTTCAGTCAAATCCTTAGGATTTGTAGGAAAGCCTTGATTTTGTGGGCGACAAGGGCGTAGCATTCATCCTTAAATTCTCAATTTCAACAGGGTTTGATCAGAACTTATGGGTAAGTGGAGTGTGAGGTTACTGGCTGCGGTACTGATGGTGATGCCCTTGGCGGCATGTACTACGGCCCCCAGCGGCGACAAAGGCGGTGTTTCGGTCGGCGGCAAGGCGACAGCGGACGGCCCTAGCCGTCTGCAAACGGTTAAGGATCGCGGCAAGTTGATTTGCGGTGTAGAAGGGACCATTCCTGGATTTAGTTTTGTCGATACCAGTGGAGCCTATTCCGGTCTAGATGTTGACACCTGTCGGGCCGTCGCCGCTGCGGTCTTTGGCACGGCAGAGGAGATTGACAGCAAAATTGAATTTCGCAACCTAGATTCCACGACCCGGTTCCCGGCGCTGCAAAACGGCGAAGTGGATATGCTGGCTCGCAACACAACCTGGACGGCCAGCCGCGATGCCTCCGGCGGGAATGGATTGGAGTTTGCACCAACGACGTTCTACGACGGTCAGGGCATTTTGGCCAAAACTTCCAGCGGCGTGACGACGCTGAAAGATATGGATGGCAAGGCCATTTGTGTTGAAACAGGTACCACCACCGAGCTGAACTTGGCGACGCGGTCAACGGAGCTGGGCATCACCATCGAGGAGGTGAAATTCCAAGACTCTAATGCCACGTTTGCAGCCTATGGAGAGGGGCGGTGCGAGGCGATTACGTCCGATCGCTCCCAACTCGCCGCTAAGCGCACGGGCCTGCCCAATCCTGAGGAGCATGTTCTGCTCGATGATGTGCTGTCCAAGGAGCCCCTCGGGCCAGTGACACTCAACAACGATTCCGCTTGGTATGACGTGGTGCGGTGGGTCACCTTTGGCTTGATTCAGGCCGAGGAGTTTGGCATCACCCAAGCCAACGTCGAAGAGAAAGTCACGGACAAGAGCCCGGATGTGAAGATGTTCCTGGGTGCAGAAGGGGATTTGGGCAAGCAGCTCGATTTGCCACCTGACTTTATGGTTCATGCCATTAAGGCGGCGGGCAACTACGGCGAAATTTACGATCGCAACATCGGCGAGGCGCTCAAAATTGAGCGGGGCCAAAACAAGCTTTGGACCGATGGCGGTCTGATGTATTCCCCGCCGTTCCGCTAGGGCGTTTAGATTCGGTTTGGGGCAAGGCTCGGGCGGATCGCCCGAGCCTTGCCTTTTTGAGTACCGTTTGAAGCGTGTCGCCTGAAGAGTACCGTTTGAATACTATTCTGAGTTCATCAACGCGGTACATTGCTCCAGAGCGATTATTGCTTAATCAAATCACGCTTAATCACTAGTGTTCAGGACTGAGCCGATGACAGCACCGGGTGATCCTTCCAGACCTTCGTCTTTGCCCCAGATGGCCAAGCCACCGATTTGGCGCGATGAGCGGTTTTGGAAGATTTTTTTGCAGATTTTGGCGATCGTGATTGTGGGGACGGTATTGGCGATCGCCCTCACCAATATGAATCGTAACCTGGCCAAACAAGGGCGTAGCTTTGAGTTTGGTTTCCTGGCCAACGCCGCAGGCTTTAATATCGGCGAGGCGATCGTGCCCTTTAGTCGCGACAGTACCTATCTGTGGGCCTTTACGGTTGGCTTGATTAATTCAATTCGGCTGATTCTGGTCTCGATTCCCCTCGCGACGATTTTTGGCGTCGTTGCGGGCATTGCCAGTTTTTCCGATAACTGGCTGTTGCGCAAGCTCAGCTTGCTCTACGTCGAGGTGATGCGCAATATTCCGATTTTGCTGGTGCTGTTCATTTGGTATTTCGTTGCCTTTTTTAGCCTTTCCGAAGGCGCGGAGGTCAACCAGATTTCCAGTTTTCTATCCCTCAGTAAAAAGGTATTTGGATTCCTTGGCCCGCCGCTGCCCATGCTGGACTCTGGGGGTTGGGGTTAGGGGCATTGGCGATCGCCAGTATTTTCCTCTGGCGCTATCGCACCCAACTGATGACGGAGCAAGGCGCCTCTGGTCAACCTCAGCTCTATGCGCTCTTGGGCATGGGTGCGATCGGGCTACTGATTTTTGCCTTTGGCTTGGGCTGGCAAGTTCCCCAGGTGGAGGGCACCAAAGTTTCGGGTGGGCTCAAAGCCTCGCTGGAATACAGCGCCATGCTGATGGCCTTGGCGGCCCATACTGGAGCCTTTATTGCAGAAGTGGTACGAGCCGGGATTCAGTCGGTTTCGCGTGGGCAATGGGAGGCCGCTCGGGCCATGGGCCTGAGCAATGGCCAGGTCATGCGCCTGGTGGTGGTGCCCCAGTCGCTACGGGTGATTGTGCCCTCTTTGAACAGTCAATACATCACGCTGAATAAGAACTCCAGCTTGGCCTTGGCGATCGGCTATCCGGAGATTTTTTCGGTGTCCCAAACGACGCTCAATCAAACGGGACGAGCGGTAGAAATTTTGATTTTGCTGACCATCGTGTTCCTGCTGCTCAATTTTCTTACGTCATTTGTCATGAACTGGATTAACGGTCTAGTGCAAATTGAAGAACGGTAAGCAGAACCATTCCCAAGCCCGACAAAGCCTAGGAATGAGTCGAAGATGTTTTGATATTTTTCAGTTGATGAGCTATGACTTCTGTAATCGGAACGAGTACAAGGCCTGCGATCGCCAAAAAGACGCCGATCGCCTGGCTCAAAAAGAATCTTTTTAGCAACTGGTACAACGTGATTATCTCGGTGGTGCTGCTGTTCATCATCGGTAGAACCGTGATCAGCACCCTTGACTGGGCTTTTAACCTGGCCCAGTGGTCTGTGATCCCCGAAAACCTCAAGCTCTATATGGTGGGCTTATTTCCAGTCAGGCAGCTCTGGCGAATCTGGACGCTATTGGGACTGATTGCCGCGCTCGCGGGATTGAGCTGGGGGGCAGTGGCCCGCAATGCAGCCCAGCTGTTTAGTCCGATGGTGTTGGGCTGGCTGGGGCAATCGCCGTTTTCTTCGTCCTCATCCCGACGCCCTTGCCCAATCGTCTCGTGCTTCTGGGCTTGGCTTTAGGGGTCCTCGCCATGGCCTGGGTCGGGCGGGCGATCGCCCGCCGCAACCCCAGCTTTGCCCAATGGCTACCTGTCGCTTGGGGATTGTCGTTTTTTGTCATGCTTTGGCTCTTGGCCGGTGGGTTCGGCCTACCCTCGGTGCGCACCGGGGAATGGGGCGGCCTGCTGATGACCTTGTTCATGGCCCTAGTCAGCATCGTGTTTGCGTTTCCGTTGGCCCTGGTGCTAGCCCTGGGCCGTCAGAGCAAGCTACCTGTGGTCAAAGGGTTTGCCGTCACCTTGATCGAAATCTTTCGCGGCGCACCCCTAACGGTTTTTTTGTTCATCGGCGATGTCATGCTGCCGATTTTCTTACCGGACGCTTGGAATATCGATCGCATCCTGCGCGCCATGGTCGTCCTGACCCTCTTCTGCTCGGTCTATACCGCCGAAACCATTCGAGGTGGGCTCCAGGCCATCCCTCGGGGCCAAGCCGAGGCCGCCAATGCCCTCGGCCTCAACACGCCACTGACCCTCGGCCTGATCGTACTTCCCCAAGCCCTCAAAATCTCGATTCCAGCTCTGGTGGGCACATTTATTCAGATGATTCAGGAAACGTCCCTGGTGGCGATTTTAGGTCTATTCGACCTGCTGGGCATGAGCCGGTCAATTTTGTCTAACCCCCAGTTCGTCGGTCGCTACGCAGAAGTCTATTTCTTTATCGGATTAATTTACTGGGTCTTCTGCTACGTCATGTCACTGGCGAGTCGGCGTCTCGAAAAATCGCTTAACACCAGTTACTAACCCGAGATTGGGCACAAGCTGGGCCAGGGTTGAAGCTTGCCCAGAAGCATTGGTACCCTCCTGGAGATGGGTTTGGGGGAATTCGGCGGCCATCAGCCGAAGCGTAAGAGTCAAAACGATCGCAAGACCAATAGGGCGTTTCATGAGCTTTACAGGTGCGTTACATGGGGGTTACAGGTACATTTCGTGGGCATTTCGTGGGCATTGCTAGGGTTTGGGCTGAACCTGCTGAGGAGCGTGAATTGAATAACCTACAAATTGCGTGTTGTTTAATCCTGGTTGCTTAGTAAATCCATACGTTGAAGGTGTGGGAAATATGCGCTGCGACCAGTTTTTCCCGCGCGGCGGTGTGAGTGAGCAGAGGCGATCGCCCATAAAGTTAGAACAGAACAAAGCAAACCTCAGTGATCTGATACATTTTCATTACCCCCAGAGCGCAACTCCACACTATCCACCCCCAGAGCGATGACTCAGTACCAAGCCGAATCCCTGTCAGATGCCCCGGTTCGTGACGAGCCCATGATCATCGCTAGCCATGTCGAAAAATGGTACGACAACAATTTTCATGTGCTGCGCGGGGTCAGCCTGGACGTGAGTCGGGGCGAAGTGGTGGTGATCATGGGACCATCCGGCTCCGGCAAATCAACTTTTATCCGCACGTTCAATGCCCTCGAGCCCTACCAGAAGGGCCAAATTGTCATTGACGGGATCGAACTTTCCCACGACCTCAAAAATATTGAGTCCATCCGCAAAGAAGTGGGGATGGTCTTCCAGCAATTCAATCTGTTTCCCCACTTGACAGTTTTACAAAATATTACGCTGGCTCCGATTTGGGTACGGCGCTGGCCCAAGGTCAAGGCCGAGGAGGTGGCGCTTCAGCTCTTAGAGCGAGTGGGTATTTTGGAGCAGGCGAACAAATATCCCGGTCAGCTCTCCGGCGGGCAACAGCAGCGGGTAGCGATCGCCCGCGCCCTGGCCATGCAGCCCAAAATCATGCTCTTCGACGAACCGACCTCTGCCCTAGATCCCGAAATGGTGCGGGAGGTTCTAGACGTGATGAAAACCCTGGCCCGAGACAGTGGGATGACAATGGTCTGTGTGACCCATGAGGTCGGGTTTGCGCGGGAAGTGGCGGATCGGGTGGTGTTGATGGCGGATGGATTGCTGGTGGAGCAGGCGACACCCGAGGCGTTTTTCAATGATCCGAAAGAGGAGCGATCGCGCCAGTTTCTATCCCAAATTTTGTAGATTTTGCAATTTTTTGTAGTGCGGGCCTCGAATTGTGTCAGGCGCAGGTCTGCACAGCCAAACCCACGCTGGGCGCATAATCTTTTTTGTGCATAATTTGCGCATAATGTGGGATGTGGTGATTGGGGTTTTGGGCTGATGCATTTGAACCGATTGGGTTGGGGCCTGTCCTGTTTTGGCCAAGCGGCCCTACTCCGTGGCGTCGCTGTTCCCCTCGCCACGATCAGCTTGGCCACAGCTAGCTTCGCGACCTTGTCTGCCCAGGCCCTACCGGATCCCGCCGCCCGCAAACAGCTCGAGACCAGCGGCAATTGCCCCGGCTGCGCCCTCAGCGCCATCAACCTACGCTATCGCGATCTGAGTGGTGCGAACCTGGCCGGTGCCGATCTGCGCAACGCCGATCTCACTTTCGCTGACCTGTCGAATGCAAACTTGGCAAACACAAATTTCACAGGTGTCAATCTAGAGCGAGCCAACCTCGCCGGTGCAAATCTGTCAGGCGCAATCCTAAGTCGTGCCTCTCTGGTTCAGGCCAATTTGCAAAATGCCAACCTCGACTATGCCAAACTCAGCGAAGCCTCGCTCCAGGGCGCGCAGGTGGGCAATGTCAGCGCCACAGGGGCGACACTGTGCTATGCAACCTTACCCGACGGCAGTTTTTCAACCCAGGGATGCCCCCTGTTTCCCCAGTGATCGGCAATTTCTATGGGTGGGTTCCCTGACAAACAGTATGTTGAAATACCAAAATGTAGATGCAAGATGATCTTGAGGCGCTACAGTAAGCAGGCTCGGTCTGGCAGTTGGCTAACAGCGTTTATCTGAATCGATGTTGATTTGAGCCTACGTTTATCTGAATCGAGGTTTATCTGCATCGACGTTTATCTGAACCTGCGTTTATCTAAATCTGCTTGTGCCGGAACTTACTTTGTACCGGAATCTGCGTTTATCTGAACTGGCGTTTATCTAAACTGGCATCTGTCTGAACTGACGTTCGTCTGAACTTATGGCTGTCTGAAACTAGCGTTTGGTTGAACTGATGTTTTTCTAAACTTCTGTTTTCCTGTTTTTTTACTTTTCTGCCTCGGTGGGCATTGCGAGTTGCAATCCCTGCTTCGGAGGAACCGTAAGGACAAGAACCACATCGCTCTTGCGAGTCGGCCTTGCTAAATGTTCTGTCTCCCTAATTTGCGGGAAAACCATTTATGGAATTTGTGATCAAAGCCTCAGCTCGTGCTGCCGACAGCAAGCCCAACGCACTACGACGTAGCGGCACGACTCCTAGCGTGATGTATGGCCACGATGGCACCCGTGCACTTTCGATCAGCGTCTCCACCAAGGATGCGGAAGGTTTGGTAAGCGCGGCTTCTGTCAACAATAGTATTGTGACGGTGCAGGTGCCCGAGCTGTCGCTCAATACCAAAGCGCTGCTGCGCAAAGTGCAAAGAGATCCAGTGAGCAACAAAATCTTGCACTTGAGCTTCTTTGCCGTTTCTGCCCAGTCTAGTCTCACCGTTACGGTTCCGATTCGACTCCAGGGCGAGGCTGTCGGAGTGGTGGTGAATCGAGGTAATTTGGATCAAATGCTGAATGCGATCGAGCTCAACTGCAAGCCTGATTCTATTCCCGAGAGCCTAGATATTGATATTAGTAGCTTTGATCTCGGTAGCTCGCTGCATGTCAATGAGTTAGTTTTGCCCGATGGGGTTGAGGTAGCGGGGGAGAGCGATCGCATCGTCTTCGCCATCTCAGGCACCGCACCAGCGCTGGAGAGGAAAAGACTGAAGCCGCAGCCTAGACCTGAAGTCGCGTTGTTTTGACCCGACGGGAGCTGTGATGGCTTCCGTCGGTGCCCGTACACCAACAATCTTTGTCAATAAAATGGAATCTCCGAAATCACTTAGCCCCAAGTCGTAGTTAGAGAGAGAGTCTGGTCAAAATTCTTCGGCCCTTTTGGGTGCATCGCCTCATTGCTGCCTATGTTGCACGGGTTCCAGTGCCGCCTTTGTGGATTCTTTGACTGAGACGTTATGACCCCCTCACCCTTTACCCCTGATCCGTTTGGTCTGCAAAAAACCACAAAATCCGAGAGGCTCTTGGGGAAAAAGATTCCGCTGATCGATCGAAGCCAAATCGCCCCCAATGCACCTGCCATGCCGGAGCCCTTACAGGTGCTCGATCCGATGCTGCGGCATATCCTTAGCAGTATGCCCACAGAGATCCGCCAAAGCTTGAGCGAGCGACAGCTCAATGCCTTGAATAAGGCGATCGCCACCAACGCCACCCAACACCACCTGGATATTCGCAAAACTGTCCGATTTTTCACCCAGCGCTATTATGTCGTCTTGCTTGCCGGCCCCGAGCAACGCTCTCCCGAACGCCTCAAGCAAACCCAGCGTCCTTGGTCAAGCCTGAGCACAGCAGTGTTCACGTTGCTGGCTCTGAGCTTGGGACTGACGTTGTACCAAGCTGGGTATCAGCAATTCCTAGAATCTCCGACCCCCAAGTCAGTCGCCAATCCGTTGGAGACGACGCATCCAGCCGCCCTACCTTGGATTCAGAGCGAGGCCGAATGCAAGGGCGCAGACCGTCACTGGCAAGATGACCTTTGCTATGATTCGTCCCATAGTCCTGAATTCTGAGCAAAAGGCGGACGGACGTGATCTCGCAGGAGAACCGGTCTGGGAGCTGGCTGGAGTTCCTTCAGTGAACGGTTTCGGTTAGCCTGGGGTTTTCCACCTCGGGCGGTATCGAGACGCAATTCGTCAATCTTGATGCCCTCTGGCCCATGTCGAACTCACGTTAAATCAATTCGGCTTAAATCAATTCGACTCAATCCGACCGATTAACCAATAGGTTTGCATCCGGCCCTTGCCCTTAATCACCAGGGTTCCGCGAGGTTCAAGCCGATAGTGCGATCGCAAGATCTCATAGGTCGCCTCCGTCACCTGAATGCGTCCTGGCTCACCCTGGGATTCCATGCGACTGGCAATATTGACGGCGTCTCCCCACAGATCGTAGGAGAATTTTTTGATCCCAATCACCCCCGCGATCACCGGGCCGGTGTTGATGCCAATCCGCAGGCGAAACGGCGGGTGGGTGGGGGTGTAGAACGCGGCGATCGCCGTCTGCATTTCCAGGGCCAGGTTGGCGATCGCCTCGGCATGGTCGGGTCGCGCCACCGGAATGCCCCCTGCCACCATGTAAGCATCGCCAATGGTCTTAATTTTTTCCAGACCGTAGCGTTCCGTGAGCCGATCAAAGCGAGAGAAAATCTGGTTGAGCGATTTGATCAGTTCTTGGGGACTCACCTCGGTGGCAAAGGCTGTGAAGTTGACAATATCTGCGAATAAAATCGTGGCTGACTCAAACGACTCTGCAAAGACCACCCCCTGGAGATCCGGCGCGATGCCCAGGGAGTAGTGCTTGAGCTGGTTGGCGATCGCCTCTGGCAAGATATTGCGCAGCAGCTCCTCGGCCTTGAATTTTTCGGCTTCTAGCAGAGCATTCTGGGCGGCAAGCTGCTGCTGAAGCTGCTGGAGCTGGAGTTGATGCTCGATGCGAACCACAATTTCTTCAAAATGAAATGGCTTCGTGATGTAATCAGCGGCTCCCAACTTAAAGGCCTTGACCTTCTCTTCTGTGGCATTGAGCGCGCTCAGAAATACAACGGGGATGTGGCGAGTCTGGGGGTTTTCCTTGAGTTGGCGACACACTTCATAGCCGTCAAGACCAGGCATCATAATGTCGAGCAAGACCAAATTCGGCAGCCGGGTCTGCACCGACATCAGGGCCATATCGCCATTAATCGATTGCCGCACTTCATACCCACGACGACTAAGGACATCCGAAAGAATACGGAGGTTCTCTGGGGTGTCATCCACAATCAAAATATTTTGTGGCGGCAACGGGTCGAAATCAGCCAAGGGTTAACTAGGCTCCATCTGGGGTTGGGGCGGAAAAGGCACAAGATCTCAAGCTAGCAGGTTGTGGCTCAGCACTGGGTCAATTCCATGACGCGATCGAAGCGATAGTGGGTGACCAGCTCGGTGAGACCCGCGATCAGGTCGCCCTGCTGCGGGGGAATTTGATCAATCAGCTCCAAGAGTTGGCGATCGCTCCCCTGGGCCGCCGCATAATGCAGCTGCTGTCGCCAAGCGCTTGACATGCCCGTCAAAGAAAGCAGCTCACCGGTTGCAAGGTCGCGAGGGGGGTCGGGGGCCACTTCAATCTTTTCGTAGACATATTGCACCCCCAACTGTTGACCAATCAGCTCCAAAAAAGTCTCTCGATGAAAGGGTTTGCGAATAAAGTCATCGCAGCCGAGGGCCATCATGCGGCGGCGATCTTCCTCAAAGGCACTGGCGGTGAGGGCGATGATCTTGGGCGATCGCCCCCCTCAGCAAACCGTTGCTGAATCCGACGGGTGGCCTCATAGCCATCCATCACCGGCATCCGCATATCCATCAAAATCAAGTCCAATTCTAGCTTCTGACACATGTCCACTGCCTCCTGGCCATGTTCTGCCTGCCAGACCTCAAACCCTAGGGGCGTAAGAATTTGCAGCAGCAGCAACCGGTTGGTCGGTCGATCTTCTGCCACCAGAATGCGAAACTGACGCTGTCCGGGGGCGAGCCCCTGAATGCGGCGATTGACACGACTGGAGGCTGAATCCAGCAGATGCGCCTGGGTGCTCACCTGCACCGGAATCTCGCAGGTAAAGCGAGTGCCGTGACCCACCTGGCTTTCGGCCCAGAGCCGACCCGCCATCAGCTTGACAAGGCGCTTGCTAATAAATAACCCCAGGCCGCTGCCCTTGAGATTGTGGCCCGTGCGGGTTTGGGCAAAGGGGTTAAAGAGTTCTTTGAGGTCAGCTGGAGCAATGCCCAGTCCCGTATCTTCGACGGCGAAGCGGAGCCGGAATTGTTCGTCGCTGGGGTGCGCTGGGCTAACGGGGTGGGCTTCTATGTATAGGGCCACGGAGCCCCGTTCCGTAAACTTGATGGCATTGCCCAGAAGATTGAGCAAAACTTGATAGAGTTTGCCCTCATCGGCCTGGATGTATTGGGGCACAGTGGATTGGGCTACAGAGTGGGTCGGGCCAGCCTGGGCGGATGCGGCTGATCGAGGACAGAGAATGCGCAGCTCGAGCCCTTTGACATGGGCTTGGAGGGCCAGGGTTTCTTCCAGACGTTGGAGCAGCTTGTGCAGATCAAAGGCAACCACCTGCAGCGTCACGCTACCAGCTTCGATTTTGGAGACTTCGAGCACATCATTGATCAAGCCCAGCAAGTCCTCGCCGCTGCGGTTGATGATGCCGAGATATTCTTGGTGTTGCAGGGGGAGGGGCGGTTGGCTGCTGTCGCTGGCCATGAGCTGGCTAAAGCCGAGAATGCTGCTGAGGGGGGTGCGTAGTTCATGGCTCATGTTGGCCAGAAAGCGGCTCTTGGCCAGGTTGGCGGCTTCAGCGGCGTCTTTGGCGGCTTTGAGGGCTTGGGCGGCTTGTTTGCGATCGCTCACATCCACCCCGATGGCCCAGGTTGACCAGCCGCGAATGGGATGGCGATCGGAAATATTTGACCAGGCAATGGTTTTGACGCTGCCGTCCTTGCAGGTGATGTCCCATTCCCAGTTCCGGAAGTCATTGCCTCGGGATTGCCACTGGGACATCATGGCGTTGCGGTAATCAGCATTGGGATAAAGCCAGGTCATGGCCCGAGGATTACCGAGAATTTCTGTGGCTTGGTAGCCGGTCAGGCGCTCGCATTCGGCATTCCAAATTTGTAGCTCGCCCCGTTCGTCAAAGGCGTTGAGCATCACCGGCATGTTTTCTAGCACCGTGCGCAGTCGGCTGTCGTCGGCAGGGGGCTGTTCGACTGAATAGGGCTCGACTGAATAGGGCTCGACTGAATAGGGCTCGACTGAATAGGGCTCGACTGAATAGGGCTCGACCGGGTTTGCAGCGAGAGACGCCCTTTGCAAGGCCAGCAGGTCGCGGCGCAGGGAGTGATTATCGGCCTCCAATCGCCCCAGGGAAGACAAACGCCGCTGCAAAACCTGCTGGCGTCGAAAGAGCCAAGTGCTGAGGGTGGCGCATCCAGCAGCCAGGATACTGAGGCCAGCCCAGGCGGCGATCGCTCCCCAGCCAAATCCCATCTCCCATCCGGAGTCAGCTCCCATGCAAGATCCGGAAGCAAATCCCGTATCGCCACTCCCCCAGGAGAGAATCCGTCGTGTCAGGTCTAGGCTGTCCATGACTTCCTGTTGACTGTGTTTCCAAGGCTGTTGCCCAGGAGGTTGTCGAGGGGCTTGCCGAGGGCAATCCTAGACTGACCAGATCTTCTGGATTCAAAGGTCTCAACCGCTGAATTCTGACCTGAATTTTATCTTCTGACGTAGCGTATCAATCACGTCTAAATATTCGGGCATGGGCATTTCGGCGAGGCGACAGGCTTCGCGATCGACGGCGATGAGATCAGTCCCAGAGAAAATTTTGCCGAGGGCAATCGCCCCGGTTTTGCGGTCTGGCTTCCAGGTTTTGCTGTAGTAACGCTCATGCCCATCGACGATGCCGCCGTCAAATAAATGTCCAATCGAAAAATAAATATCCTGCAAAACCTGGGGCACTGACGGAAGATGCAGCTTGCCTCGAGAGTTCAAACTGCGCGCCCGATAAATAGCCCGAGGAAAGAGACCATAAAGGTTTTTAAGCGAGGCGGAGACGAGCGGCTGATGGTTGAGCGTGGTTTGCTTCAGGGCTCCGAGGGAAATGCGGCAATCCACCTCCTGAAGCAAAGCCGGTGCCCACATGGATGCAAACTTGACTGGGGCTGGGGAAAGGTTGGGGTATTCCTGGAGGGGCAAGGTGTCGGCGTCCAGCAGGCGAATACCGGGGTCGTTCAGGTTACGCAGCAGGGTGGTTAGGCCATTCACTGCAGCAATTTCATCTAAGCTCTCAGGCGAGCATACACCTTCAACAATCAAGATTTCGGCCTTCGGGTTGGCTTGCCTGAGGCCCCGGAGGGTGGTCTTGAGCACGCCCATACTGACCGTGGCAGGCGGGCCGACGGGATAGCCGAGGTTGGGTTTGAGCAAAATCCGCTGGGCGCTAAAGGCTGCAGCAGGCGGGGTATAGACGAAAAAGTCAGTCTTGTGGGTTTGGACAGTGGGGACGGGACTCATGCAACTCGGCGGCGCTGAAGGATAATCATCTGTTCGCCAACGACGGGGCTGCGCACGAGGGGCTGGCCGGTGCGATCGAGGATGCGAAGGCGGGTGAAATCGAAGCTGGTGGCTTTGCGGTGGAGGTCTTCGGCGATCGCATCCTGGGCACTCTCTTCGAGCTCAAACCAGGGCTCTCCTAAGTGAATCACCAGTTCACGCTGGTCGAAATTGGCCTTCAGGGAGGCAATAATACCGTCGCCGTAGTGAGCGGCGATGGTCTTGACTTGAGTCTCGATATCCACAACCAGCTGCTGTTCTGGGGCGAGCTGAGTTGGGGGGGGCGCGATCGCAGCGGGTGGAGAGGCCGCGACCTGGGGAAGCTCTGGCAGCGACTCCGCAGGCGGCTGTTCTGCAATGCTCTCGAGAATTCGATCAGGCGTTTTCTCGAGCGTTTTCTCGAGAGCTGGATCAGGCGTTTTCTCGAGCATTTTCTCGAGCGTTTTCTCGAGAGCTGGATCAGGCGTTTTCTCGAGCGTTTGATTAGGAGTCCGCTCAAGAGTTGCTTGCTTAGGAGATGGAGGGGTCGTCATTGGCGCAGTTTTGGCCACAGGAGGGGCGATCGCGGTGGATGCAGCTGGGGTCGGACGAACAGCGGGCACCGCTAAAACGGGCGGAGGGGTCGCGCTCGGTGTGGAAACAACAGGCGCAGAAGGCACAAGTTTTTCCCTGGGCGGGCCTTGGTAGGGCCGGGCAACAACGGTCGGCTGAACGGTCGGCTGAACGGTCGGCTGGATGGATTTGACGGCAGGGCGCGATCCCTGGCCCGAAGAGATTGCCACAACACAAAAGACGATTGTCCCGACCAACAGACCCGTGAGGCGGCTGTCGGTGAGCTGGGAGGCCAGTTTGCGGGGCAGACGCGATCGCACCGGCTCCAACACCGCCGCCCATTTCTGCCAAAGCTGGCCCCAGGCGGCAAGCAGGGACTCGTTCACCGCCTCGGAGGTGGCTTCATCCTCTGGTGTGGTTCGCTGCTTCAGCCAACCCGAAAACGCGACTAACCCCTCACCCAGATCGCCCGCGAGCTGACCGATCAGGACTTTGGCCGTCGCGACCGCTTTCCTTGGCAGCGATCGATGCCGGGGTGCGCTGGGCGCAGGCGTCCCGGCGATCGTCTGATCAGCGGATCCGTCGGATATGGGCGAACGATCAGCATCATTCGATTCTGGGGAATGGGCGGACGCTGAGGATTCCTCTGGCATAATTTGCCCCAAGTAAACACCAAGTAAAGGCGATGAGTCCGCGCAGATCGAACAGACCTCACGCGATCGCCAGATTTGACGCGATGATTGAAGGCGGTGATTGCAGGCTAATCACCATCAGCCATCGCATTGGGAAGTGCCCCCATTATGAGTCTATCTCCGACCCAATTCCAAACCTGGCAGGGCGATCGTTACGCTTACGAAATAATTGAGCCCAGTAGGGGATCCCCTTCAGGGGCTCCATTGAGCCCCAGCAATGGGTTGGCGCTGTTGTTAATTCATCCCATCGGTGTTGGCCTGTCGCGGCGCTTTTGGGATCGATTTAATCTGGCCTGGGCTCAGCAAGTTTGGGCTCGGCAGGACGGTGGCGCGATTTACAATCTGGATCTACTCGGATGCGGTGAGAGTGATTTGCCGCAGCGCCCCTACAAGCCAGAGGATTGGGGCGGACAGCTAGAGGATTTTTTGAACCAGGTTGTTCAGCGTCCAGTGGTGTTGGTGGCCCAAGGAGCGCTGGTTCCGGCGGCGATCGCCCTCTGTCGCCTAGAACAGGAAAAAATCAACGCGGGCACGTCTCACATCAAGGGGTTGGTGCTCTCGGGGCCACCGGCTTGGCGCTTGATGCTCGATGTCCCAGCAACTTGGAGGAAAAATCTGGTTTGGGGGCTACTCAGCTCACCCTTGGGCGCGCTGTTTTACCGCTATGCACGGCGGCGTCAGTTTCTGGAGTCGTTTTCGCGCAAGCAACTGTTTGCGAGCAATTCCCCCATTGATGCCGAGTGGATTGAGCCCTTGGTGGCAGGGGCAAAGGCTCCGGCGACGCGCCATGCGGTGTTTGCCTTTTTGTCGCGATTTTGGCAACAGGGCTATGGGGAAGCCGTGGCAAAGATTGCGGTGCCGACGTTGGTGCTGTTTGGGGATGAGGCCTCGAGTGTGACGCGATCGGGCAACCGCGAGTCGCCCCAGGATCGGGTGGATGCCTATGTGCAGGCATTTCCGAATGCGATCGGCCAAATCATCCCGGGTCGCAATGTCTTGCCCTACGAATCCACCGAAGCGTTTGTGGCTGCGACAAACCAGTTTGTCAAAGACCTGCCCGACCGCTCGCAAAGCCTTGCCTAAATTTCTGAACCCCACAGGGTTTCTCCCTGGGGTCAGGGGTCTGTTGGTCAATAAAAACCCTGGAGCGATCGGAGATCAGCCAACCCAAAGGCAGGCTCACGCCATCGCCGGACTTTTTCAAGAACAAGGTTCTGAGTTTATACTTGAGTGGGTCATCAGTGCCGTCATTCACAGTGAAACTGGTTGAAATACTCACCGGGCTAAAGCCACAGTGATTCTTGGCGTCTTCGCAGGGTTTTGCTACCGAAGTAGGCTTACAATCCCTCAGCCAAGCTTTACTGAGTATTATCTTTGAATCCGAATTCGAAGGCGTGTTGCAGCAACTGGAGGACTTGCTTCAAGAAGACTTGCACAAGCTGGGTTCGTCTGCGACCACCGAGGCGGATCTCCGGAGTGAGTTGGTGAGCTTGGCCGGTGAGCTTGGAGACTTGGGCGAGATGCTGCAACTGCCAGCATTCAGCAATTTGTGCGAAGCTGTCATTGAGGCGGTTGACGGAGCCAGTTGCGGGATGCGGGCGATCGCCCAGGCGGCGCGCAGGGCTCAAGCACTGGTGATGACACAACAGTTGGATTTGATCCCCACGCGGCTCGAGCTGCCCTTAGGTGAGTTGGCAACAGTTGAGCCAGCACGACCAGACGCGCTGGATAATCCAGTCCCCCTGCCTGCCATTCTTGAGCGCTTTATTCTTGAGCGCTTTATTATAGAGCCCGTGAGACTTCAGCCGGTGAGCTTTGGGACGATCGCACCCAACTTGACGGTTGCTCGAGAGCCTGTTCTTCCCGAACCCATTCTTTCCGAGCCCGTTCTTCCTGAACTGACCCAGCTCAACCCAACCGCCTTCGAAACTCCCGATCTCGCTGCCTTCGAAGCCCCTGAAGCGATCGCCCCTGAAGCGATCGCCCCCGACGCGATCGCCCCCGACGATCTGCGCACCGTGCGCGTGTCGCTGAAACGCCTGAAAGAATTGAGGTAGTGCTCCAAAGGTAAGGACAGCTGAAACCCTTTGCCAACATCGGTTTCACCAATTTCTTACCCTCTGGAAGAGGGTAAGAAATTGGTGGTGAAATGGCCCAGAGTACCTACTATTTCGTGAATATCTTGGCTTTGTAGCTGTAAAACCATGAGAAAATCCAGGATACTTCAAGTCTATAAAGTTTACTCTAAGCGCTGAAAGCTCTGCCTACACGGGATTGGGGCTATCCCTACCTAAATAGGACTACCGACAAAGGCACACGAACTCACCGGGATCACCCACAGAATTTATTCAATAATGTTTGCAAACAAGAAAAGCCTTGGGGCTCGTTGCTCCCAAGGCTTTTCTTGACTCTACGCCTGAAGGCGTTCGTGCATGGGCCGAGACCCGGTGGAACCTAGTAGCGATCGCGGCGACCGCCGCCACCGCCACCGCCGCCGCCACCGAAGGAGCCACCGCCACCACCGCCGCCACCGCGATT
>JAAUOP010000213.1 GCA_012034805.1 Synechococcales cyanobacterium CRU_2_2 | reverse complement strand
CCTGTCCGGTGAGGTCACCGGTTTCGAGATAGCCACAGTGGCCGTGAGTTGTATACTCACACAAGCAAGTATCGGCGACGACGACCAGCTCCGGCACCGCTTCCTTGATCGCCGTCGCGGCCCTTTGAACAATGCCGCAATCGTGCCAAGCTCCGGTTGCTTCGGCATCTTTTTCATTGGGAATACCGAACAAAATCACCGAGGGAATGCCCAGGTCGCGGACTTGCTTGGCTTCTTCGACAATTTTGTCGATCGAGAGTTGAAAAACTCCCGGCATCGATATGACTTCCTTGGCAACGCCTTCACCGGAAACCGCAAACAGTGGGTAGATCAAGTCGTCGGGTGTGAGTACAGTTTCTCGTACCATGCGGCGGAGGGGATCACTCTGACGCAGGCGGCGGGGGCGGTGGCTGGGATACATGGATTTTTTAGGGGGATTGGGTAATCAGAGATGCTGGAATCTATTTTCCAGTTTAAAATCCCGGTGGAACCCCTAGGCCGTCGATCGCGTAATGTTCTGTAATGCTGGGCCATCAAGCTGGCCACAGCTCTGGCCCCCATTGAACTTGCCCCCTTTCGCAGGATGATTTAGCCCAATGATTCAGCGCCTCGAACCCGGCTCCGGCCAAGCGTCTGTGTGGGATTACCCGAGGCCGCCTCGGCTGGAGGTTTGCGATCGCCCCATCGAGATTGTTTTCAACGGTGTCACGATCGCAGCAACCCAGCGCTCCCAAAGGGTTTTAGAAACCACCCATCCGCCGGTCTACTACATTCCTCCGGAGGATATTCAGATGCAGTACTTAGTGCCCACCTCGCGTCGTTCCTTTTGCGAGTGGAAGGGCGTTGCGAACTATTACCGGTTGGCAGTGGGCGATGCTTCGGGGCTTGGTAAAGGCGATCGCCAACTGGATGATATCGCTTGGTTCTATCCAGAGCCCACCGAGGCCTTCGCCGCCCTGCGCAACCACGTTGCCTTTTATGCCCGGCCTATGGATCGTTGTACCGTCGGCGGTGAGCGGGTTATCCCCCAGCCGGGAAACTTCTACGGCGGCTGGATCACGTCCGATATCGTTGGCCCCTTCAAGTCTGGCCCCGGTCTGTATGAGTCTGTTGTTGAGTAGCCTGTCCATGAGTCTGTCGCCATTGTGTTCTAGGCAGCTTGTCTTTGCCCGAAGCGACCTCTAATCTGTGAAAACTGGAATCATGAGCGGACTTAGGCTCTAAAGTCAGGAAATGCCTGGCAGAATCTCAGGCAAAGCTTAGACAAAGCTTAAACTCCACACAATCTTCCCCTTACCTTCTCTTCTTTTCTCACCCATAAACTCAGTACAGAATCCCTTCACGAAAGATTTTAGTGCTGGTTATGGCCATCTCAACCCTTCAACCGCTGCCTTCGAGGCCTGTCTCATTGACTGCCACTCTGGGTATAGAGCCCAGGCCAACGCCCCGTCCGGTTCAATCTTTTCGCCGGGGACAGGTGATTCCACTCAAGCAGGATCAGGTGTGGGTGCTCCAAGAGGGCGTGGTTTTGTTAAATACGCTCTACCCCAGTGGGGATGAGGCACTGTTGGGATTATTGGGCGCGTCCATGCCCTTTGGTTTGCCCTTGAGTACGGTGGAGCCCTACCAGGCGATCGCCTTTTGCGACGTTGAAGCCGTCAGCTACTCCATGCAGGAGATTGAGCGATCGCCCATTCTCCTCCAGGCTGTTTCCCGCAGCCTCTGCCGCCGACTGCAGCAGGCAGAAAGCATGGTGGCGCTGCTTGGCCAGCGCCGTGTGGAAGAGCGTCTCAAGCAATTCCTGCAGCTACTTTCCAGGGAACTGGGCCAGCCGGTTGCCACAGGCACCCGCCTCAATCTGCGGTTGACCCATCAGCACCTGGCCAATGCCCTGGGCACCACCCGCGTCACCGTCACCCGTATCCTCAACCAGCTGCGCGACTCAGGCTGGCTGAGTTTTGATCAGGGCCGCCACATTGTAATTAGTGGGTCTTGATCGGGTTCAGTGACACGGTAGGGTAGAGAGGCTTGGAGGCGGTTGGCCGGTTCCATAAATTCTGCCTTGAAATTGACTACGCCGATTTCGGGACTGCCGAGGTAGTGGGCAGATCCCTGGGAGAGGTCGAGATCGCGATCGCCCACGTAGGGCCCCCGGTCGTTAATCCGCACAATCAGCACGTTGCCCGTGTGGAGATTCGTGACCTTGAGATAGGTGTCGAAGGGCAGCTCCCGATGGGCCGCCGTAAACATTTCCTTGTCAAAAATCTCTCCCGTAGCCGTCAGTCGGCCCTGAAAGTAGTGCCCATACCAGGATGCTTCCCCGGAAAGGTACTTGCCTGTGGGCTTGAGCCCGTGAATGTAAATTTGGCTTTCGGCCAGCTCTAAGGGCGCTGCCCCCAGGACAAGGCGCAGTTCGTTAATCCAGTGGGTGGTGACGAGTTCGCCATTGGCACCCACGGCTTCGGCGATTTCCGGCGTGATGATGAAGAGGAGGCGATCGCCAACTTTCCCCGAGGGCAAGTTCTCGGCCAGGGTCGGCAACACCTTCTCTCCATCCCAGTGGGCTTCTGCGAGGCCTGCTTCGATCCGAGTTGCGATCGCCTCAACCTCTGCTGGATCCGAGAGGTCACGCAGCATGCAAGAGCGCACCCAGGCAGAAAAGCCTTTATATTTGGCAACGTTGCCACCCTTCTGCACAGCCTGGACAGCCAGAGACTCAGAGGTGCTCAACCCAGAGGCCTTCGCGTTATGAACCTTAGACTGAGCAGCCAACCCAGCCGCAGAGCCAGAAAAGCAGGCTAGCTGATCCGTGGGGGAGAATGCCTTGGGATGACGAGCCGCGCTTTGGAGAGAGGGGCTGCCAGCGAGCCAGCGAGTCAGCGGCTGAGCAAAGTCTAAAATGCCGTTTTGGGCACCGGGCCACTTGGGCAAGAGTGTCGCCGCCGCCGCCACCGGAGCCGTCACACCGACCGAAGCTAGGGTCGGAGCTGCCAATGCGGGTGATATCGCCGGTCCGAACCGGGAAAACTGGGTGAACCCATCAGACTGAATCAAGGGTCGTGTTTGCCACAACCCATGGAGCCCAGCTGGGGCCTCACCGAGAAGGGTGCCAGCCCCCACCCCCGCACTGACAACGGATGCAACCCAAGCAAGCCCGAAAAGGAACATAAGTCTCTCATACATCAGGACATGAGGCAGGTCTCAACCCTTCGTGGGTGGAAACAGGTTGAGATTATACAGCGCGATGCAATTTCTTGTCAGGATTGGTGAACTGCCCTACAGATAGCGTTTTTCAGCTGCCAAATCAGGCCCAAGTGTCCCGATTCCAATCGTTCGCAGCTTGGGGCCGCTCTGATTTTGCGGGTAAAAGATCAGCCAAATCTACTAGAGATCAAGTTAGGAGCTAGGGAGTAGCCACCCGATCGCTGTGGCCCAGAGGCGGGCCTGTAGGGGCAACCAAGAGGCCGGGCTGACGCATGGTGGAAGCGTGGAGTCAGTCGGGAGATTCCGACGTGAGCGGAATTTTTAGGTATCTAGGCGCTCACCCGTTTTCTCCTGAACACCTCGCATAATCCGCGAAAGCTCATTTTTTTCGTTGTTTACAATCCGCGTCGGAGAGCCGCTGATAATACCTTGGAAATTGCGGAACGAGTCCTTGATGTCGGGGCCGTTTTCGCTGATCGAAAATTCTCGAATCCCCTTGTCGTGCCAAGAGCCTCGCATTTTGAAGACGTTAATGGCACGGGACATTTCTCCTCGAATCTCAACGTATTGCAACAAGAGAATCGAGTCGGTGATGGTAGAAATGTTGGAATCGGTGATCGACTGAGAGCCCATAAAGCGATCGGTGGTGTTGGTAAAAAATCCCGTGATCTCCTCTTGCTTGGCGTAGCCTGTTACACCAATGACAAATTGACGAAAGGAGGTACTGCTGACACCGCGATCGAGGGCGGAAAGGGAGTCGATCGCAATCCGAGCAGGCTTAAACTCTCCAATTTCATTTTGATAATTTGGAGATGATCCTCAAGACCTGCTGACTCTGGATAGGCACAGATAATCTTGAGCAAACCCTGACTCTCAAAGGCTTCAAAGTCAATCCCCCAGGAGTAGGCATTACGCAGCAGTTGTGCCCGAGACTCCTCATAGGCGAACAGAATTGCCCGTTCATTACTCTTGCAGGCATTCTCGATAAACTTGCTCACCAACATGGTTTTGCCCGTGCCAGTGGCCCCTGTCGCCAAAATAATTGAATCCTTAAAAAATCCGCCGCCACACATCTGATCGAGGGTGGTCACGCCCGAAGACACCCGAACATTGGACGATCGCTGGGTCAGACGCATCGCACCCAAGGGGAAGATATTAATCCCCTCGTTGGTCATCGTGAAGGGATACTCGCCCTTCATATGGGTCGTGCCGCGTAGCTTGAGGATTTCGAGCGTGCGACGGCGGCGCTCGCCTTCCAAGACGTTGCGCACCACGACAACGTTGTCGGAAACAAATTCTTCCACCCCGAAACGGGCAATCGGGCCGTATTCCTCAAGACGCTCGGTGGTCATAATCGTGGTGACACCGATTTGCTTGAGGCGAGCGACAAGGCGAAAGATTTCTCGACGTACGACCGAGGCTGCGTCGTATTGCTGAAAGACCGCCGTAATCGAATCAATCACCACACGCTTGGCCCTGTACTTGCGAATGGCGTACTGAATCCGTTCGATCAGAGCCGATAGATCAAAATTGCCGACGATTTCTTGGCCATCCGGATCCGGCGACGCATCCAGAATAAACAGCTTGCCGTCATTGACAAGCTGTTGTAAGTCCCAACCAAGGCTCTCGGCATTTTTGATGATGTCGGCAGGGGACTCTTCAAAGGTGACAAAGACCCCAGGCTCGTGGAAGTTCTGGATACCGTTGTACAAAAACTGAACCGAGAACAGCGTCTTGCCGGTGCCCGAGGTGCCACTCATCAACGTGGTTCTGCCCACAGGTAAGCCACCGTGGCTGATATCATCAAAGCCCTCAATCAAAGTCCGAATTTTTTGGACGCCTCGGAGTTGGGGACTGAGCGGGGCTGCTAGGTCAGATTGGCTCATGGGGAAATGCTGACGATGCGAAGACAGAACGCAGAGGTCATTATAGGACTTGCCTTCTGCACTCTCCTCAACCCTGTAATCAAAAAAACCATAATCAAACCGCGTAATTCTCGTCGTCTTGCAGCTCTTCGTACAGCAAGTCCAAGCCAATTAACACGCGTTCGCGATCGGACAGATCACCAATGATACGGCGCACAGGAGGTGGCAAAATCTTGGCTAAGGTCGGAGTCGCCAAAATCTTATCTTCTTCCGCCAGCTGGGGATTTTTGAGCACGTCAATTACTTTAAGGGCGTAAACCCCCTGAAACTCCTGCTCGAGAATGTTTTTGAGTGTTCTAAGCGCACGCACCGAGTTCGGCGTATTGCCTGCGACATAAAGCTTCAAAACATAGGTTTTCTTGAGGGATGTAATGCTCATAGTTGGAGAGAAAAATAAACGGGAGCAACCACGTCGCTAACGCAATCGCGGGCTGAACAGCTGCCTGATTCAGCAACACAAGACTGCCCGACCTGAAGAAAGTTAGGACTCTCGGGGAATAGAGCGACGATACATTTCGCAAAGATGAGCAACGATATCAAGGAGTGTTAGGCGATAGTCAACCAGAATTTCTTCGCCCCGGCCCTCCAATTTTAGCTGTTTGGAAAACTCATCCATCAATTCCATATGAATCTCAACAATTTTCGTGACCGAAATATCTGAGAAAAAGACGGCATTTACAAACTCGTCAATGGTGGCGTTGGCACTTCCATTTTCGGTAAAGTAGCTCAGCACAATTCCCTTGTACTGCAGCTTGAGACTGCTCAAGACTTCGGCCACCTCTTCCGGCTGTAGATTGCGCAGAAACAGCGTGGGTCGCGCTTGTAGTAGATGCCCAAATAACCAAGGCGCTCTCGCAGTTTGTCGGCGAGCCGCCGCTGTTGATCTTGAAGTGGGCCAGAGCCGCTGTGAAGTGGGTTGGCGAGGG
>JAAUOP010000069.1 GCA_012034805.1 Synechococcales cyanobacterium CRU_2_2 | reverse complement strand
ATAATGGTTACTAGGCCTAAAGGTTGATAGATCCCTAACCCATGACGGCTGGATTCAATTCTCGTTCCCAACCCGGTTTAGTGAAATGTCTGGAGCCTCGATGAAGTTAGTGGATCTGAGCATGGCGTTTCCAGATGCCCAGGCCGGGTTCGTAACGGTGCTGCAGCTGCCGAGCTGGGAGTTGCTGGGGGGGCAGGAAGTCGGGATTCGTGGGCCGTCGGGAGCCGGAAAATCGACCCTACTGAATTTGATCAGCGGACTCATGGTGCCGACGACAGGGGCGGTGTGGTGGGATGGCTGTGAGATTAGTAAACTGACGGAGCCCGAGCGCGATCGCTGGCGTAGACAAAACGTTGGCTTTATCTTCCAAGAATTTCACCTGATTCCTGAACTTTCGGCCCTAGAAAACGTGCTGCTGCCGCTGCGCTTTGACCACTGGCGCTGCCCGCCTCGAAAACATCATTACGGGTTGGAACTGCTCGATCGCTTTGGGATTGCTCGGCCTAGGCAACTGGCGGCGACCTTGTCACGGGGCCAACAGCAACGGGTGGCTGTGGCGCGAGCCCTCATTAATCAGCCACCAATTTTGTTGGCCGACGAGCCCACCGCGAGCCTAGATCGACAATCTGCCGATAGCGTGACGGATCTTCTCCTAGAAGTTGCCCTGGAATCCCATCGAACCTTGATCGTCAGTTCCCACGATCCGTTGTTGTTAGGACGACTGACTGAAACCTATCTTCTATCCGAAGGTTGCCTGGAGTTAGTGTCGTGAATCTAGTGTCGTGAGTCTGTTGATTCGAGCTGTTGATTCGAGCTGTTGATCTGAATCTGTTAGGTGGGGCTGTTGGTGGATCAACCAGCCAAATTAATCTTTCAATTTATCTTTTAAGAATTGCTCTTTGAATAAACTGATCAATGAACCCATTTATCCTGATTCTCGCTATTTTGCGCCGCCATCGGCTAATTACACTGCTGTTTGTAGTGATCGTTGCCCTTTCGATCGCCCTAGGTACAGGTATCCTCAGCCAGGAAAAAGCCCTACGCCAGGGCAGTAGCACCGCCGCCGATAAGTTTGACATCATCATTGGAGCTCCAGGCAGTCAGATGGATTTGTTGTTGAGTGCGGTCTACCTACAGCCGAAGGCCGTTGAACTACTAGATGGCAAGATCTTGAGTGAGGTTGCAGTCAATCCAGAGGTAGAGTTTGTTGCACCACTAGCGTTTGGCGATACCCACGAAAGCTTTCCGGTTGTGGGCTCAACGGCTGAATTTATTACTTATCTGGGCGATGGGAAATTGGAAGGGCGGGTGTTTGAGCGTATTGAAGAAGCGATTGCCGGAGCCGATGTCAATTTGCGCATTGGCGATCGCTTCACTCCCGTTCACGGTCACCTTGACCGCTCTAAATCCCTCAGTCTGGATGCCGACACCGTCACCGATGCCGACGCCGATGCCTTTTTTCAAGCCCTAGATGCGGCTCACCAAGAAGCCAGAAAAACCGTGGTGGGCCGGATGCCCAGAACCGGAACACCCTGGGATCGGGCGCTGATTACGCCGGTAGAATCCGTTTGGGCAATTCACGATTTGCCGACAGGGCACGATCCGTCCGGGCCACGTGCCCAGGCCCTCGGTGCGCCGTTTGATTCGGCCTTCTTGCCGGGGGTTCCAGCGCTGGTGGTAAAGCCGAAGAGCTTTGCGGGGGCCTATGCCCTGCGGAGCGAGTATCGGGGCGATCGCACCACGGCGTTTTTTCCCGCAGAGGTGTTATTGCAACTCTATGCAGTGATGGGTGACGCGCGACTGGTTTTATCGTTTTTGGCCCTAGCGACCCAAGTGTTAGTGTTGTTAGGGATTTTTGCTGGGATTTTGGCGCTGATGCAGTTGTTGCGGCGACAGTTTGGTGTTTTGCGGGCAATGGGGGCACCGCGATTGTATTTATTTGCTGTGCTTTGGGGATTCTTGGCGCTGCTGATTTCGATGGGGAGTGCGATCGGGTTGGGGCTAGGTTGGAGCTGTTCGGTGTTGTTGTCGGCTTGGCTCAGCAACAAGACTGGGATTGCCCTGCACCCTGGATTGGGGAGGTCTGAGCTGTGGTCGGCGGGGCGATTTGTTTTGATTGGCTACGGTCTAGCGCTGGTTCCGAGCGGAATTTTGTATCGGCAACCGGCGATCGAAAGTTTGAAGCAAACCTAAGGGCGTTGCAGATTTGAACGATCAATTTTTGGGCATTGTTGAATTCCAGTATGAACCCGGCGATCAAGACTTTGTAAATGACCATTTAGAGAAGCCCACAACTCGGTGCTCACAACGAGTAAGACTTGCACAGATCGATGGGGTACCACACTGCAATACCCCGTCGATCCTGAATGCCATTGACAAAAACTAGGGAGCCAAGGCATTACCGCGAATCAGACTACCGATGGTCTTCGCCGTAATCTTGAGCTGCACCAGTGGATTGGCAGGAACGACGGTTTTGTAAAGATAGCTATCAAACGTCAGCTTCTGCACATCAATGTCATCGCACATTTCCACAAAGGCTTCGCGGGCTGCATCCGAGGTATAGAAAACCTTCTGAAGAATGTCCAGCACCGTATAGGTCGCCCCATAGGTTTTGTCCCACTTCTTGAGGTAGGCCTTTTTCATTTCCTTCTCGAGGGGAGCGCGGGTGGCCGCCGCCGAAAGCTCGACGATCGCCTCCGCACACATCCGCCCGGACTTGGCCGCGAAGTAAATGCCCTCACCAGAGCACTTCGTCACATAACCTGCCGCGTCACCCACCAGAGACACCCGGCCCACGACCCGGCGCGGACGGGGATGCTCGGGAATGGGGTGAGCTTCGACCTTGATGATTTCGCCGCCTTCAATGCGGTGAGCCGCCCGCTTGCGAATACCCGCCTGGAGCTTTTTAATGTCGCGCTGGTTGACACTCATGGTACCAGTGCCCACGGCAACATGGTCGTACTTCGGAAACACCCAGGCGTAGAAGTCGGTGGACACGTCATCGCCAACGTACATCTCGGCACGCTCTTTGTAATACTCCATTTTGTCTTCGGGGATGCGGATGCGCTCTTGGAAGGCGATCGCATAGTTATAGTCCCCCGCATCAATGGCTTTAGCGACGCGAGAATTGGCACCATCTGCCCCAATCACCATGTCCACCTTCAGCACCTTCGGCTCACCCTGGAGGCCTGCTCCGGAGTGATCTGCATAGTGAATCACGTAGGAATCGGTGTCGTTGCTGGGGATTTCGAGCTTGTGAACCGTGCCGTTGATCAAGTTCGCACCGAGGTCACGGGCGCGATCGCGCAAAACCCGTCCAACACCTCGCGACGGCACATGCCGATGTACTCCCCTTCTTTGAGGGTATGGCCGATATCGACTTCGACGTTAGAGGGCGAAATCATCTTCATCTTGCGCACGCGGCGATCGATGATTTCCGGTGGCAAATCAAATTCCTCCACCATACAAAGGGGAATCGCACCGCCACAGGGCTTGGCGTTGTCTAATTTGCGTTCGATTAAATAGGTTTCAATTCCCGCTTTGACCAGGGTCTCAGCAGCGCAAGAGCCTGCTGGACCACCACCGACAACCGCAACTCTGAGTGCCAAGGTCGTTCTCCAGATTACTGATTGGCTACGAAGTGTAATCCTATCACGCAGGCTAGAAGCCCCAACCCAAGCACCCTGGGGTTTGTGACTGGAATGAAATGGAGCGTAATTTTTTGAAATGTTCTGTTCAGGTCGGTCTGCGGGGGGGGCAGTGTGACAGGATAGGACTTGAGGATGCAGAGTGGCTCTCAAGGCCGCTGTAACGGGAGAACGGTCGATGGGAATTGGAATCTGGGTGCTCGGCGATCAGCTCGGGCTCGGGCAGGCTGCTTTGATGACGGCCAACCAGGATAGGGCAAATCCAGATGGGGCAAACCCAGATCAGGCCAGCGAGACTGGGGCCAAGCCCCCGCAGCCATCTGTCTTGTTGCTCGAGTCGCGTCAACACGTCACCCAACCCCGTATCTATCACTATCAAAAACTGGTGTTGATTTGGTCAGCCATGCGGCATTTTGCAGCAGAACTGCGGGCGGCGGGCTGGTCGGTCACCTATGGTCGTGTTGAAAATTTTGAGACGGGCTTGCGAGATTGGCTCAAGGCCGAGAACATCACAGAATTGCGGGTGATGATTCCGAGCGATCGCCCCTTTCAACGTTTTTTGGAGCAACTCGACCTGCCCTGCACACTGGTTTGGGTCGCCAACAATCATTTTCTGTGGTCTCAAGCAGATTTCGACGCTTGGGCCCAGGGCTACAAACAGCTGCGCATGGAAAACTTTTACCGGGAGGGACGCAAGCGGTTCAATATCTTGCTTGAAGATTCGATCGCAGGCCCAGTACCCGAGGGGGGCAGTGGAACTTTGACAAGGATAACCGTAAACCGCCCAAGACAGGCCTCCAGCCGCCGCCGCCGCTCCAGTTCGAACCCGATGCGGTGACCCGTCAGGTGATCGCTGATATTCAAGCCGAGGAGATTCCCGGCTTTGGAGCGATCGAACCCTTCGGCTGGGCCGTCACGCGGGGGCAAGCCTTGCAAGTGCTGGAAAACTTTATTCAGGTGCGACTCAAAACATTTGGCCCTTACCAAGATGCAATGGTCGTGGGCGAAGACACCCTCTGGCACGCGCTGTTGTCACCCTACCTCAATTTGGGCCTGCTCCAGCCCTCGGAAGTCATTGAGGCAGTGGAGGTTGCCTATCAACGTTCCCTGAACACCGCAGACGCGCTGGATCTGGCCAGTGTCGAGGGCTTCATTCGTCAGGTGTTAGGTTGGCGTGAGTATATGCAGGGGCTCTACCGCTATTTGGATGCGGAGGCCGGGGAGTCCAAAAATTCTGAGCATTCTGGTCATTATTCTAGCCATGCTAGGCAGGCTCAGCCCTATGGCGATCGCAACTGGTTTAACCACACCCAGCCGCTGCCAGCGTTTTTCTGGACAGGACAAACTGAGATGAATTGCCTCAAACAAACCCTAGACCAGACCCTGCGCACAGGCTACGCCCACCATATTCAGCGGCTGATGGTACTCGCCAACTTTGCTTTGATTGCCGGACTCAATCCCCAAGAGACGGAAAATTGGTTCCATTCTGCGTTCATCGACGCCTATGACTGGGTAATGCAGACCAATGTGATTGGTATGGGACTATTTGCAGACGGCGGCAAGCTATCGTCTAAGCCCTACGCAGCCTCCGCCAACTACATCCATAAAATGAGCAACTACTGTCAGAGCTGCACCTACAACTTCAAGGCCAAAACCGGCGATCGGGCCTGTCCATTTAACTACTTTTACTGGGATTTCTTGGCTCGACACCGCGACAAACTCAAGCGGCAGGGGCGGATGAATTTGATTCTGGGTCAGCTTGACCGGATGGAGCCAACGGTTTTGGAGGAGATGCGATCGCAAGCCGCCCACTGGCACCAAGTCCATAACCCAGCCGTGAATCCTTCCGTGATCCGCTAGCCCAGACCCATCACGCCTCGTCCTGAGCTCGCAGACCCGGCTCCATAATGCGCGCTTCCAACTCCATACGCTGTTCCATCTGGCGTAAGAAATAACCCGTCATCATCGCCGAGGCCAGCAGCCCTGCTAGGTTTTCGCGGTTGGTTGTCACTTGGACGTTAAAGTTTTCTGAGGGCAACATGCCCAGCAACCCCTGAACATTCTGACTCACAATCTCCTTGACCTCTGGGCCTACCGATCGCGCCACCCGCGAGAGCACTTCCGGTGGCTGGTGCTGTAGATACTTCAGCAGCTCATTGATATTGGGAGAATCGGTGTCAATCTCTTGGCTAAAAAAATCTGAGTTGAATGCCATGAGTACTCGGTGTGGTGATCTCGTAGTCGGGGAAAATGACGACGGCAAGCCTGGTTTTTACTGCACCGGTTTCGCTGAACTGAACTTTAGTCGGAAGCAATGGAAAATTCTAGGACTTCATTTAACGCAATCCCCCCCTACATTTTGTCACAACTGAGCAGTGGCGGGTATCCGTGAAGACGCGAAGGCTTGGAGGCTGGCGTAGGCTTGAAGCTGTCGAAATTTAGTATAAATCTTAGGATCTCGTTTTTTAGGTGGGGCTTGAACTTGTTACATTTTGTAAAGCTTTGGGTGGCACGCGTTCAGGGGCCGAGATTTCAGAGGTCGAGATATTCGGTGGGTAAGGCTTCGGCAGGGGGCGATGAGCTCTCTTCCGATACTGAGAATTCGGCGCGGGCAGCTCCCTTGGGTACGATGCGGGCCGGGGTCACCTGAGGAATTTCTTCGATCTCGAAGTATTGGTGAAACTTTTCGGTCACCCGCAACTGTGCCGAGCGACTATCTTTGAGGTTGCGTTTTTGGATAAAGCCTTCTTCCAAGAGGGTTTGCACATGCTGGTAGGCTCCCGAGCCCCGCAACTCTACAAGTTCACTGAGCTTGAGGTTTTTGCGCAGGGCGATCGCCGCCAAGGTTCGGAGCACCCCCACGCCAAACTGCACCGGCACGAGGGTATGGATCAGTTCTTTGAGGTTCGATCGCAGCTGCAAACTATAGCCATCGGGGTCTTCGACCACCTCCAAGGCCCCGTCCCAGAGCGCATAATTATCCATCAGCTGAATGAGGGCATCCTCGGCATCGCCTTTGCTACAGAGGGCATATTCGGCAATTTCCTTCAGCTTCAGCGGCTGGCCCCGCAGGTAAAGAATGGCTTCAATTTTAGCGGTGAGAGAAACCGTCATAAGTCCTTAGTCAAGGCTGCGACCTGTGAGTTCCACAAAAATATCCTCTAGGTTCGAGGCACGCACCATCATACCGGTTTTGTCGGTTTGGGCCTCAAGATGGGCGGCGGCTTCGATTTCGGTGGGAAAGAATTGATAGTCCCAGCGATTGCCCGTTTGCTTCATGACCAGGCCCTTGCCGTGGCGATCGCGCAATTGCGCCAGGGTGCCCAATGCGATCAGTTTGCCGTTGTCCATGATGCCGATGCGGTCGCACAAATATTCCACCTCATCCATGTAGTGCGTCGTGAGCAAGATCGTCATACCCTGCTGCTTGTTGAGTTCGCGAATGATTTCCCAGAGGCGACGGCGGGTTTGTGGATCGAGGCCAACGGTGGGTTCATCGAGGAATAAAATCTGAGGCTGGTGTAGCAGGGCACGGGCGATTTGCAAACGACGCTTCATGCCGCCGGAGAGGGTTTTGACCAGGTCGTCTTTGCGATCGCTCAGTTCAACGTAGTCGAGCCATTGGTGAATGCGTTGCGAGCGATCGCGCTTGGGAATATGGTGCATCCGCCCATGGAATTCCATGTTTTCCCACACCGTGAGGTCGGCATCGACGCTGGTTTGCTGGAGAACCACGCCGATGGCGCTTTTGACGGCGGCGCGATCGCCCACGACGTCGTAGCCCATGATCCGAATCTGGCCGCTGCTGGGACGGGTCAGGGTCGTCAGCATTCGAAGGGTCGTAGATTTTCCGGCCCCATTGGGGCCAAGCAGGCCAAACATTTCTCCAGGCCGAATCTCAAAGGAAAGACCATCCACAACCGGGGCATCCGTGAAGCGTTTGGTGACGTTTTGCACCGAGACGGCATTGAATTCAAACGAGGCCGCTGGCAAACGTTCGTCGGCAGTCGTGTGCGGGGATGGGGAAGCAACCATTCGTTCTGGGCCTGAGTCAAAGGAGCGCCCCATAATTATTCACCATTCTTGTCTTCTCAAGGTTTTGATCTGCTCGAACGAACGTTAGAGTAAATGCAAGAGCCTTCGCTGCAATCCAAGGTTCAGGGGAGCATTGACGTCGCTGGAAACTCGCTAAAAACACTGAGAGGATGGAAGACTGAGACGATGGAAAAACTCAAATTTTCTTCCTTGTGCCTTGCCGACCTCAAGCGGGTTGTTCAGCTGCAAGAGGGTGTCGTGGCCGAGCATGCTTGGAGCTCGGTTGACCATTTAACCCTAAATCCTCGCGACCAAGAGCAAGCACAGCTGATTGCGCAAAGGCTGCTGTTGCGCACGACCAACCTGATGAATGAAGCCACGATCTGGGCTAAGGCCATTTTCCCGCTTCTCGTTTTGGCGGAGCAACCCGGCGTGGAGGCTTGGGCTGAGATCGCCCTCAAGGGCGTCTATAAAACCTTTGAGATTGAAGGGATTGCCGACGGGGTTTTAGCGAAAAGCGTTGCGGGGCGGATTGAAGCTCCCTATCTGGTGGTGGTGGAAACGAAAAAAGGCGTTGAGGGGGAAAATCCGGTTTTTCAACTGTATGGTCAGCTTTTGGCCGCAGCTTATCAGGACTGGCTGCTCAGCGAGCAGCCAGTACAGGAAATGTTTGGTTGTTACACCATTGGGGATAGCTGGCAGTTTGTTCGGGCCGAGGTGAGTGACATGGAAACGGATCGGCCTCGACTGACGGTGGAGTATTCACGTGAGTATGTGGAGAAGCTGGAGGCGGAAACGATTCTCAAGATTCTGAAGGGGATTGTGCAGCGAGGATTGGCACAACCCCAGCGGTCTACATGAAACTGAAGGAGGCTGTGCGGCAAGAGGTACTGTGCGGCAAGAGGTACTGTGCGTGCGGCAAGAGGCGCTGCTATAGCGAACTAGAATCGAGGCTTTCTGCCTCTTCAGGGGTTTGGGGCAAGTGGATGCCGCACTCTTGTTTGAGCCCCTGGAAGCGAGTGTCGCGTTCATCGCTGTCATCGGCGGAGAGTGGGCGGCTCGAGTGCCAATCGCCCACGGTGACATAGCCCTGGTCGAAATAGGGGTGATAGGGCAAATCGTGCTCGGTCAGATATTGATAAATGTCGCGGGAGTGCCAGTTGAGGATCGGCAAGAGTTTGTAGATGCCATTTTGGGTACCGATGCGATCGAGGGTTTGGCGATGATCGGTTTGTTTCGATCGCAACCCCGCTAGCCAAGCCGTTGCCTTCAGCTCTTGGAGCGCCCGCTGCATCGGCTCTACCTTGCGGATCTGGTCATACTGGTTCAGGGCTTCAACCGTGCCCTTTTCCCACAGCCGCCCGTAGCGTGCTTCCATGTGGGCCGGACTCAAGCTGGCTTGGTAGACCTTGAGATTCAGGTTGAGGCGATCGATCAACTGGTCGGCAAAGCGGTAGGTTTCTGGGGGCAAATAGCCTGTATCGACCCAAATAATCGGCGTACTCGGGGCGATCGTCGTCACGAGGTGGAGCATCACCGCCGCTTGAATGCCAAAGCTCGTACTCAAAACCATGCCCGTGCCAAAGGTGTCTGCGCCCCACTGCACCAGTGCTTCGGCGCTGGCGCTGCCATAGGTTTGGTTCAGCGTTGTGAGGTCAAGAGAGCGTAGATTGGTTCGAGCTTCAGCCCGATCCTCCGTTCGCTCGACCAGCCGCTGCGGCGATGCACTTGTCATACCGTCAGTCCTAACTTCCCAACTTGCGTTTTACCAGCATACGGCATCAAAAGGGGACCTGCGATCGCACTTCTATCCAGGCTCCGGTGTGGCAATGTCGAAAGCTCAGGGCTTTGGCGTGCAGGTGTAGCCGATCCGTTGGGGCCTGGCAGCCGTAGAGGCGATCGCCCAGAATCACGCTGCCCAGCCCTGCTTTGACATGAACCCGTAACTGGTGGGTGCGTCCGGTAATCGGGATGAGTTCTAAGCGGGTGTGGCGTTCAGCGGGTGCGGTCATCTTGCCCAGGTGCGGGGCCGCAGGACGATGCTCGAGGAGCCGAAATCGGGTCAAACTAGGTTTGCCATGGTCTGCATGAACCGACTGTCGGGGGCGATCGCGAGGATCCCCCCATAGAGGCAAATCAATCTCACCTTGGCTTTGTTCGGCATCTAGGGCGATTGATCCGGCGATTGATCCGACGACGGGGCCAACGACGAGGGCTTCGTAAATCTTTTCAACCTGGCGTTGCTGAAATTGGCGGCTGAGCAAGCTGTGGCTCTGGGGATCTTTGGCGAAGAGCAAAATACCAGACGTGGCTTGGTCGAGGCGATGGACGGGGATCAGGGTTTGGGTCGGGCGGAGCTGGCGGAGGCGGCGGAGGGCGCTGTCTTGGCGATCGGCCGTGCGGCCCGGTACGGAAAGCAAGCCAGCGGGTTTATCGATCGCCAGCAGAAATTCGTCTTCGTAGAGTACCGGCAGTGTTGCCGCAAGAGGTGCGACGATTTCACCCACTCTGACTCCGGCACTGCGGCTCAACAAAAATCCCATCAGCGGCTGACAGCGTTCGGCACAGGCTCCGTAGAATTCTCCCTGGACTTTATCACCGAGGCTGGCCCCCCACCAAAACTCTGCCATGGCGATCGGCTTCAGTCCTTGGGCAGCGGCGGCCTGGAGCAGCTTGGGGGCACAGCACTCGCCCGTACCCGTGGGCAGACCGCCGGGCAGGAGCTGAGCCAGAGATTGCGATCGCCCCCCAAAGTTGGTGAGCACATGGGCTTGGTGCAGTTGGGTCTGAAGCTGCTGGGAAAGGTGTTTGCGCTGGCGTTTGATTTGGCGAATTTGTTCGTCGGCCTGGGCGATCGCCGTCTTCAACGGCCCCAAAACCGCGTCTCGTTCTTGCTTGAGTCTGCGTCGTTCCATCCCATCCTGGCGGCTTTGCTGATTGAGTGCTTCCAGACCCGCACCAGGCGCAGCCCGTTGATGCTCTCGCTGGGCCTTGGCTTGGCGATGACGCTCGCCCATCTCCCGCAGCCGCTGCTCAAACGGCTCTGCCAGGCTGGCCCAGTGCGATCGCTCGGGGATCCATTGGAGAGCCATGAGGTGCTGTTTCAAAGCTTCAAGCTGGGCCAGGGTTTCAACCTCCTGTCGCGCCACGCGATCGCGCCCCAGAATCGGCGGCACCCAGCCAAGAACCTCCGCCTTGCCATTCAGGAGACCCGAAAAAGCCTTGAGCACCTGGCGATCGCCCCCAGGCCCCTCGGCCAGCAACACCCCATACATTTTGCCCTCACGCTGGCCGCTGCGATCGCCTTGAGCGGACTCCGGGGGAATCCGTCGGAGTTCTTGCATGAGATCACGGGCGATCGCCTCCACTTCTGCAGTACGCGGCAGCCACAGCAACTCTCCCGTCACCGGACAATTACCTTTGTAACGGTAAGCTTCGTACTGATCAGCGTTGCAACGACTAACCCTACCAGGGGACGGACTTGAACCACCGACATGAGGGTTTTGAAAGGCACTATACTCGGTCACGCGTCAAATCTGAAATCGGCTTCTCACATGCACGTCGAGAGCCCCGCAAGCCGAAACGCTTACGGGGCTTGGAATGCCAGGAGGCGGATTTGAACCGCCGACACGAGGATTTTCAGTCCACTGCTCTACCAACTGAGCTATCCCGGCTTGCACTTGCGCCTGACTACATTAACAAACTCGCAGCTCCTAACGCAATCAAAAAATCAATTGATTTTACTCAACGCACCCCAGCGGGCTCCAAGCGGGTGAGCCCAAGGTTGAATTTTCCCCCCTTGGCCTGACCGAACGCCTGCACCCGCACGATATAACTACCGCTCTGGGGGATACGCATAAACAACAGCGAGTTCGTGCCGCCATCGGGGCCGTCGTCATTCTCCCCCAGGGTGCTGCCATTGAGCGTCATCAGCGTCACAACGGTGTCAAAGTTCTCGGAGGTGAGATCGATCGCCACCTGGTCTCCCTTTTGCAGACTGACCAGATAATCCCGCGCAAAGCTACCTTTGCCCGTCGGAATATCTTTGTCGGACAAAGCATCCTTCACCAAGTCCCCCGGCGTTAGGGGAAGAGGTCGATAAACGCGATTGGCGGCAGGGATTTCTGGGGGAGTCTGGGCCAGTCCAGGCCCAGTTCCTAAACTGCTGCTCCAAACCCAGCCTGTTAAGAGGAGAATAATGCCCCAATGGCAACGCGAAGCAACGAAAACGCCTGCAGCGTTGGCAGAGACGGTATCCCAAGCATTATCCCAATCATTGAGTTTTGAAGACGTTTTACCGATGGATCTCATGGATGAAAGGCAATTGCCCGACGGCGGGATACCTACAAATATTAAAGCAAATCTTGAAGCCAGGGCTGGCGATGCCCAGACAAACCCATGGCTCACAAACCAGTTTTATTCAATTCTCGGCCCTCAGATTGATCAGAACGCTCCAAACTGCAGTACCCTCTAGCGTGAAAGTGGTGGTCAAAATTATTCCAGCAGGCAGACTCATTGCCGATCGCTGGATCAGTAAGGAGTGACCATGGAGCTTTGGTCGCAAATTAGCCGTCAACGGGTCAAGCATATTGTCTGTAGCTATCGTCTAGAGGGGGCGGAGGTTGAGCTCTTCTCTTCCTATCTCGAGGATTTGCTAAACAGTTATCCGACACCTGCGATCGAACTCGCCCTTGTGGAAGTGCTGATCGACAGCTGGGGCAAGGCGTCCATTCCTCGGGGCAAGGCGTTTTTGGATCAAGCTCGTGAGCTGCTTAACCATTGGAAAGAGACCACAGTGGCCGTGCGGGTGACACCGGAACAGTTTCAAAACATCACGGGCCTCGATCCGGCCCCGGTGTTTGGCACTGGCGAGCCAGCGGCTGAGACGTCTCCCGGCAACCGGCTGCTGCCCTTGGGGCCAGCGGCCGAAGGCTAGGGGTTCGGTGCGTTTTAGGCCTCGCCACGACGCGGCTCACCACCACCACGCCACTCACGACCCAACCAGCGGCTTCCAGCAGGGCACGGGCCGCTGCGATGGTGGCTCCGGTTGTGTAGATGTCATCGAGCAAAAGCAGGGGTTTGCGGTGGGATGGGCCGGGTTGGCTCCGGGAGCCGGATGACCGAAAAGCACCGAAGGCGCGAGGCTGCAAGCCTGGGCCTAGGGCAAAGGCTTGATGGAGGTTGTGTTGGCGCTCTTGGGGCGAAAGGCTAAATTGGGGCGCAGTGGCGCGGGTGCGGATCAAACCTGACCTGAGCAGGGGCAGACGGGCTCGGCGGCAAAAGCTAGCGGCGACCAGTTCGGCTTGATTAAAGCCGCGTTGACGGTGTTTGTCTGGATGGAGCGGGATCGGAATGACGAGGGGAGGATTATGAGTATGCACTTGCTGCAGCTCTGATGTAAGCCAGCGCTCGGCCAGCCAGAGGCCCAGGGGCTCGGCCAGTTTTCTTTGACCGTCGTATTTGAAGCGGGCGATCGCCCGCTTCACCGCCCCGTCATACCTCTCCCAGCTGATCACCGGCAATGCATCGAGTGATGGAGCATCGAGTGATGGAGCAGCCGGTAATGGAGCAGCCGGTAATGGAGCAGCCGGTAATTCACAGTCCCATTGGCAATCTAGAAGTTGCCGCTGGCAATCGGAGCACAAACAGCCTCCCGCCAGGGAGGGGCGATCGCACATCACACAGGTGGAGGCGAGAAAAAGACTAAAAATGCTATCTAGCACGGCAGAAGGGAAGGAGAAGATAAAACCAGGCCAAATCTCAGAATTCCCACCGCTGCCGACAGCGGCAACGTTTATGCATTCACCTCATGTGCATGATGCAAAAATAGACGCAAGCTTTCAGTTCGGTATTATCCGCCACAGAATCCGCTGGACGATCTTCCTAGTCTGTTGACCCAAGCTGCGTGGAGTCGGGTGCATGGTTGATTTTGCAAAACCCAATGTCCTTACTGTGGCGTGGGCTGCGGTTTGGAAGTGGTGCCTCCGGCAGTGCCGGGTAAGGCCGTGCTTCGGGACGCGGAAGGTACACCGCTGTGGCAGGCTCGGGGCGATCGCACCCATCCCTCTAGCAAGGGCCAAATCTGCGTCAAGGGCGGTACCGTCGGCGAATCCTTGGACAAGGGCCGATTGCTCTATCCGATGCTGCGCGATTCCCTCGATCAGCCCTTTCAGCGGGTGTCTTGGCAAGAAGCCTATGAGGTCATGGTGGCACGGATTCGGGGGCGATCGCCACCCAAGGCCCTGACTCGATTTGCATGTACGGTTCTGGTCAGTTTCAGACCGAAGATTATTACACCGCCCAAAAACTCATCAAGGGCTGCATCGGCACCAATAATTTTGACGCCAACTCCCGGCTTTGCATGTCCTCCGCCGTCTCGGGCTACCTCCAGAGCTTTGGCTCCGATGGCCCCCCTGCTGCTACGACGACCTAGACACCACCGACTGCGCCTTTTTGATTGGCACGAACGCTTCAGACTGCCACCCGATATCTTCAACCGGCTCAAAAAGCAGCTGAAAAAAAATAAAGGTACGCTGATTGTCGTGGATCCGCGTCGCACCAAAACCGCCGAAGCCGCCACCTTGCACCTAGCGATCCATCCCGGCACGGATGTGATTTTGCTGAATGGCCTTGCCCACCTGCTGCTGAAGTGGGGCCGGATCGACCAGGTTTACATCGAAAGCTGTACGGAGGGGTTCGCCAGCTTTGCCCAAATGTTGGCCAGCTATCCGCCCGATTTCGTCGCTCGTGAATGCGGGATTTCGCCCCAGCAGCTGGCGGCTGCAGCGAGGCTTTGGGCCAAGTCTGAGCGGGTATTGTCGCTGTGGTCCATGGGGGTCAATCAGTCCGTGGAGGGTACGGCAACGGTGCGGGGGATTATCAATTTGCATTTGATGACCGGCAACCTGGGTCGTCCGGGAGCGGGGCCTTTTTCGTTGACCGGTCAACCCAATGCCATGGGGGGCCGGGAGGCGGGCGGCCTCGCTCAACTTTTGCCAGGGTATCGGCTCGTCACCGATCCAGAGCATCGTCGAGCACTGGAGCAAGCTTGGCAGTTGCCCGAGGGGCGATCGCCCCGAGCCAGGGCGAGCGATCTGGGACATGATTCTGGGGCTGGAACGGGGCGAAGTCTCGGTGTTTTGGGTGGCAGCGACCAATCCGGTGGTGAGTCTACCAGATTTGGAGCGAACGAAGCGGGCCTTGCGCAATTCGCCATTTACAATTTGCCAAGATGCCTATTTCCCGACGGAAACTACGGAATTTTCCCATCTGGTGTTGCCCGCTGCCCCCTGGGGTGAAAAGACTGGTGTGATGACCAACTCCGAGCGAGTGGTAACCCTCTGTTCACGGTTTCGTCCGGCGCTGGGCCAAGCCAAGGCAGATTGGGAAATTTTTGCGGAGGTGGGTCGGCGCTTGGGATATGAAGCACAGTTTCAGGCGCAGACGGCAGCGGCGGTGTTCGATGAATTTGTGGCTTTGACGGGCGATCGCCTCTGCGACATGTCTGGCATGAGCCATGCCCGTTTGCTCCAGGGGCCGCTGCAATGGCCCCTGCCTAAGATCGAAACGTCGGCAACCTCGGCCCAACGGTTTGACAAGCGACTGTATACCGACCATCGATTTCTCACGCCGACGGGGCGGGCCAGATTTTCGGATTTTCATGCCAAAGGTCTGGCGGAACCGCCGGATACGGACTACCCGTTTGTGTTGACGACGGGGCGGTTGTATGGGCATTGGCACACCCAAACGCGCACGGGCAAAATCGATAAGATCAAAAAAATGCATCCCCAGGCGTTTCTCGAAATCCATCCCCGTGATGCGGAGGATTTGGGCTTTGTGGCAGATCAGGTGGTGGAGGTGCGATCGAAGCGGGGGGCAGTCAAGTTGCCGCTGCTGATTACCAAAAATATTCGTGTGGGGACGGTATTTGTGCCGATGCACTGGGGTTTTTTGTGGGCGGACGATGCGGAGGCCAATGCGCTGACCCATGCGGAGGCTTGTCCATTCTCGAAGCAGCCGGAGCTGAAGGCCTGTGCGGTGCAGTTGCAGCCGATCCAGATCCCAGCGATAGAAGAACCCTCGCTGGCAGAGCAGCCGTCGTTGTTGAAGTGGATTCGGTCGGTGGCGTCTACACTGGCCCAGTAAGATGCCTAAATCTCATGGCGACATCTCATGGCGACATCTCATGGCTGAATTTTTCCAATTTGAAAGCGAGTTTGTCGAATCTTTGCGCTGTATTCCCATGCAGGTGCGGCTGAATTTGGATACCTGCGGGGTCAAGCTCAAGCTGGTGCATTGGAGTGGGTTTAATGCGGAGCAGAAACAGGCCTTGGTCGATCGCCCTTGCACAAATCTGGGAGCGATCGCCCAATATCGCGAGTTTGTCCAAGCCCTCGTCACCGAGCAAACCGGCGCACCGGCCAAAACTCTGCTAATCGAAGATCAACCGGCTTGGCTGGACGGTGCTGTGATCCCGGCAGATGTGGTGATGAAAGCGGCGGGATTGGGACTGGCGATCGCCCCGACCCAGTGGGCAGGCCTCTCATCGCTCCAGCGCTTTGCCTTGATCAAGCTCAGTCGCCCTAGCCACGAAAACCGCAATTTTTTGCCCGCGATGCAAGAGTTTGGTCTAGCCTAAAAGACTGTTCCCAGGCCAGGGGCCAGCCCTAGCGGCAATCTTCACTCCTTCGCCAGCGGGGATGGCGTTTGTGTATGGGCCATGGTTCCTGCCACCGTCCAACGGGAGTTGCAAGCAGGCCAAGCTCAGGGGCTCAGCGTTCCGCTCGTTGAGACATTGGGCTGGGTAACGCTGGCGGCGGCGAAGGCGAGTTTTTTGCCCAATGTGACGGATCTGGGGGAAGGGGAAGCGGAGGTGATTGCCTTGGGGATGTGGATTACGATGGCGAGGCGGAGCCTTTGGTGGAGCGGCTGGCTGGCTGGGATGCAGCGCTGGAGACGTTGATGGGTCGGTTGAAGCAGCTGGGGAACGAGGTGAAGCCACTGATAAAGGAGAAGGCTGAGGTTACAGCGGAGTCGGTGGAGGCGTTTAAGGCGCAATGGGTGGAGCTGGAGGCTGCTGTGGTGCAGCTGGGTGAGGACCGGGCGGCGTTGATGGCTGGGATTGGGGCTTTGCCGATGCCGGAGGAGCTGGAGACGAATGAGGCCCAGCATGGGTGGGCGGAGCAATTTGGGGCGCAGATGCCGTTGTGGAAGGCGGTGCAGAAGGAGACGAATCAGGTTTATAAGCTGGTGGGCCGAGGGGTGGAGCTGGCGGAGAAGCAGTTGGGGGCAAGGGGGCTGAAGGGCTGGAATAGTCGGGAGGTGCGGCAGGAGCGGCAGGGGCTGGAGGCGGCGCGGGATGTGGTGTGGTGGCTATGGTGAAGCAGGTGCTGTATTTCGAGCAACAGGTGATGTGGTTGCTGCAGAGCTGGGTTTTTAGTGGAGTCTCTAGAATGGCGGTAGTGATGAGGACATGGGGTATGAGAACGTTTGAGGCGCAGGTGACGGTTTCGGCGGATCGGCGGTTGATGATTGAGCTGCCGGAGGGCGTTGAGGCGGGGAGCTATCAGATCGTGGTGGTGATGAATCGGAGTGATGAGGTGCAGGTGGAACCGCAGGCGGGGCGGGGGCTGAATGGGTTGGCGGGTCGGGTGCGATCGTTTGCGGCGGTGGATGCGGTGAGCTGGCAGCGGCAGGTGAGGGCTGAGTGGGATGACGCTTGATTATGTTTTGGATTCCAATATTTTTATCCTGTTGTTCAATGACCAGTTGGATGAGCCGATTCCAGAGGGACGTTTGGGGTTCTCTGTGATTACGGAGATTGAGCTGCTGTCGTTTGCGGGGTTGAGTGATGAGGATGGACAGTTGATTCGTCAGCAGTTGCAGGTGTTGGAGCGGTTACCTTTGGATGAGGCGGTGAGTGAACGGGCTATTCGGTTACGAAGACGGTTTCGGCTGAAGACACCGGATGCGATCGTGGTGGCGAGTGCGTTGGTGGCGGATGCGGTGTTGTTGACAAATGATCAGCAGTTGCTGGGGGTGGAGGGGCTTCGGGCTCGGGCGTTGAAGATGCGGGAGGCTAGGTGATGGGGTGGATTGAGAGTTCGATCGGTGAAGAGTGCAGAGTGGGAGACGGAGCACATGCAAAAATCAAGCGTCAAGCTGAGGCCCAAGCCGGGAGCTGATTCGCCGCTGCCTATCAGCCTCTAATGGGCAATGCCCTGTTCTGCGAATACGAATCCGTCATCGCTCGGCCTGAAATCCTCAGCCGCTGCCCCCTCAGTGCGGATGAGATCACCGAGTTGCTGGCTGCTTTCCTCGGCGTCTGCGAGTGGGTGCAAATCTATTATGCTTGGCGACCTAATCTGCGAGATGAACAAGATAACCATGTGGTGGAGCTGGCGATCGCGGGCAATGCCGCCACCATCGTCACCAACAACCTCAAAGACTTCCAGCGCTCAGAGCTGAGCTTTCCCCAGCTTGCAATCCAACGACCTGAAGACCTGATTCGGAGTTAACCATGGCCACCCTGACCATCCGCATCCCCGACGATAAGCATAATCGCCTCAAGCAGCTCGCTGCGGCGCGGAATATCAGCATGAATAAGTTGATGGAAGAGCTGTCAACCGTTGCACTGACTGAATTTGATGCTCACAATCGCTTTCATTTGCTCGCTGAGCGAGGCGATAAAGCAGTGGGACTAAAGCTGCTGGATAAATTAGATCAGCTCAACGATTAGCAATCAGCTTTACCCCATCGCCACCTTCTGCAACTTCCGCACCTGCGACGACCACCGCTTCATGCGCTGCTCCAGCCGAGCGGGCTCGGGTTCCTTGCAACGGGTCACGCTTCTACTTTTTCATTTCTTCGCCATTTCTTCACCAATATTGAACAAGAACGGTACATTGCCGCCTTCCTTGCCCATCACCAGCACCTTCGGCATTTGGGAACCCCCATCGCGCCAGGCGGCGATCGCCTCCTTCTGCAACACCAATTCACCCCCACTGGCCTTGAGGGTTTCCGCCAGCAATCGCTGGGCCTCGGCGCGCCCCTTGGCCCGGTTAATATCGGCTTGGGCTTCTTGTTCGGCTTCTTGGGCCACGTAAACCGCTCGCTGGGCCTTTTGTTCGGCGATTTGCTTTTCTTCGACAGCCCGAGCAAAATCAATCGAAAAATTGAGGTCAATCACACTGGTGTCGAGCACAATGACACCATATTTTCGAGCCGCAGACTCAGGGTTTCATCAAAATCCTGTTTCAAGTCCGAGCGTTGGGTAATCGATTCTTCAGCGGTACGGCGGGCAGCGCTAATTTTGAAGGCTTCCTGGGTTTGAGGGGCAACGATTTTGGAGACCAGGTTTTGCAAACTGCCTTGCTTACGACGAATCTCGACGATGCGATCAGGATCCAGGCGAAAGTTAATCGCAAACCGAGCCGTCAGCTCTTGCAAGTCTCGGGTGGAACTCACCGCCGGGACTTCAAATTTTTGCACCGTCACGTCATAGACATCCACACGGCCCACAAACGGAGGTTTGATATGCAACCCTTCTAGAAGCGCCCCATCTTGGGATTTGCCTAAAACGCTCAGGACGCCCGCTTCACCAGGGTTAATAATCACAAAGGCGTTGGCTCCGATAAAGAGCAACAGTGCAAGGATAACCCCAGCGATGGACAGGGAAAAGTTTTGGACGGCAGCAGATTTCATGGGCAATGAATTCGGGTAACGGGTTCTCGATATCAAGGCTTCTCAAGAAGCCCCATTGAGCTTAGCCTAATCTTCTAGCCTGGGGGCGAATCCACCGTGGGCCGATCTGGGGCCTTAGCTTCGTCGTAGCGCGCGCCCAGCTCCGATGACTCGAACGCCTCAGGCAATGGACTCAATGGGCTTGTAATCACCCCACTCGCGCGCTGATTACCCTGAATCCGAGATTCTAAGGTTTTAATCACTACGTAGAGCACCGGGACAATGAATAGACTCAGCAACGTTGCCACACACATGCCGCCGACAATCGCGGTTCCTAAAGATTGCCGCGCAGCCGCTCCAGGGCCCGTGGCCACCACCAGGGGAACCGCGCCGATGATGGTGGAGATCGCCGTCATCAAAATGGGTCGTAACCGCTCTCGCCCAGCTTCGACCACGGCACGGGTGACGCTCAGACCTTCTTCGTAGAGTTGGTTGGCAAACTCGACAATCAAAATTGAGTTTTTACTGGCCATACCCACCAGCATCACAAAGCCAATTTGGGTGTAGACATCATTGGCAGTGCCTTTGGCCCACACGGCGATCAAGGCTCCCAAAACGGCGAGGGGAACGGTGAGCATAATAATCAGCGGGTCGATGTAGTTTTCGTATTGAGCCGCCAAAGTCAAAAAAACGAAAATAAGACCCAGGCCAAAGATGAAGACTGCAGCCCCCCCGATTCGATCTCTTCAAGGGACAAGCCCGACCATTCGTAACCAAACCCCTTGGGTAAGGCTTCAGTGGCAATGCGCTCCATCGCCCCAATCGCCTGACCTGAGCTGACGCCAGGGGAGGCGGAACCATTCAGCTCAACCGAGCGAAAAAGATTGTAATGGCTAATGACGGAAGGGCCAGTGGTTTGGGTGATGCGGACAAGGTTGCTCAAAGAAATCATTTGGTTGGTTTGCGATCGCACATACAACTGCTTGATATCCTCCGGATTGGCTCGAAATTGGCTATCTGCCTGAACATAGACGCGATAGGCCCGTTGAAACTGGTTGAAGTCATTGACATAGGCAGAGCCCAGGAAAATTTGCAGGGTGTTGAAAATGGATTCGAGTGGAACCTGCAGTTGGCTAGCCTTGACGCGATCGACCTCCACGGTAATTTGAGGCGTATTGGCACTGAAGTTCGGACGTAGACCGCTCACTTGAGGGCTTTGGGCTGAGGGGTAGGTGGCAGCCCTTTCTGTAAAGCGATTGAGGGCATTACCCAATTCTTCAAAGCCGACGCCGATCCGATCTTGGAGATGAAATTCGAAGCCTCCAAAGTTCCCTAAACCCTGAATCGCCGGGGGCGGGAAGGGAATAACCGTCGCGTCTTGAATCCCCAGGAGTTCGGGGAAGAGACCTGAGGGGCGCGGAAAGAAGCCGCCGATTAAACCGGTCACGGATTGCTCAGGACGGTGGCGGTCTTGCCAGGGCTTAAGGGTGCAGAAAATAAGACCATTATTGGGAGTGGCACCGCTAAAGCTGAAGCCGCCGACAGAAAAAATGTTTTGGATCTCGGGGCGGGTTTTGAGGATGGATTCGGCTTTTTCCAGCACCTTTTCAGTGTAATTGAGCGAGACACCTTCCGGGGCTTGGACAATGGTAATGAAATAACCTTGATCCTCATCAGGAATAAAAGCACCGGGCACGACTTGATACATGCCATAGGTGGCAACAAGGGCCGCAGCAAAGAAGCCTAAAACCCAATTCTTGTGGTGCAGAAAGCGTTCAATATTGCGACTATAGCTATAGCGAATGTTGTCGATCGCCCAGTTAATTCGGTTAAAAAACCAGTTATCAGGCATTTGCCCCGGTCGGAGCAGCAACGCCGACAACATCGGAGTAAAAGTAACCGCATTGAAGGTCGAAACCGTAACCGAAAAGGCGATCGTCAGGGCAAATTGCTTATAGAGCTGACCGGTGGTGCCGGGGAAAAAGGCGATCGGAACAAACACCGTCATCAAAACCAAAGACGTGGCGATCACAACGCCGAACAGGGTGTCCATGGAGGCGATCGCCGCGTCCTTCGGTCGCAGGCCATCTTCTTGGATCCGGCGGGCAATATCCTCCACAATCACAATGGCATCATCGACCACCAGACCCGTGGCAAGGGTAAGGCCAAATAGCGTCAGGGTATTGATTGAAAAACCTAGCAACTTGACAAAAATAAAGGTGCCAATAAACGCGACTGGAATGACGATCGCCGTAATCAGAGCCGCCCGCCAATTCTGCAAAAACAGATAGAGAATGATCACCACCAAGATGATGGATTGGATCAAAGATACGACGACTTCCTGCGCGCCCGCCTCAATAAAGGTGGTGGTGTCAAAGGCAATATCGTAACGAATGCCGGGGGGGAAATTTGCGGTCAATCGCTTCATTTCGGCCTTGACGGCGGCGGCCACTTCTAGGGCATTACTGCCAAATTGCTGGTTAATGCCGAGACCAATCCCTCGGCGGGTGACGCGATCGTTGGGGGTAAAACGCAGCAGGGAGCTGTAGTTTTCTGCGCCGAGTTCTGCCCGGCCCACATCTTGCAATTTGACCAGCGCCCCAGCATCAGTGGTTTTAATCACCAATTGATTAAATTCTTCAGCGTCCTTGAGACGGCCTTGGACGGTAACCGCATATTGATACTGTTGCCCTTCCGGGGCGGGGGGCTGCCCCACCTGACCGGCTCCTACCTGCAAGTTTTGCTGCTGCAACGCCGCGATCACATCCTGAGGCGTGAGGTTGCGGCTGGCCAGTTTACCCGGATCGAGCCAAAGACGCATGGCATACTTGCGTTCGCCAAAGATTTGCACCCCCCCAACACCCTTGATGCGGCGCAGAGCATCAACAATATAAAGGTCAGAATAGTTACTAAGATAAACGTCATCGTAGATGGTCTGCTGGGTCTTGGGATCTAGGTCTGAATAAACACCGATCGCCAGCAGAAAATTGTTATTGGCCTTGGTAACCTGGACACCGGTTTGGGTGACAGGAGTCGGCAATCGAGACAGCACAGAAGAAACGCGATTTTGCACATCTACCGCTGCGATGTCAGGATTTCGCTCCAGATCAAAGGTGAGGTTAATGTTGCTCGTCCCGTCATTAGCGCTGGTAGATTTGATGTAGCGAACACCATTAATACCGTTGAGTTCTCGCTCCAAAATATTGGTCACTGTCGACTCCACCACCTCGGCATTGGCCCCCACGTAGTTGGAGGTCACGCTGACTTGGGGCGGCGCAATATCCGGGTATTGGGCGATCGGCAATGTCGGAATGCAAGCAATGCCCAATAGCGTGATGACCAAGGAGCAAACCGTGGCAAATACCGGGCGTTTGATGAACAGTGTCGAGATGGAAAAGATCATACAATTAAGGCGATGTCGGGGCTTGCATTTGGGCCGCATCAGCGATCGGCGCACAGTTTTGCAATTGGAGAATACCGGAGGTGACTATGCGATCGCCACTGCCCAATCCCTCTAAAACCTCTTGGTCATTGCCGACGATTTTGCCAAGGCGAATCAGTCTTTGATCGGCCACAAGCTGATCGGGAGCCACTCCTGGAACACCCGCAGGACTGGCGGAGGGCACAGCGGCAGCCCGGCACTCTGAGCTACTGTAGGGAGTCGCCACAAAGATAAAATCCTTGCCGCCCAACCGAGAGATCGCCGAAGTCGCAACCAGAAGGCCCGTCTGCTCCTTCCAAATGAGGCGGGCCCGAACAAATTGCGAGGTTCTGAGATTACCTGCATTCTGGAAACTGGCCTTGACCTGAATCGACTGGGTCGTTGGATCGACATCCGGGGACACAAAGGAAACCAGACCCGTCTGCAACACCTGGCTATCATCATTTAAGAGCTGCACCGCCAGACCTTTGCGCAGCGCTGAAGCTCGCTCGAGGGGAACCTGAATTTGGACTTCGAGTTCTTGGTTTTGGGTCAGGGTTAGCAGGGGGGTCGTGTTACTGACCCCATCGCCGACCTTGGCTGGGATATCGCTCACCAAACCGGAGAAAGGGGCAGTGATTTGGTAATCCTGGAGCCGTGCTTGGCCTTCGGAAATATTGGCCTGGGACTGTTCATAGGCCCGTTGGCTACGGGCGACGGTTGCTTTGCTGCGGTTGATGGTCGATTCTTGGGCAGACAGCTCGGCCTCAGCTTCACTCAGGCGAGCCTGGGCCACCCGCAGGGTGTTGAGCCGTTGTTCAAGATTTTGCTGGGAAATCGCGCCTTGGCTGCGAAGACTTTTGAAGCGATCGTATTCTCGCTGGTTGAATTGCACGTCTGACTGGGCAGAAGCACGTCGGGCCTCCAGGGAACTGAGCGTTTGGATGGCATTTTCCACATCCGCCTGGGCAGCGGCGATGTCGGCGGCGGCGGTCTCGGCGGCCAGGGCGCGGCTAGCAACCTGGGCTTGTTGCTCGGTGGCATCGAGTTGCATCAGCGGCTGTCCAGCCTTCACCAAGTCACCAGACTTGACATAAATCTGGGCAATTTGCCCGTTGACCCGAGACTGGAGCGTGACGGATTCACGGGAGTCGAGGCTGGCGGCGTAGTCTGAGCTGTCTTCGATCGCGCTGGTTTTGGGGCTGGCCAACTGGACGGGGGTGGGCGGCGGGGGCGGGGCGTTTTTGGCAAACTGGAGCGGTAGGATAATCCGGCTAAAGACGATCCACCCCAGGCCACCCAAGACCGCAAGAACGCCGATCGCAGGCCATCCAAAACGCGCCAGGCGGGGGGATGATTCGCTGCGGGGCCAGTGATCCCAGGGCCGATGGAGGAATCAAGCCTTGGATCAAGCCTTGGATCGAGAGGCGAGGGCGAGCTAATCGGATTGGCGCGGGGGTCGTTCTTCATGGTGAGGGTATTGTTGCGGCTAGGGCACTGAACTGGCAACAGCGATCGCTCAAGATCTTTCACCTGAATCTTTACACAATCGCTACCCAGACCGAAGCGGTTGCGGGCCTATGGGGTTTGCTGATGGGACTTGCTTGTGGGATTTAATTCGAGCGGCCTTGGTTTTCAAAAGACTGGGTCTATTATAGTTTACCTGTACTGTTCAGCACGCAAGAATTCTCAGTTCACCTTCAACCCCTCTCTTCAACGCCTAAACCGCCGCCAAAACTCGCTCTGGCTGCGCCACCGACCGACCCACCGCCGTCGCAATCAACCGCAGGCTCTCGATCAGCTCCACCATCGCCTCCAAAGATAGGGTTTGCTGCGCATCGGAAATCGCCTCATCGGGTCTGGGGTGACATTCGATGATCAGACCATCGGCACCGGCGGCGTCACCGGCGTTTATTATGCCGTCGGCGGCGCGGTGTGCCGCCTCATGAACAAGGATCGCGCAACGACCGGCATCCGCTGTTCGGTCGAGTCGACCGGCGGTTCGGTGTTCAACGTGAACGCCATCAAGTCGGGCGAACTGGAGTTCGGCCTGTCGCAGTCGGACGTGCAGTTCAACGCCTCGAAGGGCGAAGCCCAGTTCAAGGGCAAGGCC
>JAAUOP010000068.1 GCA_012034805.1 Synechococcales cyanobacterium CRU_2_2 | reverse complement strand
TATCTGCCGCCTTACTCACCGGACTTTTCACCGATTGAGAATTTCTGGTCAAAGGTTAAGGCTATTCTCAAAACCTTAGGAGCCCGCAGTTCTGAAGCCCTCATTGAGGCGATGGAAAAAGCCTTTTTACAAGTCTCAGAAACTGACATCAAACACTGGTTTACACACTGCTGTTACTGCTCCTTAGACTTATGAAATCCGCTATATAAGAAATTCTGTTGAGTTGTGCAGCAAAACTATGCAAAGGCTCGTCAGGTGATGGAACAATTGGAGAATGGGTCAAGAGACCTTAAAGCGCAACCTTCGTCACCATGGCACAACCCAGCTCTGCTACCCCAGATTCGCAACTCCAACGCCTGCGCCAACTCGCACAGATTTTTCTCAAACTAGGCACTTTGGGCTTTGGGGGGCCTCAGGCTCATCTGGCATTGATGAATGAAGAACTTGTGGTGCGGCGACAGTGGTTTAGCCCAGAAGCATTTAGCGAAGGTATTGCGCTTTGCGAAATGCTCCCCGGCCCTGCTTCTACCCAGATGGGCATCTACAGCGGCTACCTGCGCGCAGGCCAACTCGGGGCCTGGTTGGCGGGTGTTTGTTTCATTGCCCCGGCTTTTTTGATCGTTGTTGCCCTCAGTTGGGGCTATTTCCAATTCCAAGGTATCCCGCAGCTCAGCGCCCTGTTCTTTGGCATTGCGCCGGTCATCGTCGCCATTGTGCTGGCCTTTTGCTGGAAGCTTGGCCAAAAATCCATCACTGGCTGGCCCCAGCTGGGCATCGCCCTTGCGGTCTTCTGCACCACGCTGCTCACCCCGATCAGTTTGTTGATTCAATTTCTGGTAGCCGGGTTGGTGGGCCTGGGCCTGCATCGACCTAGAATAAGCGCTTTGTTGATGCCGTTGCTACTTCATCCCGCGACACTAATTTTGGCCGAGGCTCCGCTCGAGACCGTTGCCATTTCAAGCGTTTGGGGATTCGATCGCATCGGCAATTTTTTCCTTCCCCTCACCCTTTTCTTTCTCAAAGTCGGTAGTGCCATCTTTGGCGGTGGCCTGGTGATCATTCCGTTGATTGAAAAAGAGGTTGTTCAGCAACTCAACTGGCTCACTCCCACAGAATTTATCAACGGCGTTGCCATTGGCCAGCTTTCTCCGGGGCCTGTAGTGCTAACGGCAGCCTTTGTGGGTTACAAGGTTGCAGGGTTTGCCGGGGCCTTGGTCGCGACGATCGCCATTTTCACCCCTTCCTTCGCCTTTATTTTGCTGGCGGCTCCGGCGTTGCAGCAGCTGCGTCGCAGCCCTTGGGTGCGGGCATTTTTACTGGGTGTGACACCGGGGGTATTGGGGGCGATCGCCGCTGCGAGCATTCCCCTTGTGCATACGGCAGTTGTTTTACCAACTCCCTTGGCCTCTGGGGTCGCTGTCGCTGTGGCGATCGCCTCTGGCATTCTCTTGCTCCGCTTTCAAACCCCCACCTGGCAATTGGTGCTCCTGGGGGCCGCATTGGGGTTAATTCTGGGGCCTTGGCTCGGGTAATGTAAAAGCGGGATGAACGGCGCTTCCTCCCTACAGTAAATATTTCTTAAATCAGCAACGTCGGCGAATTTTCGATAGTGCGATCGGGATAACAAATGTGAACTCGGAAGAAATCGCAATTTCCTTGACCTCTTGTTTATTCGGACTGCAAAGATGTCCGCAAAGCTACGGAAGTGCGATCGCGTCCCAGAAGACTCTAACAAGCCTGCTCCATCGCCCAATCTTCAGCCCCAGGATTGGGCCCCTCTCTTCTGGGCCAACGCAGCACCCGACTTTTTAGCAGCATGACAGCCAGCAACCCTGCCCAAGCCACCGATCCGATCGCCGCCAAATCCACGACGACCCGTATCACCACTCGCCTAGCGCAACTCCAGTGGTTGAGCCAGCACCTCCTTCAGGATATCCATCGCGGTATTTTTGCCCAAACGCTGCTCGTCACCTTGGTTGTGGCACTGGTGCCATCGGTGGGGCTGTTGATTGCCCATCAAAGAAGTGCAGCGCTCCAGACGAAGGCCCTAGAGCAAGCCTTTGAGACGGCGGCGATCGCCACAGGTCTCCAGGTCGATCAATGGCTAGACACCAATCGCTTGGCTCTTCAACAATTGGCCCTCCAACAAGGCGCAGCTAGCGCGGCTAGCCTAGACAACCCAGAACGTACTTTCCAACAGACCGATCGCCAGACTCGGCTGTTGCAGACTCGGCTGTTTCAGACCTTTGTGGATACCTACCACTGGAGTGACCTTGCGTTTGGGGTTGGCCTCGATGGCTATCAAGTCGCCCGCAGCGACGACAAGCCCGTGCTCAAGTGGGATGGGGTCAAAGCCTACTTTCAGGGCGATCGCCCCTACATCCAACAGATCCTCAACGGCACGACAAACTTGGGTAGCGAACTGCTCGTCAGCGATGCCACGGGTTTGCCCGCCCTCTGTCTCGCTGTTCCCATGCAGCAGCAGGCCGAAATTCAGGGCGCGGTGGCCAGTTGCTCGGGCTTGGAAGCGATCGCCCAGGCCGTTACCCAGAACCAGATCGGCCAGACCGGTGTGGCTATTCTTGTCGATGAGCAAAACCGGGTCATTGCCCATGGCGGCGCGCTGCGGGAGTCTGAACAACTCGAAGATTTGAGTGATTACCCCGCGCTCAAAACCGAGCGTCTAGAAACCCCAACCCAGTTTACCTGGAGAGCCCAGAACGTCACGGCCTATGTCAAACCCGTGGGCCTCGAGGGGTGGAAGTTGATTATTCAACAGCAAACCGCTGAAGCCGAGCAGCCGATCGTCAGAGCAAGATGGCATACCGTTTGGCTGATGGGGGCGACAGGAGGACTAACGCTATTGCTGGCCTATGGGTTCTCACGGCAGTTGGTGCGTCCTCTGCAGTCGCTCACCGCTGGAGCGGATGCGGTCAGTCGCGGTCAGCTCGAGGTTGAGATTGCCGGAGTCGATCGCCAGGATGAAATTGGGGCCTTAGCTCGGTCGGTCAAGCGTTTGGCGGCCAGTGTGGCAATCGCCTTCGATGAGCTCTCCTAACCCTAACTGCATGATCGCCATGTCCAGCCACCTACCCAACGCTCGTTCAGTCCCTCGATCGCCCCAAAAGTTGGTGCCGCTGCACCAGCTTTTAGCAAATTTGGCGCAGCTCTGCCAGACTCAGCGCACGGGCAGTCTCTACTTGGTTTCTTCAGAACATCATGCGGGTAGTTTTGTACTCAACCAAGGGCAAATTGTTGGCGTGAAATATGCCTGCCAGCAAGGGGAGCGGGCGTTGGCAATGATGCAGGGGTTGACCCAGGTGAGCTATCGATTTACGGAAAAGGCGATCGCGATCGCAGATTTTCAATCTCTGCCCAAAACCGACCAGATCTTGATGCGCTTGGGCTGGGGCGTTGAACCCATAGATCTAGATCCCCGGCCCAGCTTATCCCAGCCACCGCCCGTCCCGCCACCACCCGTCTTGCTTTCCGTCCCTCAATTTCCCCCGCCGGAACTCTCCCCGCCGCAACTTTCCACACCGCAATTCTCAGAGCAGGAAGTCTCGAGACAGGCAGTTTCGAGACAGGTGGTTTCAGAATGGCAAGTCCTAGGGCCGTCGGTTAAGCCACAACAATGCTTAGAGCCCGCCCAGCAAAATGCCCTAGAACACCTCGCCACAGCTTACCTCGGTCCGGTGGCCAAGCTGATTCTTCGCAAAACCTTGCACCAAACTGAAAACCTAGACACCATAATTCAGCACCTCAAACAACGCATTCGTGATCCCCAAGAAGCAGCCTGTTTTGAGCAAGAAGCCAATCAACTCCGCTAACCGGCCAAGCGCATAAATCCCAGCCAGCTTGTGGCTTATCCAAAGCATTTCGAGGGTATTTAGGCATTTATTTTCAGCACGACTGCTTGTTTGTTAAACGGTAGCTCGTTGTTGATCGCTTCAATTTCTTCGAGCTCCATCTCATTGACTTGCGCGAGGTGATTGCGCAGAATTGCGCTGAATTGTGGATCGTAGAATCGATGTAAGCTGTAATGAGCTGTGGCTGGGAAACCGCGTCGTTTCTTGTGGCTGCCCCCTGCACCGGGGTCAAACACTTGGATCCCTTGCTCGATCGCCCATTCAATCGGTTTGTAATAGCAAGCATTGAAATGCAAACAGTCATACTCTCGAAAACTGCCCCAGTAGCGTCCATAGAGGCGATCGCCCTTATACACACAAAATGACATCCCCTCCGGCTTCAGCGGTTCATCCTCCCGAACCGCTGCCACCAACAGCAAGCGATGGCGGAAGGTCTCGTGCAACCGCCTAAAGAAAGCCTGGGTCAGATACTTGCTCCCCCAATAGCCAAATTTGTCACAGTGGTGGCTATAAAAGCCGTACATTCGCATCAGCAAGTCTGGCGTGATTTGATCGCCTGTAAACGTGGTCATGTGCAGTCCAGCATTGTCGATCGCTTTCATTTCCCGCTTGATATTGCGTCGCTGGTTGGCATTAAACAGCTTCAAATAGTCGTCGTAAGTCTGAAATGCTTGACTGTGCCACACCGAATTGTGGTGCGTCCAGGACGTGAAGCCACAGCGTTCTAGATGGGGTTTCCATTCGGGATCGACGTAAAGGAAGTTGCAGGCGAGAATACCGTTGCGATCGCAAAATTGATCGATCACCGACACCAGCCGCCCCGTCATCTCGCCTTCATCCTCACCCGGTGCAATCAAAAAGCGATAGCCGACTGCAGGTGTAAACGGCGACATCCCGATCAATTTGGGGTAATATTTAATCCCCAAATGGGACGCCAGATCAGCCCACTGGTGATCAAAAATAAACTCCCCATAGCTGTGGCCCTTGAGGTAGAGCGGTGCCGCTGCGACCAGTTCCCCTCCCTTCCAGGCGGTGAGGTGCAGGGGTTGCCAGCCCGCCTTGGCGGTGGCGCTGCCCGATTGCTCCATGTTTTGCAGCCAGTCCCACTCAAAAAAGGGGCTCTTGAGGGATTGAGCCATGGCGTCCCAGGCGTCCTTGGGCAGCTCGCTGATGTGCTCAATCCACTGGAAAGTATATTCAGGGGCTCCGGCCATGCTCGCTCTCGATCGCTGGGATTCCCCTATCAGGATAATGTTGTCAGACCGGTTTGGGGCAATTGAGCCGTTGAGAATTAGACTACCGCTCGATTGAGTCTTTTAAGACGCAATTGATTTTCTAGGCTCAAGTCCAACCCAGGCGATATTATGATGTCCCCAGATTCAGTGTTAAGGCGTTTCGTGCGCCCCCCATTAGATCAATGCAACAACTCGATGCAAAAACCTGTTCAGCAACCGATGCAGCGCCAACCGATGCAGCACCCACGCTCGATTTGGGTAAGCCTTGAGTGACTTCTCCCCATGCCTCTCGTCCAACGCCGATTACTGTCCTGGGAACCGGAGCTTGGGGCACGTCGTTGGCTCGTCTTGCGACCGCCAATCCTGGCAATGTGGTGCGCAGCTGGTCTCGCAGTAGTCCGGAGACGCTTGAAGCCGTGGTCGCCGATGCCGAGGTTTTGATCATTGCCATTGCGATGCAGGGAATTGTCAAACTGTCGAAACGCCTGCAAACTATTGGCCTGAAAGAACAGACTATTATTGTAACAGCAACCAAAGGTTTAGATCCCGAAACGCATCTGTCACCGTCTCGCCTTTGGCAAGCTGCGTTTCCTCGCCATGCTGTGGCGGTGTTGTCGGGGCCAAATTTGTCGAAGGAAATCGATCGCGGCCTGCCTGCTGCCACGGTGGTGGCGAGCACAAACGAAGCCGCTGCCCAGCGAGTACAGACCTTGATCAGCAGCGATCGCTTCCGGGTCTATACCAACACCGATCCCCTGGGGACCGAACTGGGGGGGACGCTGAAAAATGTGATGGCGATCGCCGTCGGAGCCTGCGACGGCCTCAACCTTGGCACCAATGCCAAGTCGGCGCTGATGACCCGTGCCCTGCCCGAAATGGTGCGGGTCGGTGTCAAACTTGGGGCTGATCCAGAAACCTTTTTGGGTCTTGCGGGCTTGGGTGATATGTTAGCCACTTGCAGCAGTCGTCTGAGTCGCAACTATCGGGTGGGCTATGGCTTGGCTCAGGGTCAGCCGATGGCAGAGATTCTGCAAGCATTGGACGGCACGGCAGAAGGGGTGAATACGACCGAAGTGCTGCTAGCCATTGCCAAAGAACATCAGATTTCTGTGCCGATCACGAAAGCTGTTCATGCACTGATCCACGGCAGGATGGATGCAAAAGCAGCAGTAGAAGTGCTAATGGATCGAGAACTCAAGCCAGAAACCCTGGGCTTGCTTTAGCATTGGGCGTCTTGGTCTAGAACCGTATCTAGAACCGCAAAGTTGTCCAAGCCCGATTGCGCAATGGGATTCGGTGGGGTGTCCAGTCAGAAGATGAATAGCTCATCTCGCAGCCGCAGCCCTCAGCCCAAGGCAGTGGGGTCTGCTCGGCCCAGCTACGAGTTGTCGTTGCGGCCTGGAGGTGGTTTTGGGGAACGGTTCGGATAGGGGTTTGAGGCTGGCGCGCGACGGGACTCAGCGTTTTTTCAGGCAACCGACTGAGTTCAGGTCTTGTGTTTTCCGCCATCAACGCGATCCAGGCATCTTCTTGGCGTTGTAACCCTGGCATGGATGCCGCTCGGTAACCTGCCGACAAGTTACTCGCCGCTCGATAACCCGCTGACAGATTCGCAGCAGGTCGAATGGTGGTAGACCTGGGCGGAGGAGGGAGGTCAGGTGTAGGAGGTTGCGCGATCGCAACCACGCCAGCCGCAATAAAGGTCAGATCAGTCATTGCTCAGCACCACTCACCGCTCAGTACAAGAATAGAGCTGTTCATCTGGAATACGCACAGCCTTCGCCAATTACTCCCTAATATGCAACGCGAAAACAATAAATCAGGACGATTTCAAGACGGTTCAGCCTGATGATTCACTGGGGCTACCAGGTGTTTTGAGCGTCACCGGCGAAGCGGAATAAAACCGAAGGTCTGGCAAATTCCCCTAGGAGCCACCCTCCCCTATGATGGGATTCGCAATGAGTTCAGCCGTTATTGGAGAGGAGCGATCGCCATGTCTAGCCCAGATGCCAGCCCAGATGCCAAGCTTGATCCCGTCACCGTCATGAAGCAGGAAGTGGGCCGTGCCGCTGCCCAACGGGTCAAATCTGGCTCCGTCATTGGCCTGGGCACCGGCTCCACCACCGCCTACGCCATCCAATACATCGGTGAACGTCTCCAGTCTGGTGACCTCCAAGATGTTAAGGGGATTCCGACCTCGTTCCAGGCCCGTGTCCTCGCCAAGCAATACGGCATTCCCCTGACAACCCTGGATGAAGTCGATCACATGGACATCGCCATCGACGGTGCCGACGAAGTTGATCCGAACAAAAACCTGATCAAAGGCGGTGGCGCAGCCCACACCCAGGAGAAAATTGTCGATTCCCTCGCGGCAGAATTCGTGGTGGTGGTGGATAGCAGCAAGCTGGTAGACCAGTTAGGTTCAACGTTTTTGTTGCCGATTGAAGTGTTGCCTATGGCGATGACGCCGGTGATGCGGGCGATCGAAAAACTCGGTGGCAAATGTCAGCTGCGTATGGGTGTTAGAAAAGCAGGCCCCGTGGTGAGTGACCAGGGCAATTTGATTATTGACGCTAAATTCGACCGTATCGACGACCCGGCTACGCTCGAGAAAGAGATCAACAATATTCCAGGTGTCTTGGAGAACGGACTTTTTGTCGGTGTGGCCACCGTGGTGTTGGTGGGCGAAGTGAAGGACGGTGTGCCTTCGGTGCGAGAACTGTGAGACTGGGGACGATGGAGCTCCCATCTTGGGTCTGTTGATCTGGGTGTGTTGATCATCTGGCGATGATGGAGGTGGACTCCGTCTATCTCCATCATCGCTGAACCGCAGCGCCGGGTTAGCGATCGCGCGACTCTGCATATTCATGTTGCTTGAGCGACAGCAGTAGGGTCTTGACTCGACCCCGAATTTCATCGCGCACCCTCGGGAAAATTTCAGGATTTTCGACGGGATCGTCTAGTTGCCAAGCTTCAAACACCTCGCGCTGGAGCCAAGCCTGGGGCGGTCCAATCCCAGGGCCGCACAGCGAAATCACCACGTCAAAATCTTCGGCCTCGAAGTCAGCGAGGGCATCAGAGGTTTGTTCGCGAATGTCAATGCCGATGGCCTCCATGGCCGCGATCGCCTCCGGGGTGACGCTGCTTGCTTCTAGGCCCGAGCTATAAATCCGGATTTGTCCAGCCTGAAGCCACCCGGCCCCAAGCTGTTTGGCGAAGCCTTCCGCCATTTGCGATCGCGCCGAGTTTTTTCGACAAATAAACATAATTCGCTTCGTCGCCTCTGTCATAGCGGTCTGATAGCCTGAACTGACCCTTCAATCATCCCTGGATTCGGGACACTGTGCGAAGTTTGTTAGCTTCCATAATAATCTTCCATAATAATTAGGGTGCCACGGGCCTTTAGGGGCAGGCCTGGGCAGGCAAGGCGGGACTCGCGCAACAAAATCCTGACAAATAGCTTAGCAATGCCCCAAATTGGCTTAGCTCCAAACGATAGTAAACCCAGCGACCCTCTTGGCGTCCCTGAATCAACCCCGCCTGTTTGAGAATTTTGAGATGAAATGAGAGTTTGGATTGCTTGACTTGAAGGCGATCACACAAGTCACAAACGCACAGCTCCTGGTGTCGCAACAGCTCGACAATCTGCACACGCAACGGATCAGACAGAGCGTGAAAGCCTTCGACGACTGGAACCGGGGCGCAAGCTTCTAAAGGAATTGTGGGAGACTTCATGGCGTGGAGGGAGGGAAAACTATCCCGATCGGGGATTCCCTTTCGAGGAGGGTGTTATGTTCTAACGTGATTTAAGCGTGGTTTAAGAGCGATGCTCCTTAAGGCTAGCGCGATGACCGGCTGTGTTGAAGACTTGGCGGTGTTAGATGCTTGGCGGTATTAGATACTTACTCTATCTGCCCCGCAGGACTTTGCATCCGCCTTTACCGGAGCTGTTTGGGTTTTACTTCTTAGGTTCTGTCTATGTTTTTTCGCCCTGGTCTTGTTCACTCTGGTCTTGTTCGCCCTGGTCAACGTCGTCTGTTTCTAGATGTGTTGGGAGCCCGGTGGCCTGCTCATGTCCCGGCGCTGATCTCGAGTTGGCTACTGGGGTGGGGCGGGGGGCGATCGCTCAAGTCACGAGCGGTTCAACCCATCCTCCAGCCCCCGCTCCTATTGGCATTCCCATCCACCTTCTCGCCGGTGAGGCTGAGGAGTTGTGCAGCACCCCAGCCCTGGCTCGACTGCGACGGCACACCGTCGTCGAGGGGGAAACCCTCGAGAGTATCGCCAATCGCTATGGCCTCACCGCCGCGACGGTGATGGGGTTTAATGGTGCCGTCCGGGGGGGGCGCGTCACGGTAGGTCAAACTCTCACACTCCCACCCTATAACGGCATTCAGGTCGCCACCGGCGGGCGCAGTTGGGCCAAGCTATCGACCCAATACAAAGTGCGTTCGGATGTGTTGTTTGAGGTGAATGGCTGCGTGGCCCAGCCCACGATGGCGTTTGTTCCTGGGGTTAAATGGGTTCCAGGCATCGAAACTGCAGGGGTGACGATCGCTGGCCCAGCGAGCCCAACCCCTCCTGACGAGACTGCCACCACTTTTCAGGGCGGCGATCGTGCAAATTTATCGGGCTATCCCCTGGGCAAGCCCGGTACCTTAGTCTTGAAGTACGGCTCAAATCTCGATCCGTCGCTCAATCGGGTCGCGTTTCACGGCGGCGTTGACATCGCGGTTCCTTTGGGGGAAGCCGTACTGTCCATTGGCGAGGGCACGGTGGCTTACGTGGGGGAGCAGGGCGAATATGGTAACTTGATCGTGATTAACCATGCCGACGGCTTGCAGTCTCGCTATGCTCAGCTGGGTAGCCTGAAGGTGGTCGTGGGGCAACGAGTCGATCGCAATACGGTCATTGGGACTGTTGGCCAGACCGGGACGCCCAGCACAGACGAACCCCATCTGCATTTTGAGATTCGGGTCAATTCTGCCCTGGGTTGGGTGGCCCAGGATCCGATGCCGTTTTTGGGCGATCGCTAGGCTATCAAAATTTAGGTCAAAACTTAGGTCAAATTTAAGCCAAATCCTGAAGCTGCTCCAAATCTGCCAAAACCTCGCGGCTGTGAATGCTGGGGCGCACGTCCAGATAGATTTTGCGCAGCTTGCCCGTAGGATCAATCAAGTAGGTGTGGCGGCGGGAGTAGGGGGCAATCCAGGAACCATAAGCCTTGCTGACACTGCCATCGACATCGGCCAACAGCGGAAACCGCAGTCCCTCCGACTCGCAAAACTCCGCATGGGAATCGACATCGTCGGCGCTGATGCCCAGAACTTGAGTATTGCGGCGGCTAAACTCGGGCAAGTCCCGCTGGAAGCGTTGGGCCTCAAGGGTGCAGCCCGCCGTGAAGTCCTTGGGATAAAAATAGAGCACGACCCACTGGCCGAGGTAGTCGCCCAGGGAGATCTGACCTTGACCAGTGTTGGTGGGGAGGGTAAAGTCAGGTGCTGCCCCATTCAGATGCGGGAGTTTGCCGCCCAGGGCGACAGCCCCCTGGGGCAAAAGCGTATTCGCCAACACTGCCACTGCGCCCACACCCAGGATACGCAAAACGTCACGACGGGCCAAGTCAGCATCAATCATAGGAATCTGAGGGATAAAGTGCTGCGCCTTAAGCACGAAACAGCCAGCGCTACACATAAGTTTACCTTTGACCAACGGGATTGGGCATGGGCAAACAGGCTCAAGCCGACAGGCTCAGACACACTGAGACTTCCTGTTCATTGAGTTGATACATGAGTTTGCGGGTTTTGGCTTCGGCATGGAGCAGCATCGAGTCTGCCAGCTGCTCTAGGTGATAATTGAGTTTTTGGGCGTTTTGGAGCAAGGCACGATTGAGCGCTAGCGCCTGGCGTTCTTGGTGGAGCGATCGCAACAACATTTCCTGCGTAGACATTTCTTGCACAGACTGCTGCATGGGCTCCCCAAAGGATGGTATGGCCAGCTTGGGCTGCTCATTCATGGCGGTTAGGATTTTGCCAATTGCTTGCGCTTGTCGCAGTGATTCGCTAGCGAGTTCTGTAAACAGATTTGCAATTGACAGTTTGTCATAGCCTGAAGCCAGTAATGAATATTGGGTGTATCGCAGCACTTCCGCCAGGTGGGTCGACAAGATTTGATTTAATAAATCTACGGTCTGTTCTAGATAAAATACCTGCATTGATCTTTGAATGAAATTTCACTTCAATGGAACGGACAAGTGCCTGCATCAGCGAGTTTTAGTATTAAAGTTTGATACTGATCTCAAAATATCTTCTTCTTGAAGATATCTTCTTTTGAGAACGAAAGCAATTGAACAAATGGCGTAGACTCTGGCTTTCCAACGCGATTCAAAAGCAGATTGTGCTTTTTTAGAAGTAGAAGATGAGTCAAGCGATTGCTTCAGCCTGCCTCATTAAAGTGTTAATGAATTTCACGCTAAACCTATTGACACACCGAATCTTTTGTTAGCCAAAATTTAGCGATTGGCAATTGTGTTCTTTGATACGAAAAGCCTTATGGCTGCTCTTGATGCGTTACCGTTAGGCGGTTTTAAATCTATCTATAACTTGCATTGAAAACTTCATTGAACAAAAGCAGAAGCGGGACAAATAGCAGTTCGTCCCTCTGGCACACATCTCTTAGGTCAGCAACACCGAGGCTTGATGTATCTGAATTCTTCAGTTGTTTTATCGTCCACAGACATCGGATTATCGTCTACAGATATCGCAATGGCCACAGTCTTGCTCGAGGGGAGCACAACCAAAACTCTGTAATAGGGTTTGCCAGCGACATTGATGGGCGATCGCAAACTGCCTCGTCGTGGCGAATCGTTGGCTTGCTTGTGCTGCCTTTAAGGCCGTTTTGGAGCCGGGTGTGAGGGTATAGTGAAACGGATCGACCCAACGAATCTTGCCTTGGTGATGCAACAGCGCCAGCGCCGTTGCCGCTTCTGGAAACTGACGTGCCACATCTGCGATCGATCCCGTTGTTGCGAGTTTGGGTAACAACTGTTGGGCTGTTTGTTCGTGTTGGGAGAGTTGTTCGAGGAAGAAGCGATCGCGCGTCTGATCGCTCGGATCGAACCATCCGGTGGGTTCGCTCACCAAGGCCAGCGCCTCAGCCTCGAGGCCGTCCCGTCCGCCCCGGCCAATTTCTTGGACATACTCCGAGAGCAGCAGTGGCACCTGGTAGTGCAGTACCCAGCGCACGTTCGCTTTGTTGATCCCCAGGCCAAAGGCTGAGGTACAGATGACAAATTTGAGCTCATTGCTCAGCCAATCTTGCTCGATTTGGCGACGACGGCGATCGCTCAATCCTCCATGATACGCAACGGTTCGCAATTCTTTTTGGTTGAGCTGGGCCGCTAGGGTTTCGCTGTCGCGGCGGGTACGAACATAGACCAGGCCCGACTGGTTGCCCTTGCTGCGCACATAGCGCAGGGTTTTGTTGCGGCGCTGGCGAGGGGTCCAAACGGTTTCGATCTTGAGGTTGAGATTGGGTCGGTAGATATTTTGTTGAAAAATCTCTGGGCGATCGAGCTGGAGAGTTTGGATCAGCGATCGCTGGGTGGGTAAATCTGCCGTCGCGGTAAACGCCGCAATCGGCAAGGGCTCAGCGCTGCGGCGCTGGCTGAGTAGGGCCTGCCGCACTGCGCCGAGGCGTTGGTAGGCAGAGCGAAAGCTGCTCCCCCACTGGACGACGCAGTGGGCTTCATCGAGCACCAGTCCGTTGAGACGTAGGCCAGGGTTGCACAGCCGTTGCCACACGGGTAGGCTCAGCAGGGTTTCGGGCGAGAGGTAGAGCAGTTGTTGTCGATCGAGCTGCTGCAAAACTTGGCGGCGCTGGGTTGCAGAAAGCTGGCTATGGAGCAGCGCGGCGGCGACGTTGCGATCTTGCAGCTCTCGCACTTGGTTTTCCATCAGCGCCACCAGCGGCGAGACCACCAGGGTCAGACCGGGCTTGAGGATGGCTGGTAGCTGAAAACAGATGGATTTGCCGCTACCCGTGGGCAGAATGGCCAAAATATCGCGCTGGTCGAGGATGGCTTGGACAATTTCTCGCTGGGGTGGGCGAAAGGCGTCATAGCCCCAGATTTGATGCAGCGATCGCAACAGTGACGATTCTGCCGGTGGGTGACAAACCGATGAAGCCATGAAAACTTAGGGGAAGAAGGAAAATGTGTGAAACCAGCTAGAGCTGAAACCAGCAGTGCGCCCCTGGTTCCTAGGGTTCCCAAATTCTTGCTCCAAAATTTGTCCGCCCTCCGCAGGGACGAACCAACCTTCGTCCGGCTGCCCAGCCCAGTTCAACGCCAAGATCGCCTTAAAAACCAATCCAAGTCCAAAAATCCTGCCGGGTCACCGATTCCAGCAGCAACAGCGCCACAAATCCCACCATCGCAAACCGACCGTTGGTGCGTTCGGCATAGGCATTCCAGCCAAAGGCGGGGTCGGGTGTGGCGATCGCCCCTGGGGCAGTCGTTTCGGGCGTTGAGTCGGTCTCCTGAGGGGTGTTTTGGGAATCACTCATGGTGGGTTTTGCGGCTGGCCTGAGCAGGTTGATTTTAATTTCATGACCGTGTTTGAGTGTAACCCGGAAACTGAGGGCAGACACTGATCTCTCAGTCGGAATGGCCCGTCGGAATGGCCCGTCGGAATGACCCGCCGGAAGGATCCGTCAGAAGGGGGCAACCCAAACCTCGGGTCTATCGGTCAAAATGGAAACTCATGCTCCTGGCTCGTGCTCTCCCTTCTTCTCTCTTGCCATGCTGGCCCACTTGACCCAACGTTTCAAGCAACGTTTCAATCCAGGTTTTGCCCAGCGGCTGGGCGATCGCCTCAAGAGCATCCCCAAAATCCCTCCGGAAGATTCCGTGGCGCTGCGGGTGTTGGTGCAGCTATTGGTGAGTGTGGGCATTGTGGCCACGGACATTGCCGCAGCGGATGTGACCGATCGCCTCAATGTGATCGCCTGGGCGATTCCGCTGAGCTGGGTTGGTGCGACGGTGAGCTACTACCGGCGACGGGAGCGCAATATTGGCCTGAAGTTTGGCATTGCCCTGGGGATGCTGATGTCCCTAGGTTATTTTTTCGTCAATTTGCTCAGCCGCAGCAACGACACCCGCATTGTGCTGGTGGAGCTGCTGATTCAGCTGCAGGTGTTGCACAGCTTTGATTTGCCCCGCCGCAAGGATTTGGGCTATTCGATCATGATTGGTTTGATTCTGGTGGCCTCGGCGGCCACCTTGAGTCAGACGCTGTTGTTTGGGCCATTTTTGTTTTTGTTTCTGGCGATCGCCCTCCCCATCCTCGTCCTAGACTATGGCTCGCGCTTGGGTCTGAACTTCGGCACCGAGAGTCCCTGGCGGGGCTTCCAATGGCTCACACTCGCACCGGACTTGGCTCCGCGTCGCCTAGCAGGGGTGCTATTGTGCGTGGCAGCCTTGGGGCTGACGATTTTTGCGCTGCTGCCCCGGTTACCGGGCTACCAGTTGCGGACTTTTCCGGTGAGTGCGCCCATCGATGTCCAGGGAAAATTCGACAATCGTCAGGTGTTCAATCCGGGCTACCGCTCCGACCCGCAAGCCGAGGCTAGTGCCGGAGCCGATCCTCGGGCGGTGCAGGGGCGCGGGCGCAGTCCGCTCAGTGGCCCTGGCGAAGCGGATGACGAGTATTATTACGGCTTCAATGCCAAAATTAATCAGAACCTGCGCGGCAGCCTCAAGCCCAAGGTGCTGATGCGGGTGCGATCGCAAATCGAAGGCTTTTGGCGCGTCTTGTCCTTTGACCACTACACCGGCCAGGGCTGGGAAATCAGCCGCAATGACGACACCCAGACCTTGATGCGATCGCCCTGGAACTATCGCTTTGAACTGCCCGCCATTGTCCTGGGGCGATCGCGGGAGGTGATCCAGACCTACACCCTGGTCGGCGAGATGCCGAACCTGATCCCAGCGCTGCACCAGCCCACCCAGGTGTATTTTCCCACCGAGGAAATGGCCGTAGACCTCGAAGGCGGCCTGCGGGCTCCCATTCCCCTGGCCGAAGGCTTGACCTACACCGTGGTTTCCCAGGTGCCCTATCGCGATCGCCCCGCCCTCGCCGCCGCCGCTCAGGACTATCCCCCGGCCATTCGCAAGCGCTATTTGGCATTGCCCGAAGCGATCGCCTCCCCCCTGCGTCAGCGGGCCAAAGAGCTGCTGGCCACAGCCCCTAGCCCGATCACCTCTCCCTACGAACAGGCGCTCTACCTGACCCAAGCCCTCAAACAGCGTTATACGCTCCAGCCCGACTTACCCTTCCTGGACAGCACCGAAGACCTCGCCACCGCTTTCTTGTTCAAATACAAAGGGGGCTATCCCGACCACTTTTCGACCACGCTGACCCTGATGCTGCGCAGCCTAGGTTTGCCCGCGCGCCTAACAGCGGGATTTGGGCCGGGGGAGTTTAATCCGTTTACGGGTCTCTACATTGTCAGCAATACCGATGCCTACGCCCTCACCGAAGTGTATTTCCCCGGCCAGGGCTGGTTTGCCTTTGACCCGATTCCGGGGCATCCGCTGGTGCCACCGTCAGTAGAAGAGAATGCGACGTTTGGTCTGATCAAAAAACTGTGGCAGTGGGTGGCCGGGTGGCTGCCATCGCCGGTTCGCAACGTGTTCAACAGCATCTTTGCTTGGATTGGCACCTTGCTCGGCGGCCTCATCGGCGGTCTGTTGGCACTGCTGTCGCGGGATGTGGTCGGTCTGTTTGTGGGCTTGGGGCTATTGCTGATTCTAGGGTTTTTAGTTTGGCTGGGTTGGCGGATGTGGCAGACTTGGCGCTATCGACACTGGCTAGCAAAACTGCCGCCCATGGAAAGTATGTATCAGCAACTTCTGACAGAGCTGGGGCGGCGAGGGTATCCGAAACGATCGAGCCAGACGCCCTATGAATATGTGGATGAGCTAGAACGCCGCTGGCAAGCGGATGCCTCAATCGACTCAATGGGCTTGCAGAAATCAGTTGAAATTACAACTCGTATTTCCCAGGCCTATGTGCAGTGGCGCTATGGGGGGCACGGGGGGGATGTGCAATCGCTCACACCATTGCTGAATCAACTTCAGCGACTCAAACCCCTCAGCCAACGATCGAAGCGTTAGAGCGCCGAGCGTTAGAGCACCGACCCATGCGGATCCATCTCCATGGGATAATCAAACCAACTGCCTCCCAGGAAACCTCAGGACACCACCCGCTCCCATGCCACAATACTTCGCCACCGTCGCCCGTGGCCTCGAACCCCTGGCTGCTCAAGAACTCCAAAGCTTGGGAGCCCAAAATGTCGAACCCGGATTCTGCGGTGTCAGTTTTGAAGGCAACCAGCAATTGCTTTACTTCGTCAACCTCTGGGCCAGACTCCCCTTTCGCATCCTGCTCCAACTCGACGAGTTTCCCTGCCGCGACGAAGGCGACCTCTATCGCGGTATCCAAGGCATTGACTGGCAAGCCTACCTGACCCCCAGCCAAACCCTTGCCGTCAACGCCACCGGCAAAAACGAAAACCTCAACCATACCCACTTCACCGCCCTCAAAGTCAAAAACGCGATCGTCGATCAACAACAGGCCGCGTTTGGCAGCCGCTCCAGCGTCGATACCTTTGGGCCCGACCTGCGCATTAACGTCCACATTCGCAGGCAACAGTGCACCCTCAGCCTCGACAGCTCCGGCGAAAGTCTGCATCGTCGCGGCTACCGCCCCGCCATGGGAGCCGCCCCGCTGAAGGAATCCTTAGCCGCTGCGCTGATTCAGATGTCAGGTTGGCAGCCTGGGCAGGTTTTCTTTGATCCGCTGTGTGGTTCTGGAACATTGCCCTTGGAAGCGAGCTTAGTGGCACTGAACGTGGCTCCAGGGATGTTTCGCGATCGCTTCGGATTCGAAACCTGGCAGGACTTTGACGCCAAGTTGCTCGACAAACTCATGGCCGAGGCTGAGGCTGCTCAGTCCTCGGAGCTGGCGGCCTTTGTGGGCGGTAGCGATGGCAGTGAGGAATATATTGAACAGGCGAGGTCTAATGCTCGAGCTTGTAGTGTCGATCGCCAGGTGCAGTTTTCCGTGCAAGATCTCGCGACGGTTGAAGCCCCATCAGACAGCGGCGTCTTGATGTGCAACCCACCCTACGGCGAACGCATCGGCAATCGCGAGGAGCTGGGCGCGTTTTATAAACTGCTCGGCGATGTGCTAAAGCAACAGTTTAAGGGCTGGACAGCTTTTGTCCTGAGCGGCAACAAGGAGCTAGCCCAATCGATTCGGCTCAAATCGGCCCAACGCACTCCTGTGGACAATGGTGGTATTCAGTGTCAACTGATGAAATATGAGTTGTACTAGCCTAGCGTAATCGCGCCACAAAGCTGGAGACTCTCCTTCTGATGGGGAGCGATCGTCCTACCGTTCCGCCAACCATTGTTCGAGATCCGCGATCGACCCAAACCCTAATAATGCCTCTCCCAACTCATCCAACAATTCCGATGAAAGCCCCTCAATCCTAAGCACGATCGATTTAGGTATCGTCCCCAGCTTCACCGACAACATCCGCAGCAACAACCCCAGTTTCCCTTCAGCTCGCCCTTCAGCTCGCCCTTCAGCCCGTCCCTCCTCCCGAGACGTATCCACCACATTGTTGAGGTCTCGATAATACTTCAAACTTGTTTGATAACCATCTTGCTCTACAGCTGAAAAGTTCGCGATCTCCGCCACATCAAATAGCTCATTAAACACCCCTTCCTGTAAGGGTGCAGGACGATCGCCCAGCTCCGCCAAGTTCTTCAACAGAAACAACCACTTATCCCCATGGGTTTCCAATTCCTCTAGCGTCTTTCTAAACTTCGGTAGTTCAATATAAATAAACTTGAGCTTGTCGTAAAATACATTACAGTCTTGATCTTTTAGGTCTACGACATGGGTCAGTACCTCTGAATTTCGATGCTCATCAAACACAAAATCCAAAATTCCAATGGCGTAGACTGGAGCGAGCTTAAAATTCCAGTCGCCTTTTAATGCCTGCTCCTGAATTGGAAACGTTGTATAAAACACACTCCTGTCCTTAAAAAAATTCTGTTTTGCTTTTTGGAGCTCGACAATAAATCGCTCCCCGTTCGTCCCTTGACAGTAAATATCGAAGATTGCTTTGCGATCGACAGGCGTATTCCCAACATTCTCATTATTTTTAAACGTCACATCCTGAATCTGGCGATCGGCTGGCAATAACGTGTTCAAAAAATCAATCAGCAAATGCTTATTGGGCTCCGTTCCAAAGACTCGCTTGAACCCGAAGTCTGTGAGCAGATTGATATACTTGTCTTGCAGGTAAAGCGTCATGGTTCTATGCTACAGCCGCGCCATGCACCAGTTTAACACTTCAGATTTAACCTCTCAGGCTCGATGCCATCCTCAGGACTATATCGCGCACCAACCGTTAGCCAGCACTCAGCCAGCGCAAGGTCTCTATTTTCAGGTCATTGATATCCCGATAAAACTCCTGCTTCATCCACTGCCCAAGGGCATCAAACGGCGAAAAATTATCGTTTGCTTGCCACTGAATATCCTGAGCTGTGGGGGTGAGGTGGTTGCCGTTGAGCCGCTTGACGGTCGTTCCCTGGGGAAAGCGGCGTTCGAGGACGGTGGCGATCGCCCGAGTTTGATCAATGTTATCGGAGCGAAACTTAATTAACAGGTTTCGTTCCACGGCGTAATCGCGATCGACTAGCCGCAGGGTTTCTTCTGGAGAAGGCGTAAATTCCAAATCCAGCCTCACCGTCGGCGCAACCTGGGCCATAAACGGGCTTAAATTGGGTGCAACTTGGTCAAAAAACGGAATGGCCTGCTTGGCTGGATAGTTATTAAACGCCATCAAAATGTTGCCCGATCGCGCTACTTCATAGGTGCTACCAATCAGCAGATGCAACTTGCAGCCCATACTGTGGCCGAAGCCGTAGATCGGGAGATCGCGGTTCAGTAATTCGCCGCTGGCACGTAGGCGTTTGAGGGTACCTTCGAAGCGGGTGACGACATCTTCGGCGATCGCCTCATGGTCAAACGTATTGATAAATGGCGTCGCAACCACAGCATAACCCTCGCCATAGAGTGCCTCCAGCAGCCAGCGATAGGTTACCTGGGGCGCTGCCGCCACAAATGCGCCGCCTAAAAAATGCACGATGCCCTGAGGTCGAGCGGGAATTAAAAGCCAGTTGCCGTTGCGTTCTTGCCAAGCCATGGTGCGGGATCGATCCGTTGAGACTCGACCATTCTAACGACGGATCGTTCAATTCGGCCGCAGCCCATTTCGTATCGTCCATCCGTGTGCAACGCCGCTATCATCAGAATAAAATACCCAAGCTCCTCCCATGGTCTCCCAACCCACCCAGCCCGACCTCACTCCCGAAGCCTACCTGGCCCTAGAAACCGAGAGCGACATTAAGCACGAATACATGGATGGCCAGGCCTACGCCATGGCCGGAACCACCGACCAGCACAACACCATCTCTCTCAACATTGCCAGCCTCCTTCGCAACCATCTTCGAGGTAGCGGTTGTCGCACCCACATGGCTGATGTCAAAATCCGCCTCGTCAGTCTCAATTGCTTTTACTACCCCGATCTCTTCGTCACCTGCGACCCCAGAGATTTAGAAACACCGCTGTACAAATGCTTCCCAAAACTGATTATCGAAGTTCTGTCCGACTCTACCGAGGCCTTTGACAGGGGCGACAAATTCAATCATTATCAAACTCTTTCTACGCTCGAAGAATACATCTTGATCAACACCCGACAGCAGCGTATCGAAGCATTTCGACGCGCCCAAAATGGCCTCTGGGTTCTGCAAACCTACAGCACCGATACTGAGCGCCAAGACACTTTGAATCCCAATCTGAATTCTCCCAATTTGAGTTTCAAAGTGTCGGTCTGACCAAATCGATCGCAGCCCTCTACGAGACGGATGCGTAAGGGCTGGTGCCCAGCCTCGAGATGCCATCTTGCCTGAACTAACCCCTTATTTGAGATTGCAACGTTAGCCATTCGACCGATAAAAAGGCTTTTTGACGACTCGGCCTACCTGGGGTTTGTTGCGAATTTCGACCACGATCGCCGTCCCCACCTTAGCCAACTCCGTCGGCACATAGGCCAGGGCGATCGCCTTTTGCAATGTCGGCGACCAAGTTCCACTGGTGACCTCGCCGATCGCAACCCCGGCCCCATCCACCACCGCATAGCCATGGCGGGCAATATTGCGCCCCTCCATTTCGATCGCCACCAGCCGACGCTCCACCCCCCCAGCCTGTTGCGCTTCCAGCACCGATCGCCCGACAAAATCTCCCTTGCGATCAAGATGGACTAGCCAGCCGAGACCCGCTTCCAGTGGCGTGGTTTGGTCATCAATGTCATTGCCATAGAGCGACATCGCCGCTTCAAGACGCAACGTATCGCGCGCCCCCAAACCACAGGGCACCGCCCCCGCCGCCACCAACGCCTGCCACAAGGCCTCGCCGGTCTCCTTTGGAATCATCACCTCAAATCCATCTTCGCCGGTGTAGCCCGTGCGCGCCAAAAACGCCTCCCGGCCCAGTATCTCGGTTTCGAGGTGGCCAAAACGCCCCACGCCAGCCAAGTCTGCCCCCGGCACCAGGGTTTGCAACGTTACCACGGCCTGGGGCCCCTGCACTGCAACTAACACATGGGTTTCGCTGCGATCGTCTAGGGTAATCCCCTCAGGAAAGTGGCTCAGCAACCAAGTTTTGTCCTTGTCCTGGGTGGCGGCGTTGACGATCAAGGCGACGCGTTCGGGCGCGATCGCCTGGCCTGGCCCACCCTGAAGATAGACGATCAGGTCATCAATGATACCGCCCTCTGGATTGAGCAGCACCGTATATTGAGCCTGACCGGGCCGCAGCTCACTCAAATCCGTCGGTACCAGTCCAGATAGGGCCTCCAGGATGCCCTGGCCGCTGAGGAAAAACTTACCCATGTGGGAAATGTCAAACAGCCCCACTCCGGTGCGAACCGCCTCGTGTTCTTGGCTTAGACCGATAAATTGAACCGGCATTTCCCAGCCCGCAAAGGGTACCATGCGCGCACCGCTGGCTTTGATCAGGTCAGACAACGGTGTACGTAAAAGTGGTTTGGCCTGGGATTCGGCCTGGGATTGAAATTCAGCCACGGAAGTTTTGTTTAGACTTACGCTTTTCAATATATAGCGATATCGGGTGGCGATATCAGATGGTCGATCACGATTGGAGCGTTCCGCCAGCATTCCGTCAACATCTATACAAATCAGGCCAAAATGCGGCCATTCGGCAAACAAAATTCGGCAAACAAGAGCAAAAAAAACCCGGAAGAACTCCGGGCTCACAAGCAGCTTCTCATGCCATAAATCTTAAGGGTAAATTTGGGTTTGCCTGATGAGCGCTTGATGAAATTACGCAGGGTTAATTTAAAGAGAAGGAAAAGTTTGATACAAATTTTTTCTAGACACGGAAATAAGCCCTCTCTCAACCGCCCTCTGCCCCCTCTCAACCACGCGGCCGAGAGGAGGTGCCCCGCCAGGGTAAAACGCTTTTGATTTCCCGCCGCCGTTCCTCGACGTTGTAGGGGCGGTTCGAGACATACGCCGATCGCCGCTTCTGGCGAGGATCGACCGATTCTTCCGAAAAGTCTGTGTCAGGATTGAGCAAAATTTTGGTATCCATATTGGCCAGGGCTCCCGGATTTTTGATCACCATCTCCTTGCTCTGATTCTTGAGCTGCTTTTCGTTCTGCCACCAGCTCACACAAAAGCCCCCGGCTAGACCTGCGATCGCCCCAAAGGCGATCGCCAATGCCAACGGAAACTGTAACAAGACAAAAGCAACTAAAAAAACGACCCAAAACTGTAAACCCGCGACAAAACCGTCGTTGCCGGACTCGGCCTTTGGTTTGCCTTGGGGTTTGGCATCCGCCTGGGTCTGATCTGGGGCTGGGTTATTGCCCTTTGCTTCACTCATAGAAAAACGTCCCTGAACAATGATCCGCTAGCTCACTGGTCAGCTTGGCTCAGCTGTCCGTTGGGGTGAGGCTAATTGCCTCACCTTTATAGAGCCTTGAGGGACGAATTGGCTACCTAGTCGAGTCAAACGCTGAGTCCGACAAGTCTCGCTCGCCTTAGCCATGGGTCAGCGTCTCTAACACTTGCTGAGGAGCAATGTCGGCAACATTTTGAGTGGTAGCGGAGAGGCCCACAAATTTATCGCTCTTGGGCAGCATTTTTTTAGCGTCGCTGCCATCCAGAAGACCGATGGTGAAGGTTTGTACCGCCACGGCCAGCTGCATGGCGGCCAAGTTAGTTGTGATTAACACATTGGAGCCTGCGATTAAGGCCGCCAGCTTACCCAGGTCATCGGGTAGGGACACCTTGAGTTCGATCGCATCTTCCTTCAGGCTGGCCGCGAAGGTGCTGTCTTCGTCTTGGACGACGACCAGAGGGAGCTCGGGTTGGCGATCGCGAATCTCCCGTAAAACCAGCCGCCACGCTACTCAGGGATAGGGATTGGTCTCCTGGGCTTCGGTGCGGCCATCGATCAAGAGATAGCCCCCCGGCACGCCCAACCGTTTTTGCTCGGCCTCAGCCCAGTTGATATCCTTGCGCGGCACACTAATACTCACTTCGGGGCACGTCCCCTCAATGTCGATGCCTTGGAGCAAATCGTAGTAGGTCTGAGCTTGGTACTGATCGGCTTTGGGCGCTAAGACTTGGGTCAAGAATAGATTGGCTGGCCCCGTGAACCCAATCCGATTGGGGATGCCGGTCAACCAGAGCATCAGACCGAGGCCCCAACCATTGCGGGCGGAGAGCACGGCATCATATTCGCGATCGCGCATGATGCCCACCAAATTTCCCCAGTCGGCCAAACTATTTTGGTCAGTGAAGTCAAAGGGCAGCGCTTTGTCAACGAGACTACAAACGCGGTAGGCCCCAATCGCACCTGGATCGGCGATTACATCGACCTGAGCGTTGGGGTAATAGCGATGGATGTCTGTCAGGGTGGGGAAGAACAGGAATTGGTCGCTAATTCCGCCCGGGACGAGGGCCAGTATGCGCATGGTTTAAGCGTTTTATTTGCGATGTCGCTTCATATTCTACATGCGGGGCTTGCCGAGCAGAACTGTGGTTTAGCGATCGCGCCGGATCGTCGGGGATAATGCGAGTCGTTCTGCACCCGCTTGTACCACGGCAATGTCGGCATTGCTCCAGGGATGGGGACTCTGGCAGTGGTGCACGGACAGGAATCCCCACAGGTGCCCTGGCTCGGGAAGAACTGGAACAACTAAGTTGGCCTTGACCTGGATACTGTCCAGGAATTCCCGGTGGCAGTCGTGAATGTCTGCTAGAGCCACATCCGGAATGGCTCGAATGCGGCCTTCCAAATACATCTGGGCATAATCTTGGTTGAAACATTCATCGGCACCAGTCATGCCGACGATCGACAGGGACTGATCGCTGAGGGACTCGAAGGTGACTTGCCCTTTCCACTGGCGATAAAAGTAGTAGAGCGCCACGCGATCGACCTGGAGTACCTGGCGTAATTCGTCAGTGACCTGAGCAACCAATTCGTCTTGAGAAAGTTTGGTGGAGAGGCGCTGCATCATGAGTTGCAAGCTTCTATCTCCACTAGCTTGAGGGATCTGACCCGTGCCTTCTGGCCCTGGGACGGGTGGGCTTATGGAACCCGGATTCACAGCTTTGGATAAAGGGCGGCGTTCGGGCGGTTCAGGAGTCATACTAGAGGGCATAAAATGGGAGCAAAGGCGACTCGACTTCTCCCATTGTCCCATGCCCTGTGTAACGGCTTTGTTCTGGGGATGAGGCAACGGTTTAGCAAGCCATTCATCTGGCGGGTCAAGCCATTGATTTTGCCGATCAACCCATGTTTGCAAGCAATGTTTACAACCCATGCTTACAAATGTGCTCTGCTACGCTGTAATTGCCGCCGATTCGAACCTAGCGTTTGAAGGTGTTCCATTTCTATGGAATAGGGTTCTAAATCAGACGGAGAAATCGTAGATGCGAATCGCATTTTTTAGTGCCAAGGCCTATGACCGGCAATCGTTTGAGGATGTCAATCGAGGGTTTGACTCGGGGAGCGATCCCCACGAGTTGGTTTTCTTTGAACCCCGACTGACCCCCACTACAGCGGCCTTAGCCCATGGATTTGGGGTCGTTTGTGCGTTCATTAACGATGATGTGAGCGGGCCGGTGTTAGAGCAATTGGCAGCGGGAGGCACCCAACTGGTGGCGTTGCGTTCAGCGGGTTTTAATAATATTGATCTCGCAACTGCAGAAAGGCTGGGAATTGCGATCGCCCGCGTCCCGGCCTATTCTCCCCACGCAGTTGCAGAACATACTGTTGGACTGATGCTGACCCTCAATCGTAAAATTCACCGTGCCTACAACCGTGTACGGGAGGGGAATTTCGCCCTCGATGGTCTTCTGGGTTTCGACTTTCACGGTAAAACCATCGGCATCATCGGCACTGGAAAAATTGGGGTTTTAACCGCCAAAATTTTGCATGGATTTGGCTGTCAACTATTGGCCTACGATGTCCATCCCAGTGAAGACTTCTTGGCTCTCGGGGGTCGCTACGTCGAGTTGCCACAATTGCTGGGTCAATCTGATGTCGTTTCTCTCCATTGCCCTCTGTTACCCCAAACCAAGCATTTGATGAATGCGGAGGCCATTGCCCAACTCAAGCCAGGGGCCATGCTGGTGAATACCAGCCGGGGGCTTTGCTCGATACGGCAGCCGTTGTAATGGGACTGAAGTCGGGCAAGATTGGCGCACTGGCACTG
>JAAUOP010000067.1 GCA_012034805.1 Synechococcales cyanobacterium CRU_2_2 | reverse complement strand
CTTTCCAGCTCTTTCTCCGTTAGAACGCCAATCTTGGCAAAACAGGTCTTTGACGGGCTCCGACTGCAAAGTAGGGCAAGGCATCGGCGGTGGTGGCAAGTTGAGTAGGCCTCGCTCCTCCACGGCAATTCTGTGCCATTCCTCGGAATAGCCATTGCCGCCAAAGACCACGTTGCCATGCTGATCCATCACTTCCTTGAGGACGGCGATCGCCGCCTCATTCAACTCCTTACCGCCCAACATCTCCGCTTCGAGACGGTTGGTCACCCAATCGATGGAATCGGCGAGCATCGTGTTCAACGCCACCAAAGGCCCAGACACCGACTGGCCAGAGCCCACGGCCCGGAACTCAAAGCGGTTGCCAGTGAAGGCAAAGGGAGAGGTGCGGTTGCGATCGCCCGCATCCTTCGACAAGTTGGGCAAGATGTCCACGCCCAAATCCATCACCCCTTTCTCCTGGGAGCCCGTGAGCGAACCGCTCTTAATCTGCTCAAACACATCCTCAAGCTGTGAGCCCAAGTACACTGACATAATCGCCGGTGGCGCTTCATTGGCCCCGAGGCGGTGGTCATTGCTGGCCGTGGCAATCACAGCCCGCATCAACGGCCCGTATTTGTGCACCCCGCGAATCACTGCGCCACAAAACAGCAGGAATTGCATGTTCTCGTGGGGCGTGTCGCCGGGGTCGAGCAGGTTGCCTTGGGTGCTGTTGCCCACAGACCAGTTGACGTGCTTACCCGAACCGTTCACGCCGGCAAAGGGCTTCTCGTGCAGCAGACACACCAAGCCGTGTTTAATCGCGGTCTTGCGCAAAATCGTCATCAGCAGTTGCTGGTGATCGCTGGCCACGTTGGCCGACTCGAACATCGGCGCAATTTCAAACTGCCCCGGTGCAACTTCGTTGTGCTTGGTCTTAGCGGGAATGCCGAGGCGGTAGAGCCGCTCTTCGACGTCCTGCATATAGATCTGAACCCGCTCGGGGATGGCACCAAAATAGTGATCATCAAATTGCTGCCCCTTGGAGGGCGGCTTGCCAAACAAAGTCCGACCCGCCAACAGGAGATCGGGCCGGGCCGCTGCAAAGTTGGCATCGATGAGGAAATATTCCTGCTCCGCGCCGCAGCTGGAGTTGACGTGGGCGATGTGGGTGTGGCCCAGTTGTTTCAGCAGTTTGCTGGCGGCCTTGTCCATGGCTGCGATCGATCGCAGCAAAGGCACCTTTTTGTCCAGCGCTTCCCCAGTCCAGGAAATAAACACCGTCGGAATACACAGCGTCGCGCCGTTGCCCGTATCCAGGATATACACCGGGCTCGTGGGATCCCAGCCGGTGTAGCCCCGCGCCTCAAACGTGCCGCGAATCCCCCCGTTCGGGAAGGAAGATCCGTCGGGCTCACCCTGCACCAGCAGCTTACCAGACAGTTCAGAAATGGCTGTGCCGTCGCTCTGAACCGTGATGAAACCGTCATGCTTCTCGGCAGTGGCGTTGGTCATGGGATAGAACACGTGGGCATAGAACTTGGCCCCCTTGGACATTGCCCAATCCTTCATCGCAGCAGCGACCGTATCTGCGATCGATGAATCCAGCGGCTCGCCAGACTGAATCGTCTTCTTCACCGACTTAAACACGGTCTTGGGAAGACGTTCCTGCATCTTGGGCAGATCAAAAACATCAGTCGCCCAGAGCTTTTCCAACGACTCAGGAGCCGTCGTCGGGCTCGGCTCACGGTTGGTGATTTCATAGATCGCCTGCAGACGCGATTCATTTCCACTCATGGTTCCGTACTTCCTCTGGGGACACTTGCTTTAGTTTATGGATCATAAGCGAGCTTCAGGATGCCAAACTGTTAAATAGAAGGCAGAATGTTTGGATAGACTCATGTCTGTTGTGTCGATAGAGACCTGGAAAATATGTGTCTACGCTTAATATACGGATGTTAGCTTGCCGTGAGCGTTCTGCTAGAGCGGGGATGAAAGCCTGAGGGTCGCTGATAGCAGCTGGAGTCAGCCTCAAGTCACAGAGTTTAATCAAAATTGCTTGAAGTTGACGCCAGAGCTCATTTTGGCCCCACAGGTAACGACGAGAACGACCCACTGAAATATTAAGTTTGATGAATGCGATCGCCCCCGAAGCCCACAAGTCAAGGGTCGGTTCAGTATCGGTTCAAGAGTGTATCCCCCTTGCGTGATAGGGTTTGAGACAGGTTTTAAGCTTGCCAGCCTAGACTTCGGCAGCAGCGTATGTCCCCGCAGCGATGTTCGGATTGCAAACCTTGAGTTCGCATCTGAGTCCGTTCAAGGTGGAGTCCGTTCGCAGTTGAGGAAAGGCCTAGCCAAGCGCAATCCATTTTCATAAAAGCTGTTTGGGAGAACGTTTCATGCGGGATGCGGTAACCGGTCTCATTGGAACCTATGACATCACTGGGCGCTACCTTGATCGAGACGCCATTGATAGCCTCAAGTCCTACTTTTCTGAGGGACAGGCGCGGGTTCAGGTTGCAACAATGGTGAATGCCAATGCTGCAGATATTGTCAAAAGCTCCAGTGCCCAGCTCTACGAAGAAGTGCCTGAGCTCCTGCGCCCCGGCGGCAATTCCTACACGACGCGGCGCTATTCTGCTTGTCTGCGGGATTTAGACTACTACCTGCGCTACGCCACCTATGCCATCGTGGCAGGCAACACTGACATTTTGGATGAGCGGGTTTTGCAGGGGCTGCGCGAGACCTACAATTCGCTTGGGGTACCTGTGGGGCCGACGGTGCGCGGAATTCAGATCATGTGCGATCGCGTCCGAGCCATGGCCGAGGCCGCTGGTATTCGCAACACGGCCTTCATTGACGTGCCTTTTGACTACCTCGTGCGGGACTTCAGCGAAGTGAGCATCTAGGGCTGGCGCGAGGGTTGCTCAAGGGTTGTACGGTTTGTCTGGGTCAAATTCAAATTCAAAGCCCAAGCCAGAGCTCAGTTAAGGCCCAGTCAGAGCCCAGTCAGAATCCAGTCAGAACCCGAGCTTAAGTTCGCCCTCAGTCCCGCGAGATCGTTTAGTCCATATTTTTTTGTTCGTTTGGCGCTTTATTGAATACTGAGAAAAAGAAATGACGATCATCTTTCAGTTGCTGTTGACGGTGTTGGTTCTGTTTTCCTTTGTGATGGTCGTTGCTGTGCCAGTGGTCTATGCGTCTGGCTCCGACTCGGGTCGCTCAAATCAGCTCATTTTGCTGGGCTCTATCGTCTGGGGCGTCCTGGTTGTTCTGGTGGGCGTGTTCAACTACTTCGTGGTTTGATCCAAAAGCAGGCCCCAAACCGGGTCTGTTTCTGTCACAGCACAGGTGCAGCAGGGGCATGGCAAAGCTTTGCCCCATTTTTCTAGTTTTCATCAGTTCCGAGAGAGTCGATGACAGTTTTCGAAGGCAATTTTGTTCAGACGGAAGGGTTCAAATTCGCCCTGGTGATTGGACGGTTTAATGACCTCGTGACCGAAAAGCTGCTGAACGGTTGCAAAGACTGTCTTCGCGTCATGGGATCAATGTTGATCCCGAAGGGGGTCAGGTGGACTATGCCTGGGTGCCCGGCAGTTTCGAGATTCCGATGGTGGCTCGCCGCTTGGCACAAAGCGATCGCTACAATGCCATTATTTGCCTCGGAGCCGTAATTCGCGGCCAAACGCCTCACTTCGACTACGTTTCGGCAGAGGTCACCAAGGGCGTTGCCGCCATCGGCCTCCAGACTGGTGTGCCGACGATCATGGGTGTCCTTACCGTAGACACGATGCAGCAGGCCCTAGAGCGGGCGGGCATCAAGAGCAATCTGGGCTGGCATTATGCAATGAATGCGATCGAGATGGCGACTCTGATGCAGCAGATGCAGGACTTGTGTCCGAAGCAGACCTAGGCACAGCGCTCTTTCTGGAATCTTCCGAGAATATTTACCCAGAGACTTGACACCCGTTCCATAGATTGGGATGGTATATTAGGGCTGAGGCGGCGGAGTCTGTCGGCGGAGTGCATGCGGGTATAGCTCAGTGGTAGAGCGTCACCTTGCCAAGGTGAATGTCGCGCGTTCGAATCGCGTTACCCGCTTACTAAGGTTCTTTTCAATCTCCGGTGGGTTAGATACCGGCTTGATTAGAGGAGGAGATCGACCAGAGGATAGCTGTTTCTCCTGATTTGAGGTTTTCAGGGCTAGAATCAGAGAATTTTGAGGCGTTGTCGAGGGCGGCCCGTGAAGTCCTACAAAAGTCAAAAGGTTGATTTGTCCCAGGATTATCCCTGTCCCTGTCGTTGTAAGGGGAGTTTGTCGCGGATTGTGCTGACAGATGCCTTGGGTTGCGATCGCTGTCAGCAGATTTTTGTGCTCGCAGACGAAGGACGAACCCTAGAGAAACTCATTTCTCACTATCCCTACAAACAAGCTTGGCGATGGACGGGTAGTCATTGGTCAAATGCTCGCAACGGTTGGCGCGAGAGTTTCTTGTCGCTGGCGTTTTTGAGTATTGCCGCGCTGCTGTTTTTGTGGCTCCCCTTGGCCCGTTTGTTCTCAGGACAGATTTTGCTGTGGGTGTTGATCGCGTTTGGCTTGGTGATGCTGCCTGCGCTGCATATGTGGCTTTCTTGTCGTCGCTAGGGCATCCCAGGTTGGGCCATTTCAGGTGGAGAGAATGGGACAGATAACATTTTTTCAGGAGACTCCAATTTGCAGCGAGACGATTTGCAGCGAGAGGATTACCCGTCTGAGGGTTTGCAGCTTGAGGATTGCCAATCTGAGGAAGGGCTGTCCAAAGATAGGCCGCATCCGTCAGAGCCCGATCGGTTTGAGCCGAATCAGTTTGAGCCGCACCAGCCTGGCTCCCCTCCGTCTGAGCAGGCCAAGCCGGTTCGGCAGGCCGTGGCTGAAGTTCGATTGGCGGCTCAGCAGTTGCAGCACTGTCAGGGGCGACAGCGCAGCTATGGTTTGAGTTGCATGGCTGCGGCTTTGGAAGCGGCAAAGGACGAAATTTTAGAGGCCAATACTCTGGATTTGGAAGCCAGCCAAGATATGGCGGTGCCGGCCTTGGTTCAGAGCTGGCTGAAGCTGACCCCAGAGCGACTGCAGGCGGCGATCGAAATTTTGCGGGAGCTGGCTCGGGTGCCGGATCCTCTCGGCCAGTTGAGCCCTGCGGCCTATCAGCCGACTGCGGCCCAGGCCTATGGACAACGGTTCCCCCTGGGGGTTATCACGCTGATCTCGGAGGCGTTTCCGGCTTTGGGGGCGATCGCCGCCGGACTCTGTTTGCGGACGGCCAATGGCTTGCTCCTGCGGGGCGGCAGCGAAACTAGCCATTCCAATCAAGCGATTTTTTCCAGCTTGGGTCAAGCCCTAGAGCAAGCTGAGTTACCGGTGGAAAGTGCCCTGTTGTTGCCCACGGACCAGGGCGGCTCTGTGCAGGAGTTTTTGGAGTATCAGGAGGGGATTGACCTGATTGTGCCCTACGGTCGAGCCAGCTTGGTTCAGCAGGTGATCAAGGGGGCCGTCGTGCCGGTGATCTATCCCGGTTTGGGCAACTGTTACCTCTATTGGTCGAATTCCGCTTCATTTGAGCTGGTGCGCTGGATGCTGCTGGAAAGCCATCGGGGTGAGCCAGACCGAGTCAATGCCCTCGAAACGGTCTTGCTGCCCCCCACCTTTAGCACAACGAATTTAGAGCGACTGTGGCAGGATTTGCGACAGCAGGGGGTTGAAATTCGAGGCGATGAAACTCTGCAAGTCACCTATCCGGATCTGACGCCGGCTTCGGCAGCGGAATGGGGAAAATCCCACTGGTCGAGCCATCCGGTGGTGGCGTTTCGGGTGGTGGCAGATTTGTCTGAGGCGATCGCCTTGATCAACACCCACAGCAGCGGCCATGCCAATGCCCTGGCGACTGCTAGCTATGATGAAAGCCGTCAGTTTAGTCGCAATATTCGTAGCGCAGCGGTCTACATCAACGCTTCGCCCCGGTTTGAGCGCTACCCTGGTCAAGGCGCTACCGTCGCCTTGGGGATGGCCTGTGGTTCGCGCTGGATGTCCCGAGGTGGGTTCCAAGGGCGCATTGGTCTTGAGATGCTGACTCGAACGTCACAGGTGGTTTTGGGTTAGGGGGTTGGGATGAGGAAATAGGGGTTCTGGATGGGTTTGGTCGGGTGAATTGAGGAGGTGAAATGGGAATCCAGTTGCTGTGGTTATGGGTGGGGGTTTTGCTGGGTGGTTCTGGCGTTTTTTTTTGGCGCAGGAGCCGCTCGCCGCGTGCGTCGGATTCGGGCGTCGATTCGGGCGTCGATTCGGGCGTGGGCTCATCCTCGGAGGCTGAATCTGGTCCCCAGGACTCCCAGTTTGATGGGCCGTCGGGCCACCTGTCAGGTGCTCCACTATCCGATGCTCAGCTTTGGAACGCCCGCTATCACCAAGCGCTGGAGCTTGCTCAGTTTCAGGGAGGGTTTTTGGCGCGTACGGCCCATGAATTGCGATCGCCCCTCAGCAGCCTCATGGGTCTACACCAGCTGATTTTGGCGGATCTTTGCGACAGCCCCGAGGAAGAGCGCCAATGTGTGGCCCAAGCCTATGAAGCGGCGCAAAATTTCTATGGCCTCCTCGAAACCCTGATTGAGGTCTCCCAGTTGCAGCTGGGCCGTAAGTTCTTGGATATTCAACCCTTGATCTTGGAGCAGTTGACCGAAGAGGTCGAAGCCTCGGTACGCTTGCCCTTGGCCGATCGCAACATCCGCTTTCGCCGGGGGCTCTGGGAACATCCGTCTGGCGATCGCACAACCCACAGGGCTGAAGTCACCCCACCCGCCATCCAGGCCGACTACAGCTGCCTGCGCCAAATTTTGATTCAACTGATTTTGCTGGCGGCGGAACTGAAGGCCACGGAAATTATCTGGAAATGTGTCTCCTCTCCTGACGGTGAGCACATTGGCTTTGTCCTGAGCGACAACCGGGCACCGGAGGCTTGGCAAGATATCCTCGCGGATTGGGCTCAACTCCAGCCCCATGAAGCGTTGAATCGGGTGGACTTGAGCGTGGATCTCAAACGCCAGTGGCAGCCCTCCCAACTGTCGCCAGGATTGTCGCTGTGGGTGCAGCGATCGCTGCTCGAAGTCATGGGGGGACGCTTGGAGTTGCTGACGGAGTCCGTGGAGAAAACACCTCGTGCGCGGGGGGCGATCGCCGCTGGCCTCAACGATTTTCTGGAGTCACCGGCTCCCCAAGACCAGCTGTGCTGCTGGCTCAGGCGCGCCTAGGGCATGGGCCGCGATTGCAAATCACCATCTATCCATAAATCACCATCTATCCATAAATCACCATCTATCCATAAATCACCCTCTGTAAATCACCATCGTGGTGCTGCTGTTGCGCTCGAAGCCCACGCGCTTGTAGAACTTCTCTTGATGCGTCGTCATCAAATAAACCCGCTCCACGCGACTGAGGTGGGGGTGGCTCAGCAGGGTTTCGACCAATTTGCGACCGATTCCCTGGTTCTGGAGATCTGGATGGACAACCACATCCCAAATCGTGCCCCGATAGACGCCGTCGGCGGTGGCTCTGGCAAAGCCCACGAGGCGATCGCGCTCCCAGGCCGTGCAAATGGGCTTGCTGTGGGCGATCGCCATGGCCAGGTCTTCAAGGGAGCGATCTTGAGCCCAAAACGCCGCCACCTGAAACAAGGCTTGGAGCTCACCCAGGTCAAGTTCTTGTTGGATGAAGGCTCCAGCGTGGGGATAGATCCGAAACTGAATCGGCGAGTTGGGCATCATGGATTCGCATCAATTTTTCAGAGCGCGTTGCAGAGCGCATTCTATCGCCCTTTGTAGGTGCTCACTGTGGCAAAGGCGGCCATTCGGTCATGCGGAGCTTGGCGGGGCCGATCGCCCCTCAAAATCTCCGAACTAAACCGGTCGGTTAGGATGGCGGTTAACCCATCCGCCCGCCAGGATTCTCGGGTGATAGGATAGGCAGGATATCGTAAGCGCCAGTCGTACCAACGCCATGCTCAAAGCTCTGCTGGGTGATCCCAACGCACGCAAGCTCAAGAAATATAAGCCCATCATCACCGAAATCAATCTTCTGGAAGAAGAGATTCAGGTGCTCTCCGACGATGAGCTAGTGCGCAAGACCGCCGAGTTTCAGCAGCAGCTTGAAAAGGCGAAAAATTACGATATGGAGCAGGAAATCCTCGATGATATCCTCCCCGAAGCCTTCGCGGTGGTCCGCGAGGCGGGTCGTCGGGTTCTCGGGCTGCGCCACTACGATGTCCAGCTCATGGGCGGGATGGTGCTCCACGATGGCCAAATCGCCGAGATGAAAACCGGCGAAGGTAAAACCCTGGTGGCGACGCTACCCTCTTACCTCAACGCGCTTTCGGGCAAAGGGGTTCATGTCGTCACCGTGAACGACTACCTGGCCCGCCGCGACGCTGAGTGGATGGGGCAAGTCCACCGCTTCCTCGGTCTGAATGTGGGGCTGATCCAGCAGGGCATGTCACCGGGCGAACGCCGTCAAAACTACGGCTGCGACATTACCTACACCACCAACAGCGAACTGGGCTTCGACTATTTGCGCGACAACATGGCCACCACCATGGAAGAAGTTGTGCAGCGCCCATTCAATTTTTGCATCATCGACGAAGTGGACTCGGTGCTGATTGACGAAGCCCGCACGCCGTTGATTATCTCCGGTCAGGTGGAGCGTCCCAGCGAGAAATATGTCCAGGCTGCTGAGATTGCCGGTCGGTTGGTGCGCTCTACCACCGATCCCAATGCCCGCGACACCTTGCAAGATCCCGACGGGGACTACGAGGTGGACGAAAAGGCGCGCAATATCCTCATGACCGATGAAGGGTTTATCAAGGCAGAGCAAGCCCTGGGCCTATCGGATTTGTTTGACCCCAAGGATCCTTGGGCGCACTACGTTTTTAATGCGGTCAAGGCCAAAGAGCTGTTCATGCGCGATGTCAATTACATTGTGCGCAATGACGAAATTGTGATCGTGGACGAGTTTACGGGGCGGGTGATGCCAGGTCGTCGCTGGAGTGATGGCTTGCACCAGGCGATCGAAGCCAAAGAAGAAGTCGAGATTCAGCCAGAGACCCAAACCCTCGCTTCGATTACCTATCAAAATTTCTTTTTGCTCTATCCCAAGCTCGGTGGCATGACCGGCACGGCCAAGACTGAGGAAACCGAGTTCGAGAAAACCTACGAAATTCAAGTCACGATCGTTCCGACCAATCGGACGCGATCGCGCAAAGACCTCTCAGACGTGGTCTACAAAAACGAAGGGGCCAAGTGGAAAGCCGTCGCTGAAGACTGTGCCCACATGCACGAAACCGGACGTCCGGTCTTGGTCGGCACCACCAGCGTCGAAAAGTCGGAGGTGCTCTCCCGACTGCTCTCAGAGATGGGCATTCCCCACAATCTACTCAACGCTAAGCCCGAAAACGTCGAGCGGGAATCCGAAATTGTGGCCCAGGCGGGTCGGGGCGGCGCAGTCACCATTGCGACGAACATGGCCGGTCGGGGCACGGATATTATTTTGGGCGGCAATGCCGAATACATGGCCCGCCTGAAGGTGCGGGAATACCTGATGCCACCGCTGGTGCGCCCCGAGGACGAGGGGTTTTCGGTGGCCCGAGTGGCCGGGATTGATGGCCGCGAAGCTCCCGAGGGCTTTGGGGATCAATTTGGCGATCGCTTTGGCGAAAACGGCAAGCAAAAGAAAACCTGGAAGGCCTCTGCAGACTTGTTCCCAACCCAGCTCCCCGCCGAGCTCGAGCAGTCGCTCAAGCAAGCCGTGAGCTTTGCGGTCAAAACCTACGGCTCCCAGAGCTTGTCCGAGCTGGATGCGGAAGAGAAGCTGGCCGTTGCTGCCGAGAAGGCCCCGACCGACGATCCAGTAATTCAGCGGCTGCGCGAGGTGTATAACCAAATTAAGGAAACCTACGAATCCTTCACCGACGCGGAGCATGACAAGGTGGTGGCGTTGGGCGGTTTGCACGTGATTGGCACCGAGCGCCACGAGTCTCGGCGGGTGGACAACCAGCTCCGGGGTCGGGCAGGCCGCCAGGGCGATCCCGGTTCGACGCGGTTTTTTCTGAGTTTGGAAGACAACTTGCTACGAATTTTTGGGGGCGATCGCGTCGCAGGCCTGATGAATGCCTTCCGCGTCGAAGAAGATATGCCCATTGAGTCGGGCATGTTAACCCGTTCCTTAGAAGGTGCGCAGAAAAAGGTTGAAACCTACTACTACGACCTGCGCAAGCAAGTCTTTGAGTATGACGAGGTGATGAATAACCAGCGTCGTGCCATCTATGCCGAGCGCCGCCGGGTTCTGGAAGGCCAAGATCTGAAAGAACAGATGATTAAATACGCTGAACTCACGATTGATGACATCGTTGAGTACTACATCAATCCAGAGCTGCCTTCGGAAGAGTGGGAGGTTGGCAAGTTGGTCAACAAGGCCAAAGAGTTTATCTATCTGCTCGAAGATCTCCAGCCTGCCCAGCTAGAAGACCTCTCGGTGGAAGAAATTCAGGCCTTTCTCTACGAGCATGTGCGAATTGCCTACGATCGCAAGGAAGCCCAAGTGGATCAAATTGAGCCCGGTTTGATGCGCAAGGCAGAGCGGTTCTTCATTTTGCAGCAGATCGACACCCTCTGGCGGGAGCATCTCCAACAGATGGATGGTCTGCGCGAAACGGTGGGTCTGCGGGGCTACGGTCAAAAAGATCCCCTGATTGAGTACAAAAACGAAGGCTACGAGCTGTTTTTGGAAATGATGACCTCAATTCGTCGCAACGTCGTTTACTCGCTGTTTGAGTTCCAGCCCCAGGTTCAGCCTGCCGCCGCCCAAGCGCAGCGGGTTTAGATTCGCTCGACTTGAGCAGACTTACTCGTGCAGGCCTGGAATCATCACGCGACTCATGGTGCGCCCGTCATCTAAAGCGAGTAGCTCTAGGTTGCCGCCGAGCTGGGTTAATAGAGTCTGACTCAGCCGCAGCGATAGTCCTGGGTTGACCTCCCAAATGCCCTGGAGGATTGGATCGGTGCTGTCGGCATCGGGTTGGAGCGCACTCAGCAATAGCGGATCCAAAATGCCATTGTCGGTAATGCTAAATTCCAGCATCTGGTCTGGCTGTGCGCGACACCAGATGTCGATGCGTCCGCCCAGGAGACAGCGATCGCAAGCTGCTACCAACACCGACTGGAGAATCCCCGCCAGTTTCAGCCAGTCCCCCTGAATTTGCAACTGCTGAACTTCAGACCAATGGAACTGACACCACAGCTGCCGGGCCGAAATCACTGGGTCGAGCTGTTGCTTGGCTTGCTTGAGCAAGCGAATCAGTGGCGTGGTTTGCTCCCGAATTTGCACCGACCATTGCTCTTGTCGAAACACGTCTCCCATCACTTGCACTTGCTCATTGAGGTTCTTTAGCACTTGACAAGAGCTGAGAGAGAGCGAAGTTCCGTCCGTTTCTTGGATGCGATTCAAGGCTGTGCTGAAGTCCAGCTGAAACCGCTCACCACAAAATTGCTTGTACCAATTGAGTTGTTCCAGCTGCCCCTGCCGAGTCTGGAGGTGCAGGATCCGGCGCACGCTGCGGCGGGACCAGGCGAGCTGCTGCACCAGCAGTTGAGCAAATTCTAGCGATCGCTCCGCCCAAGGATAGCGACGACTATCGCCAATCAGCACCGCCCCCAAGGAAACCTCGCTGGTGGGATCCACCAAACTCAAGAGCAACACCTGCCGCAGCTGGGGAAACCGCAGCCACTGTCGGGTAGAAATGGCTAGGTCTTCAACGGACTGCACCAAGGGGCCGGGGGAGCGCAGCAGCAGCCGGAGCAGAGGCTCGGTCAGGGGATCAAGGCTGAGTCCTTCGGCCAAGACCCAGCTGCTATCACTGGTATGGGTTGCCTCAAACCGTACTTTGCCGTCGCGGGCCGACCAGTCTAGCAGCGCCACCCAGGGAGCCTGGAGCAACTGGGCGATCGCTTGAACGCCCAAGCGATCGATGCGCTCTGGATCGGTTTCTTGCTGGAGTGCCCCGAGCCCCCACCGGAGCGATCGATGCAGCTCTTTGAGTTGGCTCATGTCCGCTTCGAGCGATCGCTGGTGGAGCAACGTTGCCACCTGGCGGGACAGATCGCGCACGAGGGCCAAATCCTGACCCGACCAACTGCGAGACTGCTCACTGGTGGCAATCAGCAGTCCAGTTTCTAGGTAACCGGGCATCGCGGCGCAGACCATCAGCGACTTGACCGAGGCCTTGTCACCCAGCTGCGATCGCCAGCGCAGCAAACGCAAATCCGATGGCCAGTCTTCAATGACCAGCCCGTCGGCATGGTCATCGAGCAAAATCTGATCCAAATCGCTCAAATGGGTGAGGGGGCCGTTCAGCAATTTGCGGCGATCGGCCTGGTGTTGGAACACAATCGGGAAGCTAGCAGTGTTGGCTTGGTGCTGCACCAGTAAGAGCCGTTCAATGCCCAGGCGCTGAAATAAATAATTCGCTGTGTCCTGCAGGGCGTTTTTCCAATCCTGGAGCTGACGGACGGCTGCACCAAGTTGCGCGATCGCCGCCTGGTCTGCCTGGCCCACCCCGATAGTCTGGTCGATCTGCGCCAACGGTGCGATCAAGGTGCTGAGCTGGCCCACCCCCTGAAGATAGCGTTTTTCCTCATCACTCCATAAATGGGGAGCCACACCGGCCACCAGGATAAAACCGAGTAGATTTTCCCCTATACCCAGGGGGGCGGCCATGAGCGATCGCACCCGCAGTTGGGCCTGGAGATAGCTGGAGATTTCGGCTTGTAGGGCGCTGTCCGTGTCGCTGATGGAGAGGATGCGATCGCCCTTCAACCACTGGTAGAGTCGCTCGCACTCCGATGCTGCTAGATTCACCCCGGCACTATTGCCCTGGGTTTGCCGAGCCAGCCGAGGGCGAAATGTACGCGTCGGGCGATCGAGCCAATAGATCAGCGTGCGATTGGCCCCGATAAACTGATGGGTTTCGTCCAGAACGCACTGTAACTGGGCCTCCAAGCTGGGCAGAGTGCGCAATTGATCGAGCAGCCGCAGCAGTGGGTCTTCGGGGCGCTTTTGTTGTCGCGTTCGCTTGAGCGTCTCGACTTGGTGAAGCGCCACGCCCAACTGACCGCACAGCATCGAAAGGGCTGCGATGTCGTTCGCTTGGGGCGTCATACCCCACTCGGGCACCCCCAGCAGCACTAGGCCATAGCAGACATCGAGGTAGTGAATGGGGAACAGCAGCGCCCCTTGAATGCCGATATTTTGGGCGATCGCCTGCCATTTTCCCGCCTGCCGCTCTTGGCCCAAATTGGGGACATGCAGGGGCCGCCGCTGGACAAACACCTGTTCCAGCAGGCTGCCGTTTTCGAGACGGTAGCGCTCTTGGTGGAGTGGGCGCTTATGACCAGGGCTCGCCCCTTCGTAGCCCAAGAGACAATCTTCTGCGCTCTGATAGAGACCAAACCAGACTAAGGCATAGCCCATTTCCCGGTTGAGAAACGGAACCGTGGCCTCCAGGAGTGCCGAGACTTCAGTGGCCTCGCGGAGGGTCTTGAGTAGCTGACTCAGACGGGCCAACCGGCGGTCTTGTGTGGTTCCCTGCTCCATGGCTCTAGCGCTGTAACTCATGACAATGCCCCTTAAAATCTGCTGGTTCGGATCTGGTGATCGCATTCTGGCGATCGTAATGTCGGCGATGATAAATGCTTAACGATACTGAATCTTGGTGACGATGAAGGTTGGATTGTTGGCGGCCAGCAAAGCCTCGCACTCGGCCAATCTCTTGCTTCAGGTTGAGCGAGACAGACGCTTCGTCATGCGGCTGAAACGACTGAATGTATTATGGGTAGGAATGAATTGCTGTTCGTCTGGCTGGTACAACGCTAATTTCAACAGCCCATCTCAACGGCCCATCTCAACGGCCCATCTCAACGGCCCATCTCAACAGCCCATCTCAACGGCCAATGGAGTGTGGCTCGTCCCTATCTCATCCCTAATCTCATCTCTCAATTATCCATTCTTGTTTCCGATGCTGCCTAGACGCGACCGATGGCGATGCTGACTGAAACCTCTAGGATTCCCGTCTCGATCGCCGTTTGCGCTAAGGGTGAGACTAGCCGCTGTTCCGCCTGGCTGCATTAAGCGTGTTGGGTTTCGTGGCCTCAACCCAGCCTACGGGAGCTGTTTAATTCTCATGCCCAAATGCAATCTGAATCTGATCTGAATCAAACCGCGCAATAGCCAAGCCGCGCAATAGCCAAACCGCTCAATAGCCAAACCGCTCAATAGCCAAACCGCTCAATCAGACTGCCGCATCAAACTGCCGGATCGAACTAGCTTGGATATTTACACCGCGATTGCCCGTCCCCTCATTTTTTCTGGTCTCAAGCTTGATCCAGAACAAGCCCACCAACAGGCACTGCAATGGCTCCAATGGCTCGACCAGCCCGGCCCGACTGGCGACTGGATGCGAGGCCGACTGCGCGCTGGCTGCGCGATCGCCGACCCACGCCTGAGCCAAACCCTCTGGAACCAAACCTTTCCCAACCCCATCGGCTTGGCGGCTGGTTTTGACAAAGATGGGGTCGCGGCCAGACTGTGGCCCGAATTTGGGTTTGGCTTCGCGGAAGTTGGCACGGTCACCTGGCACCCCCAACCCGGCAACCTCCAGCCGCGTTTGTTTCGCCTGGTCGAAGACCAAGCCGTACTCAACCGTATGGGATTTAATAACCAAGGTGCCGAGCGCCTCGCTGAGCGCCTCAGCCGTCGTCTCGCTCGAGATCTGGCTGCACCCCAGACGCCTCGAAGCCACTTCCCCCTGGGCATTAACTTGGGCAAATCGAAAATTACACCCCTCGAAGTGGCTGCTCCAGATTATGCCGCCAGTTTTGAGCTGCTCAAAAATTTAGGGGATTACTTTGTGGTTAATGTTTCCTCTCCCAACACGCCGGGATTGCGATCGCTCCAAGCCACTGAACAACTCAAACCGATCCTCGACGCGCTTCAAGCCGCCAACGACACCCAAAAACCTATCTTGGTCAAAATCTCCCCTGACTTGGCTGAATCTGAGCTCGCCGCTGTGGTGGATTGGGCCCTCGAGGATGGTCTTGCGGGCATAATTGCCACGAACACTACCATCAATCGGACAAATTTGCGCACCCAAGTTTTGGCCGCCACGGGCAAAGCCGTCCTGGACGAGCCCGGCGGCATTAGTGGTCGGCCCTTGGGCGATCGCTCCACCGAGGTCATCCGCTTCATCTACAAGCGCAGCCAAGGCCAACTCCCGATCATCGGCGTTGGGGGGGTGTTCACGGCAGAAGATGCCTGGAACAAGATCACCGCAGGGGCGAGCCTCATTCAAATTTATACGGGCTGGATTTACGAAGGCCCCTGGATGGTCAAGCGGATTTTGCAGGGGCTGTTGCAAAAACTGCAGGAGCATGGACTGGAGGCGATCGCCCAAGCCACGGGCCTACACGCCCAAAAATAGGCTCAGAGCCGAAAACTCAAACTCCACACCGAAATTCAAACCCCAGACCGAACCACTCAAACCTGCCACAGTAGTGGAAATCTAGCCTTTAAAAATAAATTTCTTTAGCGGTGGTCATTCTGCATCAGATTGGGTACCATGCACTAGCATAAATCCGGTTGATTAAAAAGCCGAATTGTTATTTCAGGGGAAATGCTCACCGTAGGGGCGTTTCAGCTTCTAGCGTGCATTTGTATTCTGGACAAAGTAAGGAAATCCTTGCTCATTTTCAGTACACCAGGTAAGCTCGCTGTCTCGAAGTCGGCAAATTAACGCTAATGGGTAGGTAAACCGTGTTTAAGGGGCTGTTCTCCGGTAACAAACAGGGCATCGGGGTCGAATTGACTCCAGAGCGGATTAATGTGGCTCAACTCAAAAAGCAGGGTCAAGGCTACAAACTCGTCAGTCTGGTGTCCAAGGAGATGCCCGAAGACGTGATCCAAGATGGTCAGATCGTGAATCCGCCTGCCCTGGCGGAGCTGCTGCAATCGGTCATGGAAGAGGGAAAAATTAAGACCAAAAAGGTGGCCACGGCGATCTCGGGTCGGGATGTGATTGCGCGGCTGATTTCGGTTCCCGCAGAGCTGGATGAAAACGAGCTGCGGGACATGGTGCTCAACCAGGAGGCAGGGCTATACCTACCCTTTCCCCGAGAAGAGGCGGATGTGGACTACCAAAAACTGGGCTTTTTTGTCGATGAAGACGGCATTGAAAAGGTTCAGGTTTTGCTCGTGGCCACGCGTCAAGACATTACCGACACCTATATCAATACCTTCCGTGAAGCGGGCCTCGAACTGGATGTTTTGGAAATTAGCAGCTTTGCCCTGATTCGAACGATTCGGCAGCAGTTGCAGCAGTTCAGCTCCCAGGAAGCGGTGGCGATCGCCGACATCGAGTTCGACAACACCGAGATTTCCATTGTGGTCGATGGTGTCCCCCAGTTCTCCCGCACAGTTCCCATTGGGACCTACCAAATTTGGCAGTCGCTGTGTCGAGCGATGAACATGCCCCCCTCCCGTGACACGGAGTCCCTACGTGGCATGACCGTACCGGTTACCCCGGTGGACAGTATTGGCTCCAAGACAGCGCCGGGAAATCCTGGCTCTGCCGCCATGTTGCGGGTCTTGGGTGACCTTTCGGATGAGCTGCGTCGCTCTATTGACTTTTATCTCAATCAAGACGAAAACCTGGAGGTTGCGCAACTCTTGCTGGCGGGGCCGGGGGCCTGTCTGGGGCAACTGGACGAATTTTTCAGTCAGCGGCTGAGTTTGCCCACCAGCCAGGTTGATCCCTTCTCGACTTCGTCCATTGAGATCGGAGCCGAGGTGGATGAGACGCAGCGCCCGAGCTTGGGCGTGGTGATGGGATTAGGACTTCGGGAGGTGTGAGGCCATGTATAGCTTAGACGTTAATTTTCTCAAGGATCGGGGGCTAAGTCCCAGGATTCGTCGCCCCGACGCCGTTCGACCGGGCCGGTGAATTGGACGCCGGCGATCGCCGGGCCTTAATCGGAGCCTTATTTCCATTACTCGCCTTAGGTGGGCTGTTGTGGTGCCAAAAAAGTGCCCGAGAACTTCAGGCTGAAAAGGCCCAGGTAGATAGCGAGCTCGCTGCCCTACAGGCAGAAATTGCCGAGCTCAATCGCTTAGATGCAGAGACCAAGGCGATTGAAGGGGATACGGCCGCTCTGGTGGGCGTATTCGACAAAATCAAGCCCTGGTCTGCAATTTTGCAGGATGTGACCAACCGAGTTCCCGCGACGGTTCGACTGCAGTCGGTGAAGCAAGATGAGGAAACGGGGGCGCTGATTTTGGCGGGTAACGCCGAGTCCTACGAAGATGTCAACGACTTCATCTTGACCCTCGGCGGTTCCCAGTTTTTCAAGAAGGGTGAAATTGCCTTGCAAGATGCCACCTTGGCCGACGACCCGACCAAAGTGGAAGTCAAAAGCAGCGGCAACGCTAATGCGCCGCAGGTCGAGGTCGAGCCCGCCAAGGTGGTGAGCTACACGATCAATACGCCCTTTAGTGAATGGACTTACCAGGGCGAAGCGGGTGAATCCACCTTGACCAATCTTTCGAGCTTGGGGGCGGACGGTTTGGTCACCCGCATTGAGGAATTGAAAACGCAAGGGGTAATTGACTAATGACCTTTTCTGAAGAGTTCGTCCCGGTTCAGGATTCTGGCCAGCCCTCCAATTATCCCACTGCGTTTGGCGTAACCTTTACGCCGCCTGTGATTGGCGGATTGTTGGCGGCCTTAGGGCTGTTGGCTGGGTTGTGGCTATTTTTTAGCAAGGTGATGCCAGCCTTCCAGGCAAATGGCGAGTTGTCTGCCCAGATTGAGAGCGATCGCCAGACCCTAGAGGATCAAAAGAAGACCCTCGCCAATCGCGGGGAATTTGAAGCGCGCCAACAGTCGGCCCTCGCCGAGTACGACCAAACCATGGAACTGTTTGCCGACGAAAAGTCCCTCGATACATTGCTGCTGGATATCAGCCAGCAGCTTCCCAACCCCAAGAAGGTTTTGCGTGGCTTTACCCCCGAGGGCGCAGTTGAGGTGGTCAACGACGGTTCCCTGGGCGCGCCTGCCAATGGCATGTTGAAGCGTAAAAACTACAAGGTTGCCATCGAGGGAACCTATCAAGAGACCCAAGACTTTTTGGACAGTTTGGAGCGGTTGCAGCCGCTGATGATGGTTTCCAATGTCCAAACCGAGGCGGCGGAGCTGGTTCAGGAAGTCAATGTCGGTCCCTTTGGCCAAGTCAGTATCAATCGCAAGGATCCTGAACTTTCAACCACGTTGAATTTGCAGGCCCTGATTGAGCGATCGCGGGAAGAATTTGAGGCCGATCGTAAAGCCGCCACCGCTGCTGCCGCCGCCGATCCGGCTGCTGCCCCTGCCGCTGACCCGGCGACCGATCCGGCTGCTGCCCCGCCGAAGTAAGGTCTGCCGCAGGGCGGCATTCCCAATCCTGGGCTAATTCTGGGCCAATTCTGATACTGGGTTGCTCCCCATCCTGGGTCAGCCCTGTTACATCCACAGTGTGTTTGCAATTTTTAAGGTGAGGATTAAGGAACGATGAAACCATTTCTCGGCTTTGGTAGCTTGGCAGCGGCCAGTGCAATTGTTGTGGCTGCCGCGCAACCGACCCTAGCGGCTCCGACGGAGGTGACAGGGGTTGACATTAAGCAAACCAGTGGAGGCATTGAGCTACAGCTCAAGACTCGGTTTGGCGATCGCCCCCAGGTGTTCTCCGCTCCACGCGGCAACAGCTGGGTCGCGGACGTGATCAATACCCAGCTCAAGCTCTCGGGTGGCACTGTGTTCCGCCAGGACAACCCCGCGCCTGGGATTGCCTCGGTACAAATTTTGCCCCTCGACGAAAACAGCATTCGCATCGTGGTCACGGGTACCGAAACCCTGCCCAGTGGCGAAGTGTTGGCGCGTAACAATACAACGCTTTCCTTTGGCGTCAAAACCGACTCCGGCGTCGCTGCCGTGCCTGCCCAACCCGCCGCCCCGATTACCGCCCAAGGACAAATTGCCCAACCCCAGGGCCAGCAACCCAATCCGGTCGATGTGTTGGTGCCCAATCCCAAGGTTTCGATCGAGGGAGAACCGGCGGTGCGGCAATCTGCCGACCCGGCCCCGCCCTTTTTGCCCCGAGCCGTTGCGCCCCCGGTGGGCGACATTGCGGTGTCTGAAATTAATTTCCAACCCACCAATGTCGATCTGGGCACCGCTGTCCGAATTCCACGCCTGGTGTTGCGTGAAGCTCCCGCTCGTGAGGTCTTGTCCTTGCTCGCTCGGGCCTCGGGCCTGAACTTGGCCTACAGTCCGGCGGCGGGTAAGGAAGGTCAGTCTGCCCCTGCTGCCGGGGCAGAGGGGGGCGATGAAGGGCCAAAGATTTCGCTGGATGTGGAAAATGAGCCGGTGCAGGATGTCTTTAATGCGGTGCTGCGCCTTAGCCAGCTCGAAGGCAACCGGGTCAATAACACGATTTTTGTCAGCCCGAAGCTGCCCAATGAGGTCAAAGATATTGTTGTGCGGACCTATCGCCTTAACCAGGTGACCGCAGATGCCGCATCTGCGTTCTTGGCGAGCATGGGTGCAGAGCGGGTGATCACCGCGACGGTGCGAACCACGGAAGTGGAAACCCAGGAGCTCGGCTCCAGTGAAAATGCGCCTGAGTTGACCCAAACCAACACCACGGAATCGACGGAACTGACGACCGATCGCGTTGAACTCGAAGATTCGGTGCCGGTGTTGCGCGGGACTCAGGTACTGGCAGATCCGCGCACCAACGCGATTACCATCGTTGGGCCTCGGAACTTGGTGGCGATCGCCTCCGCCAAAATCACCGAGCTTGACCTGCGCAAACGCCAAGTCGCAGTCAACGTCCGCATCCTCGACATCAACCTCAGTAACCTCACCCGCACCGGCACCAGTTTCTCCTTTGGGGTGGCAGGCACCCGCTTCCTCACCGAAGGCGGTGTGGCGCTGTTCAACTTTGACACCTCCGGCCAAAACGGCACCCGTACCCCCGGCCAAGGGGTCGGTATTACGCCGCAAAACGTCGGCGACGGCGTGATTGGCGGCTTCCAGTCTGGCGTGGGTTTTGGCAACGTTGTCCGCGACTTTGTCGCCCAGCTCCAAGCCAACATTCAAAACGGCAATGCCAAGGTGTTGACGGATCCCACGGTAGTGGTGCAGGAAGGGGAAACCGCTTCTGTGGAACTGACGGAAGAGGTCGTTACCAACGTGATCACGACGGTCACCCGTGACGCAGGCGGCAGCGAAACCCGAACCGAAGTGGAGAAGGAGGATGCGGGGTTGACCTTGGCGATTCAGGTCAATCGAATTGACGACAACGGTTTCATCAACCTAGCGGTTTCGCCGTCGATTAAGGGCATTTCGGGTTCGGTCACGTTCCCTGGTGGCACAATCACGCTGCTGAACGAGCGCAAACTGACCTCGGGTACCATTCGGTTGCGCGATGGCCAGGGCCTGATTCTCTCGGGCATTATCCAAGACACCGATCGCAACTTGGTTTCCAAGGTGCCGATTTTAGGCGATTTGCCGCTGCTGGGCTCGCTGTTCAGAAGAACCCAGCGGACGAATTCGCGCAATGAGGTGATTGTTTTGGTGACGCCCCAAGTGTTGGATGACTCCGATCGTTCCACCTTTGGCTATGCCTATGTGCCGAGCTCCGACGCCCGTCGTGCCCTGGGCGCTTCACCGACCCCCTAGGTCGGCCCCCTGGCTCGTTGAGACGGCGTTCTGATTGGGACGAACGCCGACTAAAAAAGCCCCTGGGCGATCGCCCAGGGGCTTTTTCGTATTCATTCGGGTCTAGAGCACAAACTTCAACATCAACGGCACCACCGTCTGAAACAGCTTGACGAAAAAGTTGCCACTGTTGTCGCCTTCCAGCTTTGGCTCCTCCGTCAGGGCCGTAATGCTCTGTTCCACCAACGCCACACTCGCCGGGTCCTGAGCCGCCGCAAACAATTGCTTGGCCTGATTGAGGTCTTTAATCGCCCCTTCCAGCTGACCCATCGTCGAAGCCGAAAGTCCCCGGCCCAGGTAGGCAGCGGCCATGGAACCATCTCGTGCAATCACTTGGGTGTAGTGTTCGATGGCGGCAGGATGACGGCCCTGCTGGGCGGCGCTGACGGCCCAGGCATAGTAGGTTTCGGTGGAAACCAGTTGTGAGGGAATGGCGATCGCCCCCTGCAAATTCGCATTCTCCAGCCGCGCCCCCTCAAACTTCGCTTGACTCAGATAAGCTCCGCGCAAATCCGCCCCGCGCAAATCCGCTCCGCGCAAATCCGCCCCCACCAGATTTGCCCCGTAGAGCACTGCTCCCTGCAAATTTGCATTTTGCAAATTCGCATTTTGCAAACTCGCCCGCCCCAAATTGGCTGCCCGTAAATTTGCGGAGGCCAATTGCGCACCCTCTAGATTAGAAAGAACCAAGCCCGCCCGCTCAAGATTGCAGCCAGAGCACTGCTTGGTCGAGAGCAGCTGTTGAATGGGATCCATCGCCCCCTGGGCAGGCATCGCAACCAGCGTTAGGCCAGTCAGGCCCAGCCCCAGAATGGAAGCGCCAACAGAATCGACCCAAAGACACGCAGAACGACGTGCGGAATGTGGCATAGATTTTACTCAAACAGCTCTTGAACGTGTGACGGACTGAGACCAGGGCGATCGCTCGGATACCGATTTGGGGCGACGATTGCTGGCCGCCATTGTAGGAGCATTGCTCCAAATTGTCAGGCATCAATGGCCAGCTCGTAATTTTGTGAGTTGATTGTAGTTGGAATGTTGGCCATGGACGAGGCCAATATTATCAGTCAGCAACCTCGTCTTTCGGGGTTTGAGTGAGTAGGTAAGCCACTCTGCGCCCCTGGGGGCTTACACCCGTCGCTTCAGACCTCCCATAGAAAGCCCAAACCACAACGGGAGGCAGTCTTGGCGGAATTTACGCATTTTTGAGCATAAATACTCATTTTTGAATAAAAAGCTGACAAAAACCTGTGGAATCTACATAACTTAAGCTTTTTATAGGTGCATATTTTAGGTTTTACTCTTAGAATTGCTCATCAAAACTGATGACAGAGCTAGGTTTCAGCAGTTAGATGATAGAATTCATTGTCTAATGTCTTCCGAAGTGCTTAACTTTAGAACTGAGGATTTGCTAACAGCTACCTCTAGAAACTCAAAGTTAACTGTAAGAAGGCAAGTTGCCCGGTCTCCCCTCAGGGGCCGAAGCAATAACCCAGTCCCATTGCAAACAATTCTTAAGGAGACCTTATGAACAAGGGTGAACTGATTGATCAGGTCGCTGAAAAAGCCAGTGTGACCAAAAAGCAGGCAGATGCTGTGATTACTGCGGCTCTGGAAACGATTGTTGACGCAGTTTCAGGCGGCGACAAGGTGACGCTGGTTGGGTTCGGTTCGTTTGAGCGGCGCGAGCGCAAGGCTCGTGAGGGCCGCAATCCCAAGACGGGTGCGAAGATGGAAATTCCTGCAACCCGAGTTCCAGCCTTCTCTGCGGGTAAGCTTTTCAAAGAAAAAGTGGCCGACTAGTCGTGCGTGACTTGTGCGCAGGTCTGGTTTTCTAAGGGGACGAAGACTTCATCAGACCATCATCATCGCGTAGAAACCAACCCGAGGGGGCTTTGGGAACCATCCTGGGCCCCTTACTTTTATTTTTTGGCTTCTGTCTTTCCGCTGTCGTGCTGTGATCGAGTGCAAATCTCGCATGCTAAGACCCAAACATGGCGGAAATCTGTCTTGGGCTGCTGCTGTCGCGGGCTGTGAGCCACAGGAGTTGCTAGATTTTTCGGCCAGTATTAGCCCTTTGGGGCCACCTGCATCGGTTTTGCAGGCATTGCATGACAACTTGGCGGTATTGCTGTCGGCCTATCCCAATCCGGACTACGGCTCGCTGCGCAGTTGTCTTGCTGACTATCATGGCCTCGAGTCGGAGTGGGTGTTGCCCGGTAATGGTGCCGCCGAGTTGCTGACTTGGGCCGCGCGGGATTTGGCAGGTTGCGATCGCGTCTACTTCCTCACCCCCGGCTTTGGGGACTATGGGCGATCGCTCCGGGCCTTTGGGGCTAAAGTCGAACACCGGCCTTTGGCGGTGGACAGTTTATTCGATAGCGGTTTATCGGATCTGGAGGTTCGTGCCGGGACTGATGTCGCCGCTAACTGGGGGGATGCGATCGCAACTCTGCCGCCGCTCGGGCCTCAAGATGGCATGGTGTTGAATAATCCTCACAATCCAACGGGGTATTTGTGGGGTGCAGAGGTGGTGCGATCGCGTCTTGATCAGGGCGGATTGGTGGTGGTGGATGAAGCCTTTATGGATTTTTTGCCGCCGGAGCAGCAGCAAAGCGTTGTCGGCTGGGTTCAGGCGTTTCCCAATTTGGTGGTGTTGCGATCGCTGACCAAATTCTACAGTCTGGCCGGGTTGCGCCTGGGCTATGCGCTGTTGCATCCCCAGCGAGCCGAGCGCTGGCAGCAGTGGCGCGACCCCTGGCCCGTTAATGGCTTGGCGGCGATCGCAGCGGAGGTGGCCCTGAAGGATCTGGCATTTCAACAACAAACCTGGGACTGGCTACCAGCGGCGCGCCAGGTGCTGGTGTCGGGGCTGCGGGATTTGGCGGGGCTGGAGGTATATTCGGGTTGTGCGAACTTTTTGCTGGTGCGGAGTCGCCATTCTTGTGTGCAGTTGCAGCGCCAGCTGTTGCAGCGAGATCAGATTTTGATTCGAGACTGTCTGAGTTTTGAGGGGTTGGGCGATCGCTTCTTTCGTATTGCGGTACGGCGGCCCGAAGAGAATCAGCGGCTGCTAACCGCCCTGGGCAACCGTTTCAGTGCAGTGGGGTCACCATGACGCTATACGACTATGACCTTGTGATTCTGGGAGAGACACCTGCGGGGCAAGCGAGTGCGGAGTACGCCGCTCGCCATCGGGCTCGGGTGGCTTGGCTGGTGGGGCCTGGGGATGCGAGCGCTCAGGAGCCCCGTTCTACCGCTGCCAACGCTAGGGCCATCAATTCTAGCGCCAGTCGAGCTTGGCGCGGCTTCCATGCCCTTCGAGAATGTCTATGGAGGCAACCCCTCTCAGATGCTTTTTCCCAGGCCCAGCGGCTAGCCCAGGTCAGTGAGGGCTGGGAAAATCCGGCAGCGCTGATGCAACTCGGGGTCGATGTCATTGCCATGCCGCTAGAATTATCTGGAAGGTTTGAGCCCCAGGGCAAGCGGTTGGGTTTGCAAGTACCGGGGCGCGATCGCCCCTGTTGGCACGGCACTATTTACTGGCTCCCGTGGCGCAACCGCGTGTTCCTCCCATCGAGGGGCTGGAGCATTGGGACTCTGTGATCCCTTGGGACACGCTCTACACCTGGATCGACTGGCCAACCCTGCCCGCCTCGGTGACGATCCTAGGGCAGGAACCGCGAGGGGTGGCTCTGGCCCAGATGCTGGCACGCTTGGGCTGTGAGGTGACGTTGGTGAGTCGAAAGCCTAGCTTGAAAGGAGATGCGATCGCAACCCGCTGGCTCGAGACCTTGCTCAAAGCCGAGGGGGTGCGCCTCTTACTCGGTGTTGCGGAACCAACTATTGAGCAGACCCCTATCGGCAAGATTCAAGTTGACGCAGATGGTGAGGTTTGGCAGAGCGATCGCCTCCTCCTCGCGGCGGGGTGGCAACCGGCACTCGATCCGCAGCTGGGCTTGGCCGCAGCGGGATTGCCTGCTGACAAAATCCTCGACGTCAATCACCATTTGCGTACCCGCCACCGCCAAATCTATGCCGTGGGTGCAGCCCTCGGGGGTGATGGATACGAGGCTGTAGCACTGGAACAAGCGCGAGTGGCGACGCGCAATGCGCTGTTTTGGCCCTGGTTTCAGCCCGACACCGTTGCCCAACCCCAGGTTGTCTGGACGCTGCCGCCGCTGGTGCAGCTGGGTCTGGCCGGAGATCAAGCGAGAGCGATCGATCAAGATGGGCGCACTCCCACTCCCACTCCCAAGGCCCGCGTCCAGCTCCTATCGGCCTAT
>JAAUOP010000066.1 GCA_012034805.1 Synechococcales cyanobacterium CRU_2_2 | reverse complement strand
ATTTGGTGCGGTGGGAGTCAGCGCCTCAGCGTCTTCGGGAGAAGATTGCGCAGCAGGGTATTTTGCTATGAGTCGTTATGCGGTTTTGCTTGGGGAGATTGAGCGTGAGTTGAAGGATTTGGCGATGCTGGCTCAGCGGACTGAGGCATTGTTGACGAAGTTGCGGGTGACTGAGGATCAAGATTATTTGGGGAGTTTGGCGTTGAATCTCCATGGTTTTTATTCGGGTTGTGAGCGTATTTTCCAAGATGTTGCGCTGACGGTGGATGATGCCCTGCCGAATCAAAAGGATTGGCATCGGCGTTTGTTGCGACAGATGGCGACGGAGATTCCGCAGGTGAGGCCAGCGGTGCTGGGTGAAGAGAGCTTGAAGGGATTGAATGAACTTTGTGCATTTCGCCATGTGGTGCGGAATGTTTATAGCTTTGATCTGTTGCCTGAGCGGGTGCAGGGATTGGCGGCAGAATTATCGTTAACCTATGGAGAGCTGGAGGAAAATTTGAAGCGGTTTTGTGAGTTTTTGGCTCGGGTGAATCGCTCGGGTTGAATGGGGGTGAGGATCCGAGCTGTGGGAGCCTTGCGATGAATGGATTGGGATGAATGGATTGGGATGAATGGATTGGGATGAATGTTGTGGTAAGAGGAGGGGGGCTGTGGCAAGTCGTTCGGGGTTGGGATTGAGTAGAAATGCTCAGGATCAAGGGGGGCTGCTGATGGCTGGAAACCTCATTATTTTGTCAACCCCCTTGACCGGCTCTCTGGGCAAGGGTTTAGGGCGTTTTTCACAGGCCGCTATTGCGATAATTTCTCAATGGAATGTGACAGGCTCTCAATCTCGGCGCTGTCTCACTAGGGAGTGATGCTTTCTAGAACCCAGAAAATTGGAAGGTTTCAACTCCGGAATTTGGTCGATCACCCCTTTAGAGAGCAGTACCGTTGTTGCTGCTCACCGAGGTTATTCCGATGGGTCGGCTCAGTGGATCGGTGTTTTCTTAGGATTTTGATAGCCGCTGTACGGCTTTGCCCTGGAGGCGATCGTGGGTGTCTTGCAACAGGGCGGGGATGCGATCGCCATGGGGACTCTCCCGCAAACAAGCCTTCAGATCATACTGACCCACCTGACCCGCCTGCTCGCCCACAAACCAGTGGCCGCCGCTGCCCAGCAGATTGTAGCGCGCCTTGGCATAGTCTTCCATGTCGTAGGCCAGCAGCAAATTGCGCAGCCACAGGATCGTGTGGATATTGATATTGCCGGGAACCTGGGCCGCCTCGGGGAGGCCCACGGCCCAGGTGTCATACCAGTCTTGACCGAGAACAGCGATCGCCTCCGCTTCCAACCGAGCCACAATCGGCGGCAAAATCTCGTCGGCCTGGTCGAGCAAGTCTAGGGTTTGGAAGTGCAGATCAAAATCGCTGGGTCGGGCCGCGCCCAAACTCAGGGTATGCACCTGGGGATGGCTCAGGCAAAACAGGTCGTTGAAGACCATGGGGTGCAGGGGCTGACACAACTCCACGAGCTTCGGGGTCGGGTTGTAGAGATGGCCGCCTTTGTCGGAGGGGCTGATGATAAATACGCCCATGTCGTGGCGCGTGGCGGCTTCGATCGCAGGCCAGTTGTCCTGGTTGATGTAATACCAATGGAGATTGACATAGTCGAATCGCCCGGTTTCGATCGCCTCCACAATCACGTCCGTCGGTCCATGAGTCGAAAAGCCAATATGCCGAACTTTGCCCTGGGCCTTGAGCTGCTCCGCGACATCGACACAGCCGCCGGGGCGAACGCTCCAATCTAGGGTTTCGGCATTGTTAATGCCATGCAGGCCCAACAAATCCACGTAGTCAAGCTGGAGCAGGCCCAAGGATTGCGCAAAGGTTTGGCGAAAGTCCTGTGGGTTGGCCGTCGGAACAACCTTGGTTTGGCAAATCAACCGCTCACGTGGCAGCTGCGGCAGAACAAACCCCAGTTGCAGTTCCGACGAGCCATAGCCTCGGGCGGTTTCGATGTGGGTGATGCCAAGTTCCCAGGCACGGGCGATCGTGGCCTCGAGATTGCGCTGGTTTTCGTCGGCCACGGTGTCGGGACTCAGATCTTGCCAGGATTGCTGATAGCGCATACCCCCACAGGAGAAGACGGGCATGGGAAGTTCAGTCCGTCCGAAACGTCGATATCGCATGGTGGTTGGTTTTGTAGTACGCTTGTCTTGAGGTTGAAACCCATTCTCTCCAACGCTCAGGTTCAATTCTAAAGCATGAGAAATTCTAGCCCGATCCACTCTAGCGTCCCTGGCTCTAGCCTCGACACCGAGGCCAGGACGCTTTCTGATGCCGCTCCGTCGTTGAGTGATGCGCAGTATCAGCAGAAAATGCAGCGCCGCAAGGAAGTGCAGGAACAACGGCTCGCCGAGCGCAGTCAGGAAAAAGGCTTGATCGTGGTGAATACGGGCAACGGCAAAGGCAAAACAACGGCGGCTCTGGGGATGGTGCTGCGAGCGCTCGGCCATGGCTACTCGGTTGCGATTATCCAATTTATCAAAGGCGCTTGGGAACCCGCAGAAAAGGCTGCATTCAGCCATTGGGAAGGGGGGCAGCTGGTGTTTAAGGCCATGGGTGAGGGCTTTACCTGGGAGACCCAAGATCGCGATCGCGACACCCAAAAAGCCCAGGAAGCCTGGGAGATGGCCCTCGGCTACATTCGTGATCCGGCCTTTCGGTTGGTGTTGTTGGATGAGGTGAACATTGCCCTGAAATTGGGGTATTTGTCGGTGGAGCAGGTGCTGGCCGGATTGGCGCAAAAACCCCAGGATTCCCATGTCTTGCTAACAGGCCGGGGCGCACCCCAGGTGTTGATCGATGCCGCAGATTTAGTCACCGAAATGGCCTTGATCAAACATCCCTTTCGCGAACAAGGTATCAAAGCTCAGGCCGGGATTGAATTCTAGAATGCTTGAATTCTAGAATACTTGAACTCTAGAGCACTTGAATTCTAGAGCACTTGAATTCTAGAACGTGCAGCCGCCTTGAGTGAAGTTTGATCCCATGCAAATCCTGTCCGTTACCCTCAAAAACTTCAAAATCCACCGCGATCGCCACTTCGAGTTTCAGCCGGGGGTCAATGCCATCTGCGGTGAAAATGGCTCGGGTAAAACCAGCATTTTGGAAGCGATCGCCTGGACGCTGTTCGACTACAGCAGCGGCTACAGCAAAGACGAGTTGCGCTACCAAAACGCCAAAAGCGCTGAAGTTTCGGTGTCGATGATTTCTAACCTCGATGGCCGCACCTACACCGTACAGCGGGAAACTGCGAAGGGACGAAGCGATCGCTACATCATCTTCGACCCTCAGCTCAACACCCAGATCTCCGACATCACCAAAATTGACGATGCCCAACGCTGGTTGCGTGACCATCTGGGCATGCCCAAGGGCTGCAATTTGTCCCAGATTTTTGCCGATGTGATTGGCATTCCCCAGGGCACGTTCACCCTAGACTTTTTGAAGTCGGCGACTGAGCGACGCAAGGTGTTTGACCCGATCCTCAAGGTGGAGGAGTACAAGCAGGCCTACAAGGACTCCGGTGATTTGGAACGCTATGCCCAGGGACAGGCAGAGGAGCTAGTGCGATCGATCGCCAACTTGGGCGATCGCCTCAGCGATTGGGACGAACTCAAAAAGCTTCACACCAAACAAGTTCGGGCTGTGGAACATACCCAGGCGTTTCTGGAGACCTTGAAAGCGCAACTGCAAACCCTCGAAAGCGAACGGGCTACGTTGCAGGCCCAAGCCCAGCAGATCGCTCAGCTCCAACAACAACTAGAGCGCGTCCAATTGCAGCAGCACGAGCGCAAAACCGCCATTGCCACACAAACCCAACTGGTGGATCAAGCCCAACACGCCCAAGCCCTTTGCGAAACCCATCGCGCTGCCTACGATCGCTATCAGCAGGGCGAAGCCTTGCTCAAACGGCTCAACCAGCAGCAGCGATCGTGCACCCAGCTCCAAAAAAAGATCACCACCCAACAAGCCCAGTTGACCCCGTTGCAAGTCCAGCAAGCCCAAATCCAAACCCAGCTCGACCAGCTCGACGCCCAGCAGCAAACCCTGGCCGAACTGCAACCCCAAGTCGCCCAGCAACTCCAGTGGGAAACCGAGCGAGAACAGTTGCAAGCACAAATTAACCAGGTTCAGGCCCAGCAGACTCGGCGATCGCAACTCCAAACCCAGCAACAGTCCTACGCCGCCCAGCAGGATGCCTTGGCTCAAGAACTTGAACACCTACGATCGCTCGCCAGTGCCACCACCCAATTGCCCCAAATCGAAGCTCACATTCATCAGCTCCAAACCCAACTGGGTCAAGTCAGCGCCGCCCAGGGATTCCAGGCAATTTTGCGGAAGTTGCTGGCACAAGCGAAAGCGGGCACCCAAACCCATCAGCACCAGGTCACCACAGCGCTCCAGTCGCTCCAGTCGCTCCAGTCGCTCCAGTCCAGCCCAGTGGCCCAAGCGATCGCCCTGGAAACCCCCACCTTCCAAACCAGCTTGGCCCAAGTCCAGCAAACCCTTCAATCTGGCCTCGCGCTGCACACCGCCGACCTCGATGCCATCCAAACTAGCCTCACCACATTGCAAGCCCAATCCGACGCGGTTCAACTGCGCGCCCAGCTCAAATCGAGCCAAGCTGAACTCAAAGTGCTTCAACGCCAGCGCCTAGAGTATGAAACCCTACCCACCAAAACCCAGCAAGCCGAACACCTCCAAACCCAGCTTGCCGCCCTCCAAACCGATCTGCTCGACCTCGATCAGGCGCTCGCGGGCGAGGCCGAAACACGGCACCAGTGGACAGAACTGACGCGATCGCTCACCGCCCTCGGCGATCCCAAAGGCCGCTGCCGGATCCTAGAACAACAGCAAGCCGGGGCCACAGAGTTGCGGCAACGACAGAACGATCTGAATCAGACCCAGCAGCAACTGACAGCGGCGATCGCCACCCTAGCCGAGCAGCTCACCGCCTACGCCGACCTCGATGCCCAGCTCGAAACCCAGATCGCAGCCCAGCAAGCCCACCAGGCAGGCCATCGCCTCTATTTGCAAAACGAAACGACAGCCCAGCGCCTCGCGGGAGCTCGAGCCCAACTTGAGGCATTGGTGATACAGCAGCAGGCTCTATCAACGGAAACCGAGCAACTCCAGACCCGCTTAAGCACGGCCACCGCAGCCCACGACGCCCCCCAATTGGCGGAACTCGAACAAGATTATGCAGATACCAAGGCCCATTTTGACCAGATGAACGGTGCCCTGCCCGGACAACAGCAGGAGCTGCACCGGCTGAGTCAGGAGCTAGAGCAGCGATCGCAATGGGCCGAGCAGCGCGAGCAGCTCCAGCAAACCCTGGGCAACAAACAGCGAATCCTGCAATTTGTCAGCGATGCCAGACGTATTTATAACCAAAGCGGCCCCAGAATTACTCAGTTTTATCTCAACGAAATTGTGCGAGAAGGCGATCGCCTCTTCCGCGAACTGATCAATCGCCAAAATGCCGCTCTCAACTGGACCCAGGACTACGAAATTCAGATCCAAGAAGGTAGTGTCTGGCGTAGTTTTAAGACCCTCTCCGGCGGCGAACAAATGGCCGCAGCCCTGGCCGTGCGCCTCGCCTTGCTCAAGGTTTTGGCAGATCTCGACATCGCCTTTTTTGATGAACCCACCACCAACATGGACAAACCCCGCCGCGAGCAGTTGGCCGAAGCCCTCTCCCAGCTCAAGGCCTTCAGTCAGCTGTTTGTGATTAGCCATGACGATACCTTTGAGACCATCACCGATAGCGTCATTCGGGTCGAGCGTCAGCCGGGATAGTCACGCCTCACCAGGGAACAGTAAGGCGTGAGCATCAAAGTCAGAGAATAACCATACCTGAGACATGCCCCAGGCTCCTGAGGCGCTCGAGAATCTAGCGGATGTCAAACTAGCGGATGTCAAACTCTGAAGTAGAGTGTTGGTATCTCTTTGTTTTTGCATCGGCAAGATTCCCGAGCCTGCAGCGATCGAGGCCAGCCTCCTTCACCAGAGGACAGCCTCTTTCAGACCAACATTCAACGGGATCTGCCAGTCTACGCCACCTATGAAAAAGACCTTTGTCCTCGATACAAACGTTCTGCTGCATGATCCATCCGCCATGCTGCGCTTTGAGGACAATGACGTCATCCTACCGATGGCCATCATTGAAGAGCTCGATCGCTTCAAAAAGAAGCCCGAAATGACTGGGCGCAATGCCAGACAGGTGTCACGCACCCTAGATGAGTTGCGTAAAAACGGTCACTTCATCGAGGGGATTCCCATCAATAATGGGGGCACATTGAAGGTCTCCCTCTGCCATCGCGAAACCCTCAAGCGCCTGCCGCCCGAACTCGAAGGTGACCAGGCAGACAATGCGATTTTGGCGGTTGCTTTAGAGCACCAAAAAGAATGCGCTTGCCCGGTGGTTTTGGTGAGCAAGGATACCAATTTGCGCATCAAGGCCGATGCCGTAGGTCTAGAAGCGCGGGACTACGAAACCGACAAAATCGACCTCAGCGATCTTTACACCGGCACACGAGAGATCCTCGTGAGCACCGAACAAATTGATCAAGTCTTTAAATTGGACGGCATTCTGCTCGAGGCAGAGGACTTGCTGCCGAACCAAGCCCTGACGCTGATTGATGAATCCAATCCAAAGCACAAGGCCCTGGCCATCGTAGACGGCTTAAGCGGTCGAGTGGAAGCCCTAGCCAAGCTACCGCGCACGGGGGTCTCTCGGGTCTATGCCCGCAACCGAGAGCAGAGTTTTGCCTTTGAAATGCTGCTGCGGGATGACATTCAGCTGGTGACTCTAGTCGGGCAGGCCGGGACAGGGAAGACGTTGTTGGCGATCGCCGCCGGTCTGCAAAAAGTCGCCGACGAAGGCGTCTACACCCGCCTGCTGATCTCCCGCCCAGTCATTCCCATGGGCCGAGACATCGGCTACTTGCCCGGGGACATCAAGGAAAAGCTGACCCCCTGGATGCAGCCCCTGTACGACAATTTTGACCTGATTTTTGGCACCCAAGAAAGCCGCGAGAAACCAGGTCACTGGCGACGGGGCCACGAGGAGCTCATGGAAATGGGAATGTTGCAAATTGAACCGCTCACTTACATTCGAGGCCGAACCCTACCGCGCCAGTTTTTGGTGGTGGATGAGGCCCAAAACCTCACGCCCCACGAGGTCAAGACCATTTTGACGCGAGCAGGTGAGGGCACCAAAATTATTCTCACGGGCGATCCAGATCAAATTGACAATCCCTACGTCGATGCATCGAGCAATGGCCTGACCTATGCTGTAGAGCGGTTTAAGGGCGAACCGTTGGCGGGGCACGTGACTCTGCTGAAGGGCGAGCGATCGACCCTGGCCGATCGGGCCGCTGCGTTGCTATAGCCATCGTGGTTAGAATGGGAGCTCAGTAGCTAGGTTCGAACGGCTGGCGATCGCCAGCCTCCTTGAGGGCCAACCCATGCGATTCATCAATCCCAAAACCGACTTCGCCTTCAAAAAGATCTTTGGTTCCGGCCAAAGCCATCGTGTGCTGATCAGTTTTCTTAACGGCATCCTTTACGAGGGCAACAACACAATTCAGTCCCTGGACATCCTCAATCCTTACCAAGCGCCGAAGGTTCGGGGTATGAAAGACACCTACCTCGACGTCAAGGCACAACTGGCGGACGGCACCAGTGTGATTATTGAAATGCAGGTACTGAACGTCGAGGGATTCGAAAAACGCATCCTTTACAATGCAGCCAAGGCCTACTCGACTCAATTGCGTGCGGGGGATACCTATGAGCTGCTCAACCCCGTCATTGCTCTCACGATCACCGACTTCGTCATGTTTAAGGAGCACGCATCCTACCGCTCCTGCTTCATTTTGAAAGAAAAGGACTTTTTGATCGACTATCCTACCCATGATCTGGAGCTCGTTTTTGTAGAACTGCCCAAATTTGACCGGGCGATCGAGCAACTCAGCGGCTTAATGGAACAGTGGCTGTTTTTCCTCAAAAATGCTAGAAAACTTCAGGCCATCCCCGAGGAAATGGCTCAAGTTCCGGAAATTCGTCGAGCCTTTGAATTTGCCAACCAGGCTGACTTGTCAGCCGATGAGCTAGAAGACTTGGAGCATCGCGAAATGTTTATCCACGACCAGCGCAATGCCATCAAGTTAGCGGCTCGCCAAGGGCTGGAGCAAGGGCTGGAGCAAGGGCTGGAGCAAGGACTGGAGCAAGGGCTGGAGCAAGGGCGACAGGAGGGCGATCGCGCAGCAAAGCTGCAAATCGCCGGGCAACTCCTGCCACTGCTCGATGATGGGGCGATCGCCCAGGCCACCGGGCTATCTGCCGTTGAAATTCAACAGCTTCGAGAATTCGATGGAGAATAGGAAGCCGAGGAACATCCACACTGATCATTCAGCTCAGCGCGAACAGCCGAGGCATATACATTTCCAGAAGAACGACTCGACAGATGGAGATCAGTAGATCGGGGAAACGCCGTAGGGTGGGTGTGTTTGTAGTAGACTTACAAACTGCGATGACTGAGGTCGTCATGACCGGGGTCGCTATGAGCGGGGTTGTCATGATTCTCCCAGTTTCCCCGCGTTAAACGACCCCAAATTTTCCCGACCCGACCTTCCCCATCTCAGCGTTATCGTTAGCTGTTTTGCCATGGCAATCTACATCCCCCAAGAGTTTCAAAGAGCTGCTGAGGTTCTTAGCGCCGTCGGCCGAGAGTTGCACCGCCAGGGCTGGTCAACAGCCACCAGCAGCAACTACTCACTGCGACTCAACAGCGAATGCTGTGCCATTACCACCTCTGGCCAAGATAAGGGCAAACTCGTACCCCAGGACATCATGGTTGTTGATCTTGATGGGCAGGCGCTCACTCCCCAAACACCTTCCGCTGAGACCCTTCTGCACACGCGTTTGTATCAGCAAAAGGCTCAGATCGGCGCGGTGCTTCACACCCATTCTAAACCGGCAACGCTGATGGGTCTTATGCTCAAGGATCAGTCGGTCTTGCACTTGGCAGGGTATGAGTTGCTTAAGGCATTTGCGGGGATTAGAACCCACGAGAGCGTTGTCACGGTACCGATTTTTGAAAATACCCAGGACATTGATAAACTAGCTATCCGGGTTTCACAATACCTAGACGAGCATTCCCAAACCTATGGTTATTTGATTCGGGGTCATGGTCTGTACACCTGGGGGAAAGATATGCAAGAAGCCCGGCGGCATTTAGAGGCTTTTGAGTTTCTGTTGAGCTGTGAGTTAGAAATGCTTAAGTTGAGATATTAGTTGAGACGTTTAAATTACTGGGATTTTTGTCGATTGTTTTTTCGATTAAGAAACGGACTCAAGCGTCTAGCCTCAACGAGCAGGATTCTTATTTTGCGAGTCAACTCAGATTGCGATAATCTCAAAAGATAGTCGAAATCAGAAGGAAGCCAAAGTTGAGTATCAGTATGGAAAAACTGCGTATTTTTGAAGTGAATCATCCTGGCTCCCCCGTGAGCAGTAGTTGCGATCATGCCACGATCGCCCACCATCTCCATCCCCTTGGCATTCGCTTTGAACAATGGTCGGCCAACCAAGCCATCCGGGCGGGAGACTCCCAGGAGGCGGCGATCGCCGCCTACCAAGCCGATATCGATCGCCTCATTGCCGAAGCGGGCTACCAAGCTGTGGATGTGGTCAGCCTTACCGCTGATCACCCCCAAAAAGATGCCTTCCGACAAAAGTTTTTGGCTGAGCATACCCACAGCGAAGATGAAGTTCGTTTCTTTGTGGATGGTCAAGGTTTATTTAGCTTACACTTGGGCGATCGCGTTTACGAAGTCCTCTGTGAAAAGGGTGACTTGATTGGTGTTCCGGCCCATACTCCCCATTGGTTTGACATGGGGCCAAATCCTAATTTTGTTGCGATTCGGTTGTTCAACAATCCAGAGGGCTGGGTCGCCAATTTCACCGGTTCTGAAATTGCCCAATCTTTTTCACGCCTAGATAATTAGCGCTTAGATAATTAGCGCTTAGATAATTAGCGCTTAGATAATTAGTACTTACGACATTAGCGCTTGAATTAGCGATTGAATTAGCGATTGAATTAGCAATCAAACACGACATCTGCTCAGATTTGGAGAACAAAGCGATTGGTTATTCGAGCCATCCTCACCGACATTGAAGGCACCACCAGCTCCATTCGCTTCGTCAAAGAGGTGCTGTTTCCCTATGCAGCCCAGGAAATTCCCGATTTTTTGCGTCAACGCCAAGCGCAGCCAGAGGTCGCGGCGCTGATCGGGGCCACCGCCACGGAGGCGAATCTACCGACAGCGGATCTGGAAGGTGTGATTGAACAGCTGTTGGCCTGGATTGCCTGCGATCGCAAAAGCACCGCCCTCAAAGCCATCCAGGGTCTGGTGTGGGCTGCGGGCTACCAAGATGGCAGCTACCGGGGCCATGTCTACGCCGATGCCCAGCAAAGGCTCCAGGCATGGCACCAGCAGGGGCTAGAACTCTATGTCTACTCTTCGGGATCCGTCCAAGCCCAAAAGCTGCTGTTTGGCTACAGCGACTACGGTGACCTAACGCCTTGCTTTCAAGGCTACTTTGACACGACCGTCGGCCCCAAGCAGGCCCGCGAGTCCTACGAGAAAATCGCCCAGGCGATCGCCCGACCGGCCCAAGAAATTTTGTTCCTGTCCGATGCGACGGCGGAACTGGAGGGCGCGATCGCCGCCGGTTATCAAGTCTGTTGGCTCGTGCGTCCGGAAGATTGCAACGCTAGCCCAGATGCGATTCGCCAAGCGCCTTATCCCACCGCCCGCTCGTTTGCCGAAATCAACTTGCCCTAGATCTCCTCCGGGGCTCAGGGGTGTTTCGCGTGCTCCCGCAAATACTCGGACGATCGCGATTCGTCCGGGCGGCAGCGCAGCTGATCCGCAATCAGTTGGCTGATCAGCTGGTTGCCCTGAACACTGGGATGGATATGGTCACGGTAGAGCGCATTCGCCGAGGTCTCGCCAGCGGCGATCGCTCGATTCAAAACCGGCAAGACATCCACAAAGGCAATCTTCTGTTCCTGGGTCATGGCCACCAGACGCTGGCGTTCTCGAAGTTCGTAATCGCGCGGGCCGCCGTAGATCTCCAGCTCGCGTTTGAGCGGGGTCAGCAGCAACAGAAAGCGGGCGTGGTGGGCCTGGGCGATCGCCTGAATTTTGACAATGGCATTGAGATTGTGCGCGACGCGATCGCCCTCCTCCTGGCGAGACGCCTCCAGCACCGGGTCGGGTTTGGGCCTGCGCAGATAGCGTTGAAAAACTTCGCCGAGGGCGGTGGCTGGGCGGTGGTTAGGGTAATTGCGATCGCGCCCCACCGGCACCGCCGTGGGCGTTACCGCAAACAGATCATCGGTGTTGATCACGAGCACAATCGTCTCCGCCCCAAAGGTGCCAAACCGTTCCAGGTAGGCCAATTCGTTGCGTGGCCCCCAGGAATTGGCCGAGGCGTTCAGAATTTCTGTCTGGGTCTGGGGTGCGCCTGAAGGCAACAGCCCCTGGAGCAATTCGGACAGCGTATCGCGTTGGTCTGTCCACCAGCCGCCGTTGACAATGGAGTCGCCAATCAGAAAAATACGGCGTTGGTCGGGGTTAGGTCGAAGGGAAACCGCATCCGATCGCATGTGGTGGGCATTGACGCGAATGCGATTGCCAAATCGTTTGACCTGCTGGTTCGGCTGGAGCAGATAGCCGATGCGATCGTCGCCCTGGTACAGCAGCGGATTGCCAAACCCAAATCCCAGGCGCAGCACAAGTTCAGTCAGAAGTGTCAGCACCAGGCCAAGACCTAGTATCAGCAAGATCAATTTCATAGGAATTAAAAAATTCGTAGGGACAAACGCGGTTCGTCCGGCTCGATTTCCTGGGACGAACCGCCTTCACCCGGCTCGATTTCGTCGCGTCCACCTCGTCCCCAGAGCACCGTGAATCGGCGGCTACAGCTACACCGTCAGCGCGGTCTCCTTGCGAGCAAACAAGCCAGACGCCACATCGCGCTTAAATTCCTCAACCTTCTCTTCGAGCTGACAGACCTTGCTCTCAAACAAGGTATCGTCACTCAGCTGAGGCATACCATTTTTCATGATGCTGGCCAACTGAATCTTGGCCTGGGCCTTCTTGGTCCACCGGTTGAGTGCCTTCTGGGCGATCGTACGGCTACCCTTCAGGCCGCGAAGATTCTTGAGCTTATAGCGCTCTTCCACGGCATCCAGGCCTGTCATCGGATGGGGCTGAAACTCCAGATTGAGTGACATTGTCCAATCAATCCACTTGGACGGCAGCAGCCACTGACTGGTCAAAATCGGAATCCAAGGCGTGCGCAGCGTATCTGCAGTGATGGCTCCGTGCATGGCCTCTGCCAGCAAGATTTCAGTTTCAGCAATTTCTTGGATGATTTCGTGGATGGGGCGACGCGCATCGATGTAATGAATCCCGAGCTGATCGCAGATTTCTTGCCAATCTTCATTGGCCAGAATCGATTGGGTGAAATGGGGAATATAGGAGAACTTGTAGCGCTTGACACCCGAGGGCCGATAGAGGCGGCTGAGCAACGCAGCGCCGTCGGTGATGGCGAGCTTGGGGTCGAGGCCCAGTTTAACCGCAGAGATCGGGCCGCGCAGACAGTAGATTTTCCAGGAGTCATCAATCTCCGGCATGCCCTTGTTGTAACCTGCACCCGTGCCCAAAGCGACGATTTGCTTGGCATTAGGCGCGCGCTCTTTGACGAGGTTATTGAGCAAGGTACCAATGCCGAAGAACGCCGTGGATTCGTCTTCGTCAAGGATACCGGGGATGATTTGATCCCAGAGCCAGAGGTTGAGTTCGTCGCCGTAGTTGGGTTTGTCGTCGCTGCGGCGGTAAAAGAAAAGTTTCATGGTGAATAATTGCGAGTTAGGAGAACAGACGTCGGGTGGATGTTCAGATCGATGCAGGAATCCAAGTATTAATCCAAGGATCAACCTGTCGAAATGGACTTATCGATCGAAATCTAGGGTTGGGAAGGGGGATGCGATCGCAGGCTGTTAACGCAAACGCTCAAAGCTCAAAACTCAAAGCTCAAAGCTCAAGCCCCAACCAAAACCGGCGGATCGGACTCCGCCGAATGCTCAGCCGCCGAACGCTCAGTCGCCGCCACGACAGTTGCCAAGACAGATGGATCCGACAGATCCCGGTTCAAATGCTGAGCCACAATCTGCCGAAACTCCGTCATAAACCGCTCAGTAGAGAACAGATTTTTTTGAGTCACCATGGCCGATCGCATTTGTGCTTGCAAAGGCTCGTTTCCGAGCACAAAGCAAATTTTCTCAACGGCTTCATCCGGGTCAAAAAAGAACAGTTCCTTGTTGTCTTCACCCACGATTTCCACCTGACCGCCAAAACTTCGCACAAAGGGAATTGCACCTGCTTTGATCATCTCGGCGATCGAAATCCCAAACGGCTCGGTCTTGTAATGAATGCCGAACTGACAGCGAGACAGCACATCCGTATAGTCGGCGTAGCTCAAATTCTCATGCAGTGTAATCCAGTCGGCATTGGCTTGTACCAGCTTGCGAATGCGATCGCGATATTGCCAAGCATAGACGCCGCCGCCCCCCGCCGTGAGATGTAGCTTAACGGGAAAACCGCGATCGCGCACCCGCCCCAAAATCTCAATCACTTTGTGGGGCTCCTTGGGCAACGTCAGCCGACCGCTACAAATAAAGGCAAATTCTTTCGCCTCCCAAGGGACATCTTGTACATCAATGACCACCGGGGGATAGAGCACCTCCGGCGTTGTATCGTAGGCCTTTTCAATGCGCTCTGCCACCATCTTCGAATTGGCAAGGTTGCAATAGTTTCTGATCCGATCGGCCGAGTATCGGAGAGCAAATTATAGAACTTGCTGCTATCTAGAACATTGATCCAGTGGATGTAGTTAATACCTGAGCCGCCAAAGTCCACCGCATTGTAGGCCGAAACGCAGGTTGCAAACTGCCCCCGCTGGGCCTTCAGCCGACGAATGAGCGTATGGAACAGCACCATGCGAATATGCCAGTTGTTGGCAATGCAGGCATTGATTAAAGCGGCGCGCGATCGAGAAAACAGCGATTCAGTCCGAATCGTTTCAGCGCTCAAGTTGGTGCCATACATGGCATTGAGGCCGTCAAAGTCCACGCCCGCCACGGTGAACAGCGTCACGTCATACTGGTCTTTGAGGGCCTCCAAAATCCAGAGCCCGACGGCCTCAGCTCCACCGCCCAAAAACGCAGGGTAGAGTACGGCAATTTTGGTTCGACTCGAGGTCTGCATACGGTTCTTCAAAGTGATGTGAGCAGATGGAGATGTGACCCGCTTTCGATTTATCTAGCTTTAACGTTCCCACTTTGCCAGGAAGATGCACGCCAAACCATCCAACCGATCGGCTCGTTCCAGGGCTGCCTGACCCCGTCTAACCCTAGGTCACAGGGCATACACCATCAATTCGCTCTCTTCTGTGGTCTGCAGGCAGATGGGGTATGGCGGGACTCAAACGCTTCGAGGGAAGGCGATCGCCAGAGGCGGAATGCTGAGGCGAATGGATGGGAAGGTCGCGATCTGGGCTGCACTGGGGCCATGGGTCACTTGTGAGCCGTATCGGAGCTGGAGATACGCAGCAGTTGAAGAATTGCTAATTGTGATGAGTGGAAGTGCCGAAATTCAACTTGACTTCACGCCAGAATTTCTGGTTGCGCGGAAGAAGCTGGCTAAGTGCTATTGCAGCATTAGAACTGGTCTTGAGCCAGTGTTTGCCGAGCTGCAAGTCGGTGATTTTTGTGCCATAGGGATGACCTCGTGTCCTGTGTTGACTTTGTCTGCTCAGTTTAATTTAGAGGGAAAATTGTTGACTTCATCTCAGTTTGTCGGAGCAATCATGATGTGTACTCAATCTGAGAAGATACATCTAACTGCTACTTTCTTAACTACACCTTGGCAAAATCATCGGCCTAACGTTGCCCATCACCCCCGCAGAAAATCTCTGCATCATAACCGAGCAACTCTCGGCAGTCGATGTGCATGGGCGTTATGGGGAGACGGCTTGGAAATCAGGGCTCTTAGGTGGCAAGTTAATGGTTGGACGGGTCATCTGCACTTCAGGGCAGCGGCAGCAGTCCTAGCTCTTTCAGGAACGCATTGTGCTGGGCCGTTGCCGTTTGAATCGTGCGATCGATTTCCGTCAGCTCGGCATGAATCGCTGTCAAATCAATCTCCTCCTCGGCGATCGCGGTACTGATGTAGCGGGAAATGTTCAGGTTGAAGTCGTTCTTTTCGATCTCTGCCATCTCGACGCGGCGGGAGTAGCGCGGCTCCTCTTTCCGGTGCTGGTAGGTCTCGATGATTTTGGTGATGTGTTCGGGCTTGAGCTGGTTTTGGCGTTTGCCTTTCTCGAATTGTTCGGCGGCGTTGATGAAGAGCAGGTCGTCTGGCTTCTTGCACCGTTTGAGTACGAGGATGCAGACGGGGATGCCGGTGGAGTAGAACAGATTGGCGGGCAGGCCGATAACGGTATCGATGTGGCCGTCCTTGAGCAGTTTGGTGCGGATGCGTTCTTCGGCACCGCCCCGGAAGAGCACGCCGTGGGGCAGGATGATGGCCATGACGCCTTCGTCTTTGAGGAAGTGGAAGCCGTGCAGGAGGAAGGCGAAGTCGGCGGCGGATTTGGGGGCAAGGCCGTGGTTCTTGAAGCGCACGTCTTCGCCCAGGGCATCGGTAGGGTCCCAGCGGTAGCTGAAGGGTGGGTTGGCGACGATCGCATCAAAAGCGGGCTGCTTGGCGGGGTTGAGTTCGCGCAGAATCTCCCAGTCGTTGGTGAGGGTGTCGCCGTGGTAGATCTCGAACTCGCTGTCTTTGACGCCGTGCAGGAGCATGTTCATGCGGGCGAGGTTGTAGGTGGTGATGTTCTTTTCTTGGCCGTAGATTTTGCCGATGGTGCCACCGGCGTGCTTGAGGCGTTTGCGCACGTTGAGCAACAGAGAGCCGGAGCCGCAGGCGAAGTCTAGGACGCTTTCGAGGCGTTGCTTTGATCCGGTTTTGGGTTCTTGGCTGTCGAGGGTGACGATCGCGGAGAGGATGTCGGAGATCTGTTGTGGGGTGTAAAATTCGCCTGCTTTTTTGCCGGAACCGGCGGCGAACTGGCCGATCAGGTATTCGTAGGCATCGCCCAGGGCATCAATGTCGGTGGAGAATTCGTTTAGTCCTTCGGCGATTTTCTGGATGATGGTGCAGAGCTTGGCGTTGCGATCGGCGTAGGTACGGCCCAGTTTGTCTGAGGCGAGGTTGATCTCGGAGAAGAGACCTTGGAAAGTGCTCTCGAAGGATTCGGTTTCGATGTATTTGAAACCGGCTTGCAGGGTGTTGAGCAGTTCGTCGTTTTGGGTGCGGGCTAGGTTGGCGATGCTGTTCCAGAGGTGGGGTGGCTGGATGACGTAGTGCGTCTTGCGGCGCATTTGTTTTTCAAATGCTGCGATGTCGTCTGGGTTGTTGGCGTACCAGAGGGCTAGCGGCACTGGGTGGGTTTCGTCGTGGGTGTCGGGATAATCGCGGCCTAGTTCTTTTTTAGCGGCTGTCTCGTAGTTGCCGGAGAGGTAGCGCAGGAAGAGGAAGGAGAGCATGTAGTCGCGGAAGTCGTCGGCGTTCATGGCTCCGCGCAGTTGGTCGGCGATGCCCCAGAGAATACTGCCTAGTTGTTTTTGGTTGGTGTCGTTCATTTAAGTCTAGGGCGTAAGTCTAGGGCGTAAGTCTAGGGTGTAAGTCTAGGGCGCTGCCCTAGTTTGGTATGGTATTGCGCCTTTGGCGCGGAAGGAAGGAGTTTGGGTTTTAGGGCCAACGGCCCCTTCCATAATAGCCTTGGGCAACGCCCTGGGCTGGTATGGTATTGCGCCTTTGGCGCGGGAGGAGTTTGGGTTTTAGGGCCAACGGCCCTTTCCATAAATAGCCTTGGGCAACGCCCTAGGCATAATGCATAGTGGCCGAACATCGCACCCCATATGTTGTGAATTAGTCCCACATATAGCGTTCATCGTATTCGATGTCATATTTTTTAAGGAAGGCACAGTATTCGTCTTGGAAGGTGCGATCGCCATGGTGTTCTTCTTGGGTGTCGATATAGTGGAGTAGAACATTCAGGTCAGATGGCTTTACGGAAAAGGCACCGTAGCCGCGTTGCCAAGCAAAGGATGCTAGATCTGGCGATTGGGTCTTGAGCCATTTGGAGGAGGAGGTTTTTATTTCCTCGACCAGTTGGGCCATGGTGATGGTTCGTGATAGGCGCACGGCAAGGTGTACATGGTCGGCTACGCCACCAGCGCGAAAACATTCACAATCTACGTTGCGGGCTACTGTGGCGAGGTAGGCGTGCAGGGCGGGCCGCACTGTGGCATTGAGCACGGGAGCGCGGTTTTTGGTGCTAAAGACGATGTGCGTTAGGAGATAGGAGAGCGATTGGGGCATGGTGCGGTTTGATGGCAAATCTAGCCGTTGGCCTAGGCTGGTATGAGTTCGCGCCTTTGGCGCTAGCTATATGTATTTACGTACCAAAGGCCCAATGGCATACCAGCCTAGGACATTTGCGGGCCAAAGGCCCAATAGCATAACAGCCTAGGGCGGTGCCCTAGGAATCCAGCGATTTCCCGAGGGCTGAAAGCCCGTCCCATTTGTATCTCTCATGGCTCAACCGCCTCTGGGGATGGGAACCTAGAGAACCCAGGGCGTTGCCCAGGGCTGGTATATGGTTGCGCCGTTGGCGCGGGGAAGTCGAGGATTGTAGGGCCAAAGGCCCATTCCCATACCAGCCTGGGGCAATGCCCCAAAATCGCGAATCAATCAGGTTGTTTTTGGTTGGTGTCGTTCATGGGGTTGCTCATGGGGTTGGGGCGGGTGCTGCGGAAGGCGATGCAGCGGGCGCAGGTGCGGGTAGAGCGGCTGGTGGGTTTTCGACTATTTCTGGCAGGGCGAATTGGAATGTCGTTACAAAGTCTGTGAGTAGGCGTCGGAACAGGTCTTTGTTGTCGTCGCCCATTTCGGTGGGTTCGTGGATGGCGTATTTGCCGTGGCTCAGGAGGTTGAGCGCGCGGTTATAGAGCGCTAGATCGGCCTCATTATTCAGGGATTTGAGGCAAAAAGAGATGTCTGGGTGGCCAAAAAAGGAGGCGGTTTTTTCCATGATGCTCCGCAGCGCGTTGAAATGGAATGTGTAGAGCGTGCCGCTGGTGGCGGCTAGTTGCAGTTCGGCAAGGCTGGCGACGTGATGGAAATACGGTGTGTCGTCGGTGGCGCGTAGGGTATAGGCACCGTCGCTATTCGGACGGTGGAGGAAGTAGCGTTTGTGAGTGACCCTTGGCTCCCTTGCTTTGGATCGGCCAATCTCGTTGCACATGACGTTGAAGAAAAGGGCGTGGTGTGAGGAGAAGACGATTTTGATGGGCGCGGGATCGCCGTTTGGGTCTTGGCGGCTGGCGGCGCGGCGCAGCGATTGGGCGAGGTCGCAGGCGATCGCGATCGCGTTGTTGTCATCGAGGGAGGAGATGGGGTCGTCGATGTAGAGGAATTTGTTCGACTGGTAGGAGATGTGGCCGTCGAGCATCCGCTCGCAGATGGCCATGAAGAGGCACCAGATGAAGATGTTCTGCTCTCCTCGGGAGATTTTGATGTTTTCTGCTTCTCCTTTGCGGAAGGAGACTTTCCATTCGGTGTAGTCGATGTCGAAGTCAAAATCTGCGTAGCGATTGAGGTAGCCCGCAATTGTCTCGTCGAGGGCGAGGTCTCTCAGGCCGTTGAAGAAGGTGGAGTTGGGATTGAGCTGGAGATGGCGGGCAGCGTCTCCATCGAGATCGTTTTCCCAGGTGAATAGGTCTTCGGTGAAGGCGTTGAAGTAGAGGGTGTCGGCGATGCCTGCGGGATTCTTTTTTGACTTGCGCTTGCCCTCATCCTTGAATTCCATTGATAGGCGCGTCTTGCCAGTGCGGTTGTAGGCGTAGAGGAGGATGAGGTCAGCGCCGCCAAGATCATCACGTAGCTTTCGGGCCAGCGTTTTCAGATTCGCATAGTTGTTGATCTTTGGCTTGCTGCTCATGCTTTAACCGCCTCTGGGGATGGGAAAAGCTGCTGCATCAGTCCGCGCTTGTGGGTTTTGAGGGTTTCGTGCTTTTGGGTTGCGGCGGTGATCAGGTCGTCGAGGGTGCTCAGGCAGAATGTGATTTTGCGCTGTTCTGCATCGTCTGGAGGAAACGCGAACCGGATTTCCCGGATGAGTCCTTGACTGAGGTTTTCCTGCCCGCCGCGATTACTCATTTCCCGGATTTCCTCATATCGTCCCGCCAAGTTCAGGAAGACGAGATAAGGATCAATGTCTTCGCGGGGAAGGATAGCAGCACAGGCTTGATTCGTTGTTGCCTCAATGCCCAGCAACGCAACTTGTCCACGGGTCTTGCCTTGACCATACATGGCCATTAAAACAGTGCCTTTGGGAAAGAGTTTTGCGGAGGAATTTTGCAAACCATCCGTTGTTAGGAACTCTTCAGCACTGTTAATCACGCGGCGGTCCACTAGCGAAGTAGTGATCCACGGAATATCCCCGTCCCAATAAGCCTTGTCAGTGCGGCTAGGAGTCCCTCCCGAGCTAGTCTCGAATAAATTGCCTAACGAATCACTCACCCACTCCCCCGTCCCCCGAAATTCGGGAAACCGCAGGCGGGGTTGGGTTTCGCCTTCGCGGGGGAAAAGCTGCTGCATCAGCCCTTTTTTATGGGTCTTGAGCGCGTCCAGTTTTCGGGCTTGGGCGGCGATCGCCTCGTCCACCGAACTCAGGCACTCCGCGATTTTTGTTGTTCAGCGAGCTTGGGAATCGGTAGTAACAGCTCTGAGAACTGCGCGTAGCTAACCATTTTGCCATCGCGTAACCCTTCGAGATTCCTGGTGAGGATGCGGATGAATCTGTCCGTCTTGAGGTAGTACCTAAAGTATTCGTCGCTCTCGTTGGCGCGCAGACGGAGGATGACATACGCAGGGCTGCATATTCCGTGATATTGCGAATACTCGATCCCACCTTGGAACGATCTAAGGCTGATGATGAAGTCACCAACCTGAACCACTTTATAGCTCTTGATGCTTTTCTCAGTGACCGAGACATGGTAGTCAATCATATGACGAGGAATTGCCCCGTACTCTTGAGTAATCGCTAAAACTGGTAGTTCGGGATCGGGATTCCGGTTATTGACTTGGTCAAACAAGACATTTCCCGCTTGTTCCTTCCATCCCTCCGCCTCCCGAAACTCCGGAAACCGCAGCCGGGGAATTAAGAATTGAGAATTTTGAACTGAGAAAGACTCATCCTGACGCCCTTTCTCACTTCTCACTTCCAACTTCTCACCTTTCTTTTTCATTCCACCACCTCCGTTTCCTCCTCGTCATCAGAGCCCCAAATCTCGCGATAGGCGTTGACATAGTCGGCGGTCGCCTGCTGGTCGATTTGCCAATAGTGCCGACAGAGGACTTTGAAAAGCGCGAGACCTTGCGGAATGCAGGCGTGATCCAGAAGACGATCGAGAGTATGTTCGATCAGGTGAGTGTCCCGGCTACCGCTATGGATAATTCTCCAAACAGAAGGTTCATAGGCTTCGATCGCTTGCTGGTGGAGCGCCTGGAGTGGTGCGATCAAGCCCTTGAGCGTTTCCAGCCATGCTTGGTAATCAGAGGGGATAATGTCGGATTGACTATTCATGATTCGCCCAGGGCCTCGGGCTTCTTTAGGGCTTTCTTTTCGTCGGAGGTCAGGCGGCGTTCTACTTTCTTAACGTCTTCGGCTGGTGGTAGGGTTTCGGGGCGGATGCCACGGTTGAGGAGGGTGTCACGAACGGCTTTGTTGTTGGTGATGTGTTCTTTGGAAATCTGTGGCTCGGTGGACATGCCGTGGGTGCGGGCATTGTGGATGGTGATCTCGGCGGCGAAGTCCTTTGCTTTTAGAATGATGGTGGGGGCGAAGTCTGCGAGCGGGCGATTATTAGGCACGCGCCATTGGGCTTTCATGGACTGAGTGCTTTTACCGAAGAGGGCTTGGTCGCCCTTGCTGCGGATGAGGGCGAAGTCCTGATTTCCCCCGGTTTGTTCAAAAATCACGGCGGAGAGTTCCTTTTCCGTGTCCGTAAGCTTTTTGCGGGCGGAAACGCGCTCAGCATCAAGGAGTCGTTGCTCGATGAGTTCCGCACGGCGGGTCTGGACGGCGAAGTAGGTCTGAGCAAAGGCGATTTCCTGTTTTCTCGGGTCGCCGTTCTGGGCGATCAGGTAGCAGGCATAGCGGGTGAGCATGATGTCGTCGATTTCCCGTTCCGTGCCGGAGCCGATTTTGACCATTTTCCTGACGTCAGAAAATGGTTCTCGACCGCGTGACCTGATACCTCACAGGCGGTTTTGGCTTTGGCGATGACGGTCTGGAAGTTTTCCCATTTCATGTAGCCGAGAAGGTGCTGCAGGTCGCGGGCAAGCCAGTATTCGACGCCGCTTTCGGTCTGCTGGGCGTGGCCTTCAAAGGTTTCTGTGAGTTGTTGGATGAGATTGGTTTCCATGAAGTAGCCTATTGTTGTTTACGATTCATACGCGCTGAGTCCTGAAATATCGCGGCCAGCGGCCCGTTTAGTCAGCAGCGGCAACAGGTCATCCATTAGCGCCAGCTCCGCCTGAGTGCGCGCCTTCCAGCCCAGATCCAGCGGAGCCATCAAGTCGCCAAGCTGCTCCCCATCAAAAATCATCCGCTCCAAAATGCCATCCACAAAAGCTTGCAGCGCCGCAGCAGCAAGGCCGTGCTTACCCGCGATCGCCGCCAATTCCCGCCCATCCTTCTCCGCCTTAAAGCGGGCATAGCCCTCACGGATCGCCGTTTCGCTCAACCCCTCCCCCGCCTTCAGCGTGGCAATGTAAGCCGCAATATCCTCCCGCTCATTCATAAACTTAGCATCGGCACCGATCAAGCCGATCAGCGCCTCCCGGCTCATCTTCGCCTTGCCCGAACCTGGAGCCGAGAACTTAGCAATCAGCCCCATGATGTAGTCGTAATCAATCACAGTAGAGGCAAAAAGCACAAACTCAAAATCGAGCTGATCCACATTGTCTGGCACCGGCTGGTCGTCGCTCTTGCCCTTACCCTGCTGCGCCTTGAGCCGCTGAGCCGTCTCCAAATACGCCCCCTTAAAGCCCCGATGCCGCTCCTCTGGCAGCACCTGCTCGATCGCGGCTTTATTGTCCTCGGTGAGGTCGGTGTATTGGTCGAGCTGCGTCTTCAGCCGCTGGACTTCCTTGTATTGGGCGCAGAAGGCCGCGCGGGCCGCATCACCCTTGAGATTCGGCACGGCCTCCGGTGCGGTGGTCAGCCCCTGGGATTGCATGAAGCTGTCGAGCCGCTGCACAGCCGCCTCCAATTGCTGGATGACGATCGGAGCCTTGTCCACCAGCCAGATTTCCCGCGCCTGCTCACTGGTCTTTTCCCCAGAGAAAAGGGCGATCGCCGCATCCACGGCCTCCTGCTGCTGACGGAAGTCGAGGATATTGCCGTAGGGCTTCGTGCCATTGAGCACGCGGTTCGTGCGAGAAAACGCCTGGATCAAGCCATGGTACTTGAGATTCTTATCCACATAGAGCGTATTCAGGTATTTGGAATCAAAGCCCGTGAGCAGCATATCCACCACGATCGTGATGTCGATCTTCTGCGCGTGCGGAAAGTCAGCATTGGGCCACTGCTGATCCTTAATGCGCTTCTGCACGTCCTGATAGTAAAGGTCAAACTCACTGAGCTTGTGATTGCCACCATAGCGGTTGTTGTAGTCCGCCAGGATGGCCTTGAGCGCGGCTTTTTTACCCTCAGGGTCTTCTTCGTTATCTGCCTTCTCTTGGGGCAGGTCTTCCTGGATCTGGCGCACGTCCTTGTCACCCTCGGCGGGCGGCGAAAACACACAGGCGATATTCAGCGGCTTGAACTCGGTGCCGTCGGCCTGCTCCTCGGCCTGCTTCTCAGCCTGCATCGTCTTAAACAGACCGTAGTATTCGATCGCGTCATTAATCGAGGCGGTGGCCAGGATGGCATTGAACCGACGGCCAGCGGTGGCCGCATCATGCTTGGCCAGAATAGCCTCGATCACAGCGCGCTTGGCGATCGCTTCACCGGGATTGGGCAGCTTCTTGCCCTTCTCTTCCTTGGGCCTGAAGTAATCCACATGGAAGCGCAGCACGTTCCCGTCTTCGATCGCGTGGGTGATGGTGTAAGCATGGAGCGGTTTCTGGAAGAGGTCTTCCGTGGTACGCATTGATGCCTGGGTGCCCTCGATCTGTTTCAGAGTGGCATTGGCCTCAAAGATCGGCGTACCCGTAAAGCCAAAAAGTTGAGCCTTGGGAAAAAATTCTTTGATGGCCTTGTGATTCTCGCCGAATTGCGATCGGTGACATTCATCGAAGATCAAGACAATGCGTTTGTCCTTCAGCGCCTCCAGTTGCTTTTTGTAGGTGGCTTGGCCGCTTTTGCGGCGCTGCTGGTTGCGCTTGCTGTTTTCATCCAGCGCCAGACCGAGCTTCTGGATGGTGGTGACGATCACCTTGTCCGCATAGTCCTCCGAGAGCAGTCGGCGCACGAGGGCGGCGGTGTTGGTGTTTTCCTCCACGCAGCCTGCCTGGAACTTGTTAAACTCCTCGCGGGTCTGGCGATCGAGATCTTTTCGATCCACCACGAACAGGCATTTGTGGATATGCTCATTGAGCTTGAGCAGGGTAGAGGCTTTGAAGGATGTCAGCGTCTTGCCGCTGCCGGTGGTGTGCCAGATGTAGCCGTTCCCCGCATCGTCCTCAATGCACTGCACGATCCGCTGCACGGCATAGACCTGGTAAGGCCGCATGATCATCAGCTTTTGCTCGCTCTGGATCAGCACCATGTAGCGGCTGAGGGTCTTGCCCAGGGCACACTTTTGCAAGAAGCGATCGGCGAAGTCGTTCAGGTGGGTGATCTTCTGGTTCGCCTCGTCCGCGAACTCATAGATGGGCAGGAAACGCTCCTCGGCATTGAAAGCGAAGTGGCGGGCGTTGTTGTTGGCGAAGTAATAGGTGCGATCGCGATTGCTGACAATAAAGAGCTGGAGAAAACAAAGCAGGGTCTTGGTGTAGCCGTTGCCCGCGTCGTTTTTGTAGTCAACGATCTGCTCCATCGCCCGACGCGGACTGATGCCGAGGGTCTTCAGCTCGATCTGCACAGCGGGCACACCATTGATCAAAATCAGCACATCGTAGCGGTGGTGGCTGTTGTCGGTATTGATGCGCAGTTGGTTAACGACCTCAAAGGTGTTTTTGCACCAGTCTTTGAGGTTCACCAGGGTGTAGTTGAGTGGGGTGCCATCGTCACGGGTGAAGGCATTGATTTCGCGCAGGGTCTTAGCAGCGGTAAAAACGTCTGGACTGACGATTTCATCCAGCAGGCGGGCAAACTCGGAATCAGTGAGACGGCAACGGTTGAGAGACTCAAACTTATCGCGGAAGTTCTCTTCCAGGGAGGCGCGATCGGTGATGTCTTGGCGATATTCGTATTTAAGTTTTTGGAGCTTGCCGATGAAGCCGTATTCGATGCCGTCCTCTCGGAGGACCGAGGGCGAGGTCTGGTGTGGCGGGTAGTTGCTATCAGAGTCAGTGGGCATAGTGGTTAGTTGCGAAAGGGAGCGTTGAACGGGATGCGGAATTGCGCGATCGCATCCCACAGTCGCTTTTTGAGCAAGGCGGCGTCAGCATTTTTTTCGGTGGGGGCGTCCAGTCCATCAGTTCTCAGCTCGTTCTCTGTATATCGGTCTAACTATCTATTAGACGGAATTGATTCTGCCTAACACCCCAAAACAGGAACTTAGATGGAAATATTTCGTACCCGTTCCAGCAATTGTAAATTCAAAACTTGCCCAGGTCTCGTCTGGGCATCTGGGCTCGATGATGTAAGAGGACGACCTGGAGTGCCAACAAGATGGAAGGCAGCCCTCTCAGCTTCGAGCTGCTGTTGAGCTATCTACACCGTGGAATTGCGGCGCTAGAGGAGCCGCGTGAATGGAGTA
>JAAUOP010000212.1 GCA_012034805.1 Synechococcales cyanobacterium CRU_2_2 | reverse complement strand
TACTCCATTCACGCGGCTCCTCTAGCGCCGCAATTCCACGGTGTAGATAGCTCAACAGCAGCTCGAAGCTGAGAGGGCTGCCTTCCATCTTGTTGGCACTCCAGGTCGTCCTCTTACATCATCGAGCCCAGATGCCCAGACGAGACCTGGGCAAGTTTTGAATTTACAATTGCTGCGATAGCGTTCACTTTATGGACAAGGAGGTCTTTACAGACGTGCTGGAGGGCGATCGCTACGAAGCCGATCTACTGGCCAAGGCAAGGATTCGGGGACAGGATGCGTTTATTTTGATCCATCTTGAACATCAGGCCCAGCCCCAGGCGAATTTCGATCGCCGCATGTTTCGCTACTTTGCCCGTCTCTATGAAAATCATGGACTAACGGTGTATCCGATCGCACTGTTCTCTTTCCCTTCTCCGAGCAAGGCTCAACCCGCAATCCATCGGGTTGTAGCGGCTCAGAAGCTGATTCTAGAATTTCATTACGATGTCATCCAGCTCAACCGACTGAATTGGCGGGATTTCCTAGAGCCACATAACCCGGTTGCTGCTGCTTTAATGTCCCGGATGAAAATCCCCGAGGCCGAACGGCTCCGGGTCAAGGTTGAGTGTTTGCGCTTAATGGCAACCCTACGGCTAAATCCCGCGAAAATGAGATTAATCTCTGGTTTTGTGGATACGTACTTGAAGCTCAACCCACAGGAAACTCAGCTATTTCAGGCCGAGGTTGATAGCATGGAACCAAGACAACGAGAGGCTGTCATGCAAATTGTGACCAGTTGGCTAGAAGAAGGACTCCAGCAAGGACTCCAGCAAGGACTCCAGCAAGGACTCCAGCAGGGACTCCAGCAAGGACTCCAGCAAGGGCAGCGAGATCTGGTTTTGCGTCTGTTGGGACGGCGGTTGGGGACGGTTTCGTCGGAGGTGCAAGCTCAGATTGATGGGCTGTCCCACTGGCAACTGGAGGAGCTCGGTGAGGCGTTGTTTGAGTTTCGTTCAGTGGAGTCGCTGATGGATTGGCTGGATGGATTGAGGAATGAGCAAGCATTGCTCTGTGCCCAATTGATCGAGATTTTGGGGCCATTGCCTCCGGATGTTGGGATGCAATTGGGGCGATTGGGCCGATCGCAGCTCTCCCAACTCTTCCAATCAATCCCCGATCTCTCCACATCCGAGCAGTTGCAAGCGTGGTTGCAAGATGCCCTAGCGCTGCAGTCTGTCCAAGTAACGCCCGATTCTTCCGTTGATCCAACCTGAAGGAAGATTACACACCAAACCTGTAAGCCCAAGAAGGCTCTGCAATCACTGCAGAGCCTTTTTTAATGAACGCTCAATCACGAGAATTGAGCCTAGACAAGTAGCTTAGAAGCTGAAACGGGTACGGATGTTGCCGATCCAGATACCCTCGTTGTTGTCATTGCCACCGGGGTTGGCAATGTAGATCACGCTGGGCTGAACGCTGATGTTGTCGCTCAGTTTCAGGCGATAGAAGGCTTGAGCCTGCAGCGCCGTGTCCTCACTATCGGGATCAGGGCCGGGAACGCTGATATCGGTGGCGTAGGGGAACGCACCAATGGACAGACCACCGAGATTACCTTCGCGGAACAAATCGGGGAATCCGACCTGTGCGGCCCAGGTAAACAGGCTCACGTCAGCGTTGACATCCTTGGAGTCAAAGTTACCCCAGCCAGCCCAGCCAGAGATGTTGAGCTTGGGGCTGAGGGCAAAGCCTGCGTTGAGGCCAAACGTATCAGCTGTTGTGGAAGTACCCAGAACCAAGGGCGCTCCTTGTAGCGTGCTCAGTGCACCACCACTGGTTGCCGTGCCATTCTGAGAGAAGTAAGCGTGGTTGTAGGTCGCGGCCAGCGTCAGTCTCTTGAACGGAGTCAGGGTCAGCTGTGCAAAGGCGGTGTTGTCGCCACCGGTCAAGCCGTTGTCGTTACCGACGTTAGCGGCTTCGGAGGCCAAGTAGCCCGCTGCAACGTTGACGGCAGGCAGCAATTGGTAGTTGAAGCCCGCACCTGCACCACCATTAATCAAGTTGTAGGAGAGGGGGTTGCCGCCCACGAAGAAATCGCTTGCACCATCGCCGATCAAGTTTGCCGTCGTGGGAACAATCTCGTCCGGCTCTAGGCCAACTGCACCGACCACTACATTGGCTTTGCCAAGCGGGAACCTGTACCAGAGATCCTGCAGCGAGATGCCGTTGTTGGCGGCGTTGCCATTCTGGTAATCAAACGTGGCTTCAGGAGTGCCGGTGCGGGTGACGTACTCGAAGTTGCCTGCACCCAGGCTGGTAAACAGCAAGTCCTTACCGGTAAAGCTGGTGTTGAGGTTGAGGTCGATCGCGTAACCCAAGGTCACTTCGTCCTCTACATCGGTACCATCAGGCTTTTGGCCAGAGAACGCGCTGCCCAAATCAAAGTCCGCTTGACCCGTTAGCTTTGTAGTGGTGGAGAACTGGTTGGCTTCGAGCTCTGCGGTGCGAGCTTCGAGGGCATCGACGCGACCACGCAGGGTGGCGAGTTCAGCTTGAAACTCTTCTTGCAGGCGCTGCAGGACGGCCAGGTCTTCCTGGGTGACTAGGTCAGCGGTGGCGGAAGCAATCAGTTCGTTGACGCGATCCAAACAAGCGTTCAGACCAGCGGCGAACTCATAGCGAGTCATGGCGCGGTTGCCGCGATAGGTGCCGTCGGGATAGCCCGCGATACAGCCATAGCGCTCAACCAGGGACTGGAGGGCTTGGAAGGCCCAGTCGGTGGGTTGGACGTCACGCAGTTGGGAGACCGAGGTCACCTGACCCATGGCTGCGCCTTCGTTGGCGTACTGGTTGATTTGAGCCAAGTTGGCTTCTTGTGCTTGGACGTTAGAGGCGATCGTCAGGCCCAAAAACGCGGGAGCCGCAAGTAGCGCTTTCCAAGAAATCTTAGTCATTAAACTTTCCTCACAACCTAAAAAGGTAAATAGAAGCAATGCTTCTCACACAACAAAAAACTAGCACAGAGTTAACCATTCGATCATCTCTCCTTAAAGAAGCTTCGACCGGTGTTTGGCTCTCCAATCAAGATGCCCAAAGGATTTCAAAGAAAGTTCATCCGTTGGGGGGAACTTAGCAGGGGTCTGAACCCTACCTTGTCAAGAACCTTGCGACTTTGGAACATCGCTCCTCTTGCGAAGGTCTGGGGGAAGACCCGTTCGCACAAGGCGGCTAAGCTAACCTCTGAGTGACTTCAGATGAGTGACTCCAGAAGCTTTCTTAAGCGCTAATGCTCTTGTGCCTGACACCATTATCTATCACGGAAAAAAGTTTGTCGGTTCACAGGAGTCAGTTTTTGAACAGGCACAAAAAAGAGCCCTGTGTTGCAGGGCTCCCAGATGAACGAAGATTCAATCAGACCACCGGCTAGGAACGAGCCTCGCTCGTCCGGTTGTTGGCAGTGGCTTTGGCCTAGGCCGGACGAACAGCGGTTCGTCCCTACCCATCACATGGAAATTAACGGGCGACTAGAAGCTGAAGGTGGTCTTCAAAGAACCCGCCCAGATGCTGTCATTGCTGTCATTTCCATTGGGATTGGAGATGAAGAACAGCTGGGGCTGAACGCTGACATTGTCACTGAGCTTGAGGCTATAGAACACCTGAGCCGCCAGGGGCATGTCTTCGTCTTGGTTATTATTGGTTGCACCTAGGTTGTCGCCATCGGTCACGTAGGGAAGCGCACCGATGCTGAATCCGCCATAGTTGCCTTCGCGGAATAGGTCCGGGAAGCCCAAGTTGACTGCCCAGTTGAAGATATCGGCGTTGCCGTTGCCCCTAACCTCTTCAACGGTAGAGAAACCAGCCCAGCCAGAAACGTTGAGCTTAGTACCCAGCTTGGCACCCGCTGAAACACCAATGTGGTTGCCCGTGGTGGCGCTCCGTTGACCGACGCTATCGGCATTCTTCAAGAACGGTCTGCGAGCCAAGTTCGTACCCTTACGAACACCTGTGTTGTCCGAGCCATCGGGGTCGTAGGTGCGGACGTAGGACAATGCTGCCACCAAGTTCTTGGTCGGGGTAAAGGTGAGCTGGACTGCTGCAGAATTTGAACCGCCGGTCAAGCCATTGTCATTGCCGACATTGCTCGCGCCGCCTACACCGCCATTCACACCCGACACAGCGGAGGATGAAGGTGCTGCCACATAGGCTGCGGTCACGTTGAACTTGTCACCCAAGGGTAAACTGTAGCCAAAGCCTGCACCTTGATCTTGCTCATAGATGGCAGGGTTGTGCTGGAACTGCTCGAGGAACGCATAGTTGGTCGTGTAGCTGACGGTGGTTGGCACGACGTTGTCAAGGTCTACACCAATGGTACCGATGTAGGCTTTGCCAGGGCCGAGGGGGAAGCGGTAGTAGAGCTCGTCTAGCTCGAAGTTGTTGCTGGTGTTGGTATCGTAGGTGGCGTCTGCGCCTTCGAAGGTGCCCGATTCGCGTAGCTAGTGATGTTGCCTGCCTGGAGGCGAGTGCGCAGCTCATCCTTGCCGGTGAAGCTGGTCTTCAGGCGTAGACGCACACGGCCACCCAGGGTGACTTCGTCTTCCACATCATTACCGCCGATGTCGCCGGAGAACACGCTGCCGAGGTCGAAGATGGCTTGGCCTTGCAGCTTAGTGGTGGTGGAGAACTGATTGGCTTCGAGTTCTGCGGTGCGAGCTTCGAGGGCATCGACACGACCACGCAGAGTAGCGAGTTCAGCTTGGAACTCTTCTTGCAGGCGCTGCAGGACGGCCAGGTCTTCCTGGGTGACCAGGTCAGCAGTGGCGGAGGCAATCAGTTCGTTGACGCGATCCAAGCAAGCGTTGAGGCCAGCGGCGAACTCGTAGCGCGTCATGGCGCGGTTGCCGCGATAGGTGCCGTCGGGATAGCCCGCAATACAGCCATAGCGCTCAACCAGGGACTGGAGGGCTTGGAAAGCCCAGTCGGTGGGTTGGACGTCACGCAGTTGGGAGACCGAGGTCACCTGACCCATCGCTGCGCCTTCGTTGGCGTACTGGTTAATTTGAGCCAGGTTGCTTGCATCTTGGGCCAGCACAGCATTGGCGACGAACACAGAAGCCAAGGCAGCAGGAGCCATGGACAACATTCTAAGATTGTTGAGTTTCATAACGATTGATTTCCTCACACCGGATCAATTTTTTGCCGAACAGGATTTTACACCCTTACTTCTAAAGCTAATCCAGGTTTTCGGGGAATACCTGTCTTCTGCGACACAAAAATGGGGCGATTGCCCTACTCCACTTGCAATATCCCCATAACTGCGTTTCTAAAGCCTAGAGATAATTTCGGCTAGGTCAAAGTCCTGTTGGGTCAGTCCGCCCGCATCGTGGGTGGTGAGGCTCACCGTGACTTTGTTGTAGGAAACGGATAGGTCGGGGTGATGACCAGCAGCTTCAGCGGGGGCTACCAGCTTGTTGAGGAAGGCGATCGCCTCCACAAAGCCCTTAAACTTCCACACCGACGTCAACTCCTTGCCTTTCACAGACCATTCTGAGGAGAGTTGACGCGCGCGGGTTTGGACTTCTGAATCTGACAGTAGAGCGGCCATGGCGGTGACAGAATGAATAATTGAGCTGACAGATTGGGCGCTAATCTCCACTGGGCGCAGAGACTCACTAGGTGCAGAGACTCTTTTTGAACTCTCACCTCACCTCAAAACCCTTTATTCGAAACCCTTTAAAAGACTATCCGCTCCTGTCATGGACTGCTGAGTAGATCAGGCAGAACAGACAAGAGCGGTCTAGCAGGGTCAGTTCAGGCTACGCCTGACTACCGGGAGGAAATCCTAGATAACAGCCCCGGCGCATAGCCGACTCTGTGCAACCTGAAGACCCATCAGTGTACTACTCTCAATCATGGGCATCACCTCCATACTTGCTAAGTGTTCAGTTTCAAGGGTGGACCTCGATCAATTTAGCATGGAAATCCTGATTCTGGGTGGGGACGAACGCGGTTCGTCCCCACCGGATTCTCCTGCTTCTAGAGTGCGTTACCGCGAGGTAGGACTTCCTCAGGGAAGACAAACTTTTCGTGGGGCTGATCCTGGGAGGCCATCCAAGCACGCATACCCTCGTTCAGAAGGATGTTCTTGGTGTAAAAGGTCTCAAACTCAGGGTCTTCCGCCGCGCGCAATT
>JAAUOP010000065.1 GCA_012034805.1 Synechococcales cyanobacterium CRU_2_2 | reverse complement strand
CTCACCCTCAATCCCTCTCCAAAAAGGGGAGAAGGACTTTGAACTCTAGCTCCCCTTCTCCCGCCCCTGGGAGAAGGGGCTGGGGGATGAGGGCGGTTCGGAGATCTGCAAACTGGGATGCACCCGTGTCATGCTCCCCGGACAATAGTCGTTATTCGTCTGCATCACCCATTGCGCCATCACCATCAACCTGGGTTAAACGAATATGTTTACGTCCCAAGGTGATCTTGAACTCGTCACCTGGCTTAAGATCCATTTGCTTTGTGTAAGCTGCCCCAATCAGCAAATTACCATTGGACTGAACCGTAATCCGGTAGCTGGCACTGCGGCCACCACGACCATTAGAGTCACCTGATTTTCCATCTAGGTCAATGCCCTCAGCATCAATCAACGCATTGAGGAACTTCATCATATTGACCCGTTCGAGGCCATTCTTGGTCATTGCGTAATAACCGCAAGCCTTTGCTTTTTCCTCTTTACTGAGATTGCCTAGGTCCCGAACCTTTTGCACGAGGACTGCGCCTGTCAAAGCTTCTCCTTCGACAGTCTCATTCACCACTCCGGCTTCGGCCCTAGGACTCGCCTTTGCTGCCACCTTCTCGGCCGCCACCTCAGCTGACTTTGACAGCTTAGTCGCAGTACCCTTCGTGGCACGAGGAGAGATTTTGCCAGGGGCTTTTGCAGTAGTCTTGACCCCATCCTTCACGGCCGTTTTGGGGGATGCCTTAGCCACAGATTTTGTTGCTGTATTGAGCGCCGCGCTTGCGGTGGTTCGGGCAACAGTCTTTTTTACAGTCTTGAGAGTCTTTGCTTTGGGCTCGGTCTTGGGCTCTGCTTTCTTTCTAGGCATCTCTCTAACGAGTCACTCCACTCGGATGGGTTTTACACAGCACAAACCAGCCCAAGTCAGATGCAAGGCTCAATCCGTCGGGACGGCTAGCAATCATGACCAGGAAGCTTTGTGTTTTATTCGGACAGGATTCAGTTGTTTGCGACGCCGAAGCGGCTAAGCCAAAGCTGATTATCTTGGGAACTCAACCTTGTCGTTCAGGCCTATTGTTCCCTACCTCTTCAACTAGCGGATCAAAACGTCCAGATCAAAACGTCACCTCAACTTCTTTAATATAGTACAACCATGGTTCGCAAATAGTCATTAGACTTGTTTAATTTCTTTGGGCTTAAGTCCGCTTTTTTACCTAGGAAGTGAATACATCATCTCGGAATGCTTGAACAGTTTATGCCGTAACTGCCGCATGTACGATCTTAATCAAAGCGATAAAACCCTTGCCCTACATATAGTTTTGACCTGATAACTATTAGAAACCCATCCAACTCACTGTGCTAAAACTAACGACTCGCGGCCAATACAGCGTCAAGGCGCTCTTGGACTTGAGCTTACAACCGAACCTCGCGCCGACTTCGGTCAATGCGATCGCCAAGCGCCAGAATCTACCTGCCCCCTACCTTGAAAAACTCCTGATCGAACTTCGGCGAGCGGGTATCGTCAACTCTGTTCGTGGGCCGAGCGGGGGGTACTGCCTGGCACGCGAGCCCAAACAAATCAGCTTGGGACAAATTCTAGACGCCGTTGGAGAGTCAATGTCGCTCCCAGAACTTTCAACGACAGCAACGGTTCAAGCCGAAGATTGGGTTACCTTTAGCCTCTGGAAGCGGCTCGACCTTAAGCTCAAAGAAGCACTCTACGGCGTTTCCCTAGAAGATCTTTATTACGATGCTCGCAGTTGGCAGGCGACTCAGGGGATGGGAAACAACTTTATCGTTTAGTCTACGCATTCTAGATTGGCAAGCTGTCAATGAAAAATATCGATCGCGCTCTCATTCGTCAAATTCCGAAACATAGTTCTAATGTTCTATTTAAGAGTTTTGGGCAATGTCATTAATTGCTGTTCTGCTGACTGCAGCGGCTTTAGACTTTCTGCTGGCAGATCCCTGGAGTTGGCCTCACCCGGTGCAGGTTATGGGTTGGTTGATCGAGCGATATAAGCGCTGGGTTTTTGATGCGATCGCGCGCCTCGTCTCCAGAAAGTTGCAGGGGTTGGGCTAGGACTGTTGCTGATTCTAGGCAGCGGTTTGATTGGGGCAATGATCGTCATCACGGCTCTCTCCATTCATCCTGGTTTAGGCCTGGGAATCGCGGTGATTCTGCTGGCAAGTTGTTTTGCCGGACGAAGTTTGCGTCGGGCAGCAGAGGATGTTTTGGGGCCGCTGAGTTCAGGGGATTTGGTGCAAGCGCGCGATCGCCTCAGTCGTTATGTTGGGCGAGATACTGCAACGCTTTCCCCAGAGGAGATCTATCGCGCCATCTTTGAATCCGTGACCGAAAACGCCATCGACGGGGTCTTGGCCCCTTTGTTTTATGCAGGATTTGGTGCGGGGCTCGGGGCGGGATTCAGCATGGGATTCAGCGTGGGATTCGACACAGAATTAAGTATGAGATTGGGTACAGAATTGGGCACCGCATTGGCATCACAGGCCAGCCTATCCGGAGCTATTGCTGGAGCCCTGGCCTACAAAGCAGCCAGCACCCTCGATTCGATGGTGGGCTATCGAGACATGCCCTACACCCATCTGGGCTGGTTTAGCGCCAGACTTGAAGACGGGCTCACCTGGTTGCCCTGCAGACTAGCCGTGTTGTGTATCGCACTTCTATCTGGCCAGCCTCGGCGAGTGCTCCGGCTCTGCTGGCGGGACGCCCGCCAAGACCCAAGCCCCAACTCAGGCTGGAGTGAATGCGTTTATGCCGCCGCCCTGGGGGTGCAGGTGGGGGGAGATAATCACTATCGCGGCCAGATCAAATCCAAGCCCTTACTCGGCGACGATCGGCAGCCAATCACGCCGGAACGGATTGGGCGGGCCTTGGAATTGACTCGGCTGTGTTTCTTAGGCTGGCTAGGGCTCATGGTTATGGGAATCGCGCTTTGTTTAAGCCAAGCAGCTGAGTAGACTGGAGCTAGAGTCATCCTAATTTTTCCGCCTGCTGCCATGCCCCAAGAGATTATCGAAATTCTGTCCGGAGAAGAGGTTCGCCGCACCTGCAACCGCTTGGCATCACAACTGATCGAGGCCGGCGGCGGTCACTTGCAACAGCTGGTGTTGCTGGGCATTCACACCCGTGGGGTGCCGCTGGCGGCTCTACTGGCGGCACAAATTCAGACACTTGAAGGGATTGAGGTGCCAATGGGGGAATTAGATATCACCTTCTATCGAGATGACTTGGATCAAATTGGCATTCGCACACCGGCCAAAACAGATATTGACACCGATCTCACGGGCAAGATTGTGGTGTTAGTCGATGATGTGATCTTCAAAGGGCGAACGATTCGAGCTGCGCTAGATGCGATTAATGACTACGGTCGGCCTGCACTCGTTCGGCTGGCGGTCTTAGTGGATCGCGGGCATCGAGAGTTGCCCATCCACCCAGACTTTGTCGGCAAGCTGCTGCCCACGGCGAAACATGAGCAGGTTAAAGTCTATTTGAATGAGATTGATGGTCGCGATCGCGTCGAACTCATCCGAGGAGCAGACTAATTTTGCCTAAATCTCGTCCCTCAAAACAGCGACTCGATCTGCTGTTGGTTGAACGACAACTGTGTGACTCGCGCGCCTTGGCCCAGCGGCTAATTCGGGCGGGGGAGGTGAAGGTAGAACGCCAAGTGATTGATAAGCCCGGTACCGAAATCGACTTGGCGGCAACCATTGAAATCAAACAAAGGTCTGCCTATGTGTCGCGGGGGGGAGAGAAGTTGGCCAAGGCTTTGGCACAGTTTGAGATCAAGGTGGGCGATCGCATTTGTCTCGATGGCGGCATCTCCACCGGAGGCTTTACCGATTGCTTACTTCAGCACGGAGCACAACGGGTCTACGGTGTCGATGTGGGCTATGGACAGGTGGCCTGGAAGTTGCAAACCGATGGGCGGGTAACGATCAAAGAACGTGCCAACCTACGGCATTTGTTGCCAGAAGGTCTGTATGGTGAAGGCGAGGTGTGGCCAGATTTGGGCGTGGTCGATGTGTCGTTTATCTCGTTGGTCAAAGTACTCCCGGCGCTGCATCGACTCTTACATGAGCCGCGTGAGCTGCTGTTGCTGGTCAAGCCTCAGTTTGAGGTCGGCCGAGAAAAGATCGGCAAAAAGGGCGTTGTGCGCGATGCCATGGATCAAGCTGGAGCCATTTGGCAGGTGCTGGAGGCAGCGCGGGGCTTGGGCTGGCGCGATCGCGGTCTCACCTGGTCACCGATCACTGGCCCAGCGGGAAATGTGGAATATTTGCTGTGGCTCAGTCAGGCAGACGGAGACCCGGACAAGGTTAGAGACAAGGTTGGAGGCGATGGCTTTAGCCCTTTGGCTTGGGATGAGGTGCGAGCGATCGCCCAGGCAGCCCGTTTGGCACTCTGAGCAGAAGATCGTGGCGCGGCATGGACGCAGTCAGTTGGGGTGAAACCAGACCCAGTTTCTCTCAGCGGTTATTGCTCCCTGCTGTTAAAGATGTGTTTAGGGAGAGGTGTTGTTAAAGTTTTGGCAATGTTTGCGCGTTGTTTTCACGTTTTTTCGACGACGAGGGGCAAAAAATATTTCTGGGGAATGATAAATGCTAGCGTAGCCAAATCTATCTACGCAGATCTTTTTTGTAGTCTTCGTCACGGTGTCTACTGCATTCCCCGCCCCTAGACAACCCGAGAAGAATTGTGATGATCCTTTCCAGTTCCCCCAGCACACAGCCTGCTTTAAGGGCGATACCTATCGCCATCGGTGTCGCGGCTATCGCGTTGGCCCCGTTGCTCCAGGCGGCGATCGCCCAAGCCACTCCTCCGCCTGAGCTGCCGTCGCCTACCTGGACGGTGGCCCTGGCTGTGGATTCTCCTGTGGCTTCCAGTTATGCGGGTCATGTGGCCTTGAGGAATACGACCTTGGGGAACACGGCCCGTTGGGCGACGGTGATTGGCCAAATTCAGCCCCAGGACACCCCGGCTTGTTGCTTCAGTGATCTGAACACAGATCTGGACACAGAGAAAATTGGGCGGGCGATCGACGAAACCCTAACGCAGAATCAGATTTATATTTTGCTCGTGCTAACCCTGTGGTTTGGCGCGACGGCACCTTGGGTGTTGCAGCAGTTTTGGCTATCTCAGCAGCGCTTGGCCTATGGTCGCGAGGTCAACCCCCTCCGGGGTCGGCGATCGGCGGCGGCTCGGTCTGGAGCTGCTCGGTCTGGAGCTGCTCGGTCTGGAGCTGCTCGGTCTGGCACTCGCGCAGCGAGCCGTTCTCAGCGGTATCGGGCCGTACCCTTGCATTCGACTCAGATGCCCCAGCGCTTTGCTCGGCCTCGGGTGGTTCCGGTGGTGCGGCCTCAGGACTGGGAGGTCGATCGCCGTCCCAGCCACCGGACAGGGGTTGAGGCCGCACCTGAAGTGTCGAGCCCCACAGTGCGGCCTGGGCGATCGCAATCCCAGCTCCAGCCCGCCGCCGTTTGCTGAGCTTCGCCCAGTGAAAAGGTCGCTACAATTTAGCTCCACACATTTTCGTATACTGGATGACGGCTTGGGGGCCGACGTACCCGAGGTCAACATCGCGATCGCAACCGGAGAGGGTCTAACCATGCTGAGCCAATATCGCCAACGCGCCGCCGAACGAGAGGCCCTGGGCGTGCCGCCACTGCCGCTGGATACAGAGCAAACGGCTGCGCTGTGTGAATTATTGAAACAGCCACCGGCCCAAGACGGGGAATTTCTGCTGCATCTGTTGCGCGATCGCGTTCCCCCCGGCGTGGACTCTGCTTCCTACGTCAAAGCGTCCTTCTTGACGGCCTTGGCCAAGGGCGACGTCACCAGCCCGCTGATTTCGGCCACCGCTGCTGTCGAACTGCTGGGCACCATGATGGGGGGCTATAACGTTGCGGCTTTGATTGAACTCTTGCGATCGGAACAGACGGAGCTGGCGATCGCCGCTGCCGCCGCCCTCAGCAAAACCCTGCTGGTTTACGACGCCTTCAACGACGTGATGGAATTGTCCGAAAGCAATGCCTACGCCCAGCAAGTCGTCGAAGCCTGGGCCAACGCCGACTGGTTCACCGATCGTCCCAAGATTCCCGAAGCCATCACCGTCACCGTCTTCAAGGTGCCCGGCGAAACCAACACTGATGACCTCTCGCCCGCGCCCCACGCCACTACACGCCCGGACATTCCGCTCCACGCCTTGGTGATACTCGAGAGCAAAATGCCAGGTGCGCTCAAAACCATTGAGCAACTCAAACAAAAGGGCCACCCCGTTGCCTACGTGGGCGATGTCGTCGGCACAGGCTCTTCGCGCAAATCAGCGATGAACTCCGTTATTTGGGCCGTTGGCCAAGACATTCCCTTTGTGCCCAATAAGCGCACGGGCGGCGTGATTTTGGCCGGTAAAATGGCTCCGATTTTCTTTAATACCGCTGAGGACTCTGGGGCATTGCCAATCGAATGCGATGTGTCCCGGCTAGAAACGGGTGATGTGGTTACGATCTATCCCTACAAAGGTGAAATTCACAATCAAGTCGGTGAATTGGTTTCAAGCTTTGAACTCAAGCCTGAGACGTTGCTCGACGAAGTGCAGGCGGGAGGACGAATTCCGTTGTTAATTGGGCGATCGCTTACCGACAAAACCCGCACGGCCCTCGGCCTCGACCCCAGCCCATTGTTCATCCGCCCCGTCCCCCCCGCCGACACCGGCAAAGGTTACACCCTCGCCCAAAAAATGGTTGGCAAAGCCTGCGGTCTCGTCGGCGTCCGCCCCGGCACCTCCTGCGAACCCCTGATGACCACCGTCGGTTCCCAAGACACGACCGGCCCCATGACCCGCGATGAGATGAAAGAATTGGCCTGCCTCGGCTTCAGCGCCGATTTAGTCCTGCAAACCTTCTGTCACACTGCCGCCTACCCCAAACCCGTAGATCTCGAAACCCACCACACCCTACCCGATTTCTTCTCCCAACGTGGCGGCGTGGCACTCAACCCTGGCGATGGCATCATCCACTCCTGGCTCAACCGGATGCTGATGCCCGACACCGTCGGCACCGGCGGCGACTCCCACACCCGTTTTCCCCTGGGCATTTCGTTCCCGGCGGGCTCAGGGCTGGTAGCCTTTGCGGCGGCGATCGGAGCCATGCCGTTGGATATGCCCGAATCAGTCTTAGTCCGGTTTAAAGGCAACTTGCAGCCCGGCGTTACGCTCCGAGACATCGTCAATGCGATTCCCTACGTCGCCATCCAAGCCGGCAAACTGACGATCGCCAAGGAAAACAAGCAGAACGTGTTCTCAGGGCGAATTATGGAAATGGAAGGGCTGCCCGACCTCAAGCTCGAGCAAGCCTTCGAACTCACCGACGCCACCGCCGAGCGTTCCTGCGCAGGCAGCACAATCAAACTCAGCGAAGCCAGCGTGGCCGAATATTTGCGATCGAACGTCGTGTTGCTCAAAAACATGATCGCGCGCGGCTACCAAGATGCCCGTACCCTGGCTCGTCGAATTCAGCAAATGGAAGCTTGGCTGGCAAATCCGAGTCTGATGTCTGCAGATGAAGATGCAGAATATGCAGACACCCTCGACGTCGATCTCGACCAGGTCCAAGAGCCCATTCTGGCCGCCCCCAACGACCCAGACAACATCAAACTCCTGTCCGAATGCGCAGGCGATATCATCCACGAAGTTTTCATCGGCTCTTGCATGACCAACATTGGTCATTTCCGTGCTGCCGCCAAGCTACTCGAAGGCGCTGGGCCGGCGAAGGGACGCCTCTGGATCTGCCCCCCGACGCGCATGGACGAAAAGCGACTGCGCGAGGAGGGCTACTACGACATCTTTGAAGCAGCGGGGGCGCGCCTCGAGATGCCGGGCTGCAGTTTGTGCATGGGAAACCAGGCCCGCGTCGAAGACGGCGTTACCGTGTTTTCTACCTCAACGCGCAATTTTAATAACCGCATGGGCAAGGGAGCTCAGGTCTATTTGGGTTCTGCCGAGCTGGCTGCAGTTTGTGCCCTACTGGGCAAAATTCCGACGCGGCAAGAATATCTTGAGATTGTGGTGGGTCGGCTCGATCCGCTGGCGGCAGATCTGTACCGCTATATGAATTTCAATGAAATTGCTGGGTTTGAAGATGAGGGGCGATCGGTTTCTGCGGATGACGAAGCCCAAATGTTGGCCAATGTGAGTTAGCTAGTGTTTGAGTTCGCTGGCGGTTCGCCCCACAGCAATCAACCCAAAAACCAGGCACAATACAAACAACATAGGGCCGCTAAACCTGAGAGAGGGATCATCATGGATCGTCGCAGATTTTTGTCCTGGGCCGGTGTAGGCGTCTTCGCCACCTCCTTGCCCATGGTCATCGCCGCCTGCTCCAGCCCCAGCCCTACAGCTGAACCAGAGCAGAGCAGCGCAGCAAGTAATGGCTCGACACCCGCCGCTGGGGGTGCTCAGCCGAATGTAGAGGGTTTTTATGAAGTCGGCAGTAAGACCGCGTTGGCAAATGGTGCTGCGATTACCTCGGCCAAATTTGCGGGCGGATCAGGAACGTTGGTTGTTGTTCAAGATCCCGCTAACCCCGAAGGCATCGTGGCACTCAATGCCACTTGCACCCACAAGGGATGTACGGTCGAGTGGAAGGATGGCGCATTTGTTTGCCCTTGCCATGCGGCAGAATTTGGCTCGAATGGAACCGTGAAAAAAGGCCCAGCCAAAGAGCCTTTGGCTGTATTTGAAGCCAAGCTAGAAGGCGGTAAAGTGTTCGTCAAACCGAGTTAGTTCAAGATGGATGAAACGCTGATCATTCGCTTGGTTGAACCGCCGGATTATGAGGCTGTTTGGGAGATTTTTTCGGCGATCGCCACCGCTGGAGAAACCTATGTCTACGCCCCCAACACCACCCGAGCAGAGGCGATCGCCCTCTGGATCGAAGCTCCCAGCGCCACCTACGTTGCCGTTCAATCCGGCCGGGTTCTCGGCACTTACTACCTCAAGCCCAACCAACCCGGCCTCGGCTCCCACGTCTGCAACTGTGGTTACATGGTCTCACCTGGGGCGCGGGGCCGAGGCGTTGCCACGGCCCTGGGCAACCATTCCCAAGCGGAGGCCCAGCGTCTCGGGTTCCGGGCCATGCAGTTTAACTGTGTCGTTTCAACCAACACAACGGCAGTTAGGCTATGGCAAAAATTGGGTTTTAAGATTGTTGGAACGCTACCGGGTGCCTTTCGCCATCGCCAGCTCGGTTTTGTCGATGCCTATGTGATGTACCAGCAATTCAATTTGATTCAGGATGAAGCGTTTGGGATTATTCCGGTGTTTTGGCCCCTGTTCTCGAGAGTTGGGAGCCAGGGTTCGGGCGATGCTTCGGAGCTTGGCGTCGTAAATCACCAATATCTGCTGATTCGTCATCAAAAAGGCCATTGGGGGTTTCCGAAAGGCCATCGCGAGGCAAAAGAGTCAGCGGAGCAAACGGCTCAGCGAGAGTTTCAGGAAGAGACCGGCTTACCGGCCTGTCGGCTGATGCCAGAGCTGCGGTTTACAGAAGAATATCGATTCTTGAAGCAGAAGCGGGGGCAGTGGGTGGAGAAAACCGTGGTTTATTTTGTCGGCGAGGTCTTACCCGATCCAGTCGGACACATTAATCCAGCAACAGCAACGGCAGCTCAACACCCTCTCCCAAAGGTGGAAATACAACAGCAGGAAATCTCCGAATTCCGGTGGTGTCGCTATGAGGAAGCGCTGGCACTGTTGACCCATGAGGTTGGGCGGCAAATGCTGCGTCAATGTGAAGCAGCATTGACGCAGCATTGACACTGCACCAATAGAGCGGCATTGACACCGGCATTGATACCGGCGCTGACACCGGCACCCCGGGCATTGCTGATTGGAGGAATGTTTGCCGTAGAAGCCTCTGTTCGTCCGGCTTTTGCCTAGCAGCCTCAATGCTTGCGAAGTTGCGATCGCACCTCCATTAAAATTTCCCCCAGACGATTGCGCCCCGTGCCATCCGCACCACATCCCCAGTAAAAATCGAGGGGGGCGTTTTCGATCAGCCGTTCGTTACCTGTGGCTAGGAGCGATCGCCAATCTCCCCATGGGTCAAAAACTTCTGCCACACCGCCCGGTACATAATCTCATCCTTAACCCCATCCCAATCAACACGACAGGGCAACGCCCGACCCTGAAGCTTCGCTTCGGCAGGGGTCAGGGCCTGACACACCCGCTCAAACTGGGGCGTATGCGCATGTTTATGGGCTTGATAATAATGCTCACTCGTCGGCCACCAACGGTCATCAAGATGAAATCCGTGAAGAGAGAAATTGGAAAAACAGCCGTAGGGTGACTCGTCCGCTGAATAAAAATAAATAGCCATGCCGCGACGACCCAGAAAAATCGGGCCAAGAGATTAAGATTGCTTTACAGCCAACATAACAACTGGAGGAGCCTGTGCATCAGCCAAGCCCCGAGTCTTTTGCAAAATTCGCTGTAGTCGGCCACATTATCAAGACCCACTATCGTCAAAATAACCTCAGACGCAGCCCAGGCCGTTAATTTAAGGGCAAAATTTTGAATCTTCATGGTGGCCTTTGGTAGGGTTTAGGCTCTGTTGGTTCGGTTTTTGATTCGGTTTTTGGTCCGGTTTTCGGTTCGGTTTTCGGTTCGGTTTTCTCGCCTGATGTCCTATACATACGTATGTGCGCTCATTCCTTATGCAGGATGAAAAAGAAAAACTTCGCCAGGAAGGACGGGCCAGATTTACTCTGGGCAGTGCCTTTTTTCGGCCCCAGGCCCAAACGGCGAGGGAGCTGGGTTTGTTGGCGGCGGCGGTGCAGCGGCAACGAACCGGGCAACTGCGGGTGCTTGAAACCATGGCAGGATGCGGCATTCGCGGCCTGCGCTATGGCCTAGAGGCGGGGGCCGATTTTGTCTGGAGCAATGATGCGGATCCAGCGCTGTTGCCGACGCTGAAGCAGAATTTGGCGCACAATCAGCCGAGTCTCGCCCCCGATCGCCATCGCCTGACCCACCAGGGTGCCGTTCAGCTCCTCAGCCGCTGCTTTGTCGATCAAGATTTTTATGACTTGGTTGATGTGGATGCCTTTGGCAATCCGTCCGCCTTTATCGCCCCGGCTCTAGGGGCCGTCAAAGTGGGGGGGCTGATTTATGTGACCGGGAGTGATGGGCGATCGCTCACCGGCCACGCCCCCGAAAATGCCCTCAAAACCTATGGTTTTTTCCCCGCAGCCACCCCAGCTGCCAAGAACAGGGATTGCGGCTGCTGATTGGCAGCCTCTGGCAGACCGCCGCCATGCGAGGGTTTGGCCTCGAGCCGATTTTTTCCCACTTTGGCATCCAAACCTACCGGGTGATGGTGCGGCTGTTACCCAGGCCCCAATCTTCCAGCCACTACGCCTTCCTGGGCCATTGCCACAGCTGCGGCGAATACAAAACCGTGAGCTGGCGCAAGCTCAGTCGAGCCGTTTGCGACCAGGACGGGCTGCCCCTGACCCTCAGCGGGCCGCTCTGGTTGGGGGCACTGCACAAGGTCGAATTTGTGCGCCAGATGGCGGAGGTTGTGAATATTTTGCCGAGCGATCGCCAACCCATCCTCCAAGACCTACTCCAGCTTTTTGCCGCCGAGGCCGACCTGCCGCCCTATCACTTTCCGCTGGGAGAAATTGGCCGACGAGGGCAGATGGATCCGCCGAAACGCGATCGCCTGATCGCGGCCCTCCAGGCCCAGGGCCATCGCGCCAGCGCCACCCATCTCTGTGCCCAAGCCATCAAAACCGATGCGACCCTACAAACTTGTATTCACCTGAGTCGAAGCAACATCAACCCAATCGACAATGTAAACCCAATAAATTCAATAGACCTCTTGCACAAATTGAGATCCTCACTCTAAATCCCTCCCAGCGGGGGAGAGGAACTTTGAATCCCCCAGCCCCTTGCTCCCAAAAGGGGAGAAGGAGCTGGGGGATGAGGGGGCTGTTTCGTTTCAGGCAAGAAGTTTAATAAACTCAATCGCAATAGATGCATTAAAACCAAGTCCAGACAAACCTTGCCCCGATCGCAGCGGTGAAGGCTCGATCTGAGGTGTTGAGGATGACTTATCTTTTTCCTTGCGTCCGTGATACCTTGAATGATTGGTGACACGATTGATTGACTGTCGAGACTGCCGTGTGGAGTGAGGAGTAGGCAATGTTTACGAGTTTAATGGACATTCTCAAACAGGGCGGAATTACAATCTGGTTCCTGATTGGGCTCTCCGTCTTAGCCTTAACAACAATCATTGAGCGATCCTGGTTTTGGTTTAGCCTTTTGAGCAAAGAGAAGGAAATTCTCAATCAAGTGATTGGCTCTATTTCTCGCCAGGATTGGGTTTCCGCCATGGAAATTGCGCGGCGATCGACCGGGCGTCCCATTGGCCGATTTCTCTATGCTCCGCTCAAGCTTGCGAACCCAGACCCCGAAGTCTTCCGTCTTGCCCTAGAAGACTCTGCTGACGAAGAGCTGGTCACCATGCGCCGGGGCGACAAAATTTTGGAAGCCGTCATTGCACTCGCACCGTTGCTGGGACTGCTCGGTACAGTTTTGGGTTTGATTCGATCCTTAGGGAATATTCGTCTTGGTGACCTCGGCACTTCATCCACAGCTGGGGTAGCCCTCGGGATTGGTGAGGCACTGATGAGCACAGCAGCAGGCTTGAGCATCGCGATCATCAGCCTAGCCTTTTATCGACTCTTCCAAGGTCTAATTTTTTATCAAGCCAAGCTCCTACAACGCTCCGGCAACGACCTGGAGCTGCTCTACCGACAAGCCTGGTCTCAAACCGGTGGCAATTTGCTTCCGGGTGCGCTCAATACCCCCACAGTGGCTCCTGACCCGGAACCGGCTCCCCTGAGCAAGCGCTCAGAGCGAAGCTAGGCGATCGCGACCCCCTCCACCTCGAAACCGAGCCAATCAACCGTATAACCTGCAAGACGCCTGAGACGCTGCCATGAAAGTCGATTTTGAAAACACGTCAGAAGACGTCCGCATTGATCTCATTCCGCTCATCGACGTAATTTTTGTATCCTGATCTTCTTCATCTTGGCGGCCTTGCAGCTCACCCGGCAACAGGCCATTAGCATTAATCTACCCCAGTCTACGACTTCAGCCCTGCAGAACCGGCAGACCCTAATGGTCAGTATCGATCGCGATGGCAATTATTATGTCGATCGCACACCCGTGTCCGAAGACCAGCTTTACTTGCTGCTAGAGGGCTATCACCGCACCAACCCCCAGGGGCTGATGTTGCTCAATGCCGATCGGTCGGCAATCTATGACGATGTGGTGCGATCGCTCGACCTGATGCGAGCCGTTGGGGGCGATCGCGTTGCCCTCGCCACTCAGCCCGGTCAGGCGGGTCAAGGCGCGACCGATCCGAATGCTCTCCCTGGCCTACCGCCGAATCTGCCCGGTCTGGACGGAACGGCTCCCGGCGGAACGGCTCCTGATGGACTAGCTCCATCCGGCACTATCCCCAATGATATCGCCCCGAATGGCAGCACCCCGAATGGCAGCACGTCCGACGGGCTTCCGGGCATACCCGACCTAGATGCTCCTGCGACGCCCAATGCGTTACCGGGAAAGACGCCCAGCGATACACCCAGTCTAGATGCACCAGCCTCTGATCCTGCCCTTCCCCTGGCTCCGGGGGATGAAACGACGCCTCCTTCGACCAATGGCAATGCGCCCAATTCTGGGAATTGAGCTCTGGGCATGAAAAGCCCCGCTCGTCTTCGTGCGAAATAGATTGCCTTGGGCGTTAGAAAATGCCAAGGCTTGTCCATCCTAGAGACACCATCGAGTCATCAACCTCGATCCTGGGTGAGCGTTCCGGTGCACTACTGTGCTGTTATTCGTTCAAATCCTATGTCTCTAGATCAGGCCCACGCCTTCTATCAGGCGCTCAATACCGACCCCCATCTCTATGCCAAATACCTGAGCCACTGTAGCCATGCCCACGCAATAGCAGACCGAGACCGGTGGGGAGACGAGTCCTCTGGCAGCCTGCAAAACAACCGCAACTGGAGCGAAGCAGATATTCTCAGTTTCGCCACCCACCAGGGCTACCACTTTAGCCTCAGTGATCTCTACCAGGTTTGGTTTGGCCAGCATGATTACCGGACAGCCCATATGGAACAGGTGGGAATGAAATTGGGGGCGATCGCGACCCTCAACCGGCAGTTAGCCTAAAGGTTCTGGCCGCCGACCTAGAGGTTGCGGGTGGCGTGGGCAAAGGTGAGCGGGCCCACAATCCCTTCGAGATTGGAAACAGCCTGCTGCCGCTGGAATTGCATCACGGCCTGGAGGGTCAGCGGGCCAAAAACACCGTCAATGGCGCTGCGATAGAACCCTGCGGCTTGCAAACCGCGCTGCAGTTTGCGAACGCTAGAACCGCGATCGCCCCGGCGCAAAAACCGACCCGGAGTTCGATCGGGCCACTCTTCTACTGGGGCCAAGGCTGCCCAGGTGTCGTGATCCACCACGCCGTCAGCTTCACCAGGCTGATGAGCCTGGAAGTTGGTAACCGCAATTTTCGTCAGCGGGCCAAAAATTCCATCCGGGGAGCCAATCTCATCGAGGTCTGCTCCCCCACGGGCCAGTAACAAATGCTGCAAATCGACCACGTCGGCTCCACGGGAACCCTGCTTGAGTACCGTAATGGTAATGACTGCCATGGTTTTCGCTCCTGAAGTTGTAAGGGAATAACGGGTGAGAGGATCCGGGATGAGGGAGTGCATCTGGTGGGAAGCATCTCCAATTTTCTGAGTATCCGATCGCCTGAGCCAACCATCCGGACAGCTTTTCAGCGTAGGCATAAAATTTGCACTTCGCATTGTCTTCCAGAAACTGGTCTTCCAGAAACTGGTCTTCCAGAAACTGGCCGGACTGTTCCTTAATCTTAGAGAGAATCAAAGCATTTCGGCTCACCCGTAGGGGTACCGAGTCACATCTTTAAAGTTTATATTTCTCAACCATTCGCACTCCATGCCCCAAAGCTGACCCGGCAGTGCCTGAAAGTGTAGACGCCACCTAAGCATGGGTTTCGAGGAAATGATCAGAGCCTAACCAAAATCTCGTTCCTAGGGACTAGGATTCAATCTACAATTCTTAGTAAAAGTTGACAATTGAGGTGAAGTTCAGGTTAGGTTTGAAGCCACTTAGAATTGAACGAGAGGCCCAGACAATGCTTTCAGACTTAATATCATCAGGCTCAATCTCAGCTGTAATCGTTAACCCGATTTCGGGTTCCCGGTTGCGGGTGCCAGGGTTTACAGCTCGGCTGATGATACTGGGTGTCGCGATCGCCCTCACGGCCTGCAGCAGCCCACGCTCCGACAGTCAGGCCTTGGTTCTCAACCTCATGCAGCAGCGAGAATGCCTCGACTGCGATCTCTCAAACCTCAATTTACCGGATACAGACCTTTCCGGGGTCAAGCTCAACCGCAGTAAGCTCGCCGGAGCCAACCTCAAGGGTGCCAATCTCAAAGGTGCTTTACTCGACAGCGTCGATCTCACCGGAGCCGACCTCAGCGGTGCTGTCCTGACCGATGTGACCCTGGCAGATGCAAATTTGACCAATGCAAATCTATCTGGTGCAACGATGACTGGGGCTTTTTTGTCTGGCGCGATTTTGGAGGGTACCAATTTAAGCAATGTTGATCTCGATGGGGCAGATCTGAGTGCTACGGACTTGGGGAAAGCCAATACAAAGGGTGCAAATTTACCCAAAAAATAAATCTGTCAATTGTCCCTAAAGATTTAGGTTGGCTTCATGTATTTCAGAAAATAGCCGGACAAGCGTAGTGCTTCCTTGTGTCTAATACACATGGTTACAACTACGTTCGTCCAGGGGCTTGGATGATGAGATTTTGCCCCAGTCACCCCTCTATTTCCAACTGGCTCGATCGGCAATTTTGACAGCTTGGCCACTATTGCGCCCATAGGTCTCAACATTTACCGAGGCCTCTTTGAAGCTGCCGTAGCGCTTCAAAACCGGGTCAAGCTGAACGCCTTTGACGACGGGGTACTCGTTATTCCCCTGGGCAAAAAAGTTCTGAGCAGCAGGACTGCTGAGATATTCGAGGAATTTCACCGCTGCGGCCTTATTCTTAGAAGTCGAAACCACACCGCCACCCGAAATGTTGACATGGGTGCCCCAGCTTTTTTGATTTGGGAAGAAGAGGCCTATCTTTTGCCGATCGCCTGCTCCTGAGGATCCTTTGATTTCACAAGACGGAGTAGATAATAGCTATTGCAAAGGGCCAAATCTCCGACCCCAGAGGCCACAGCTTTAATTTGATCCGTATCGCCGCCGCTGGGCGATCGCGCAAAATTACCCACCAAGCCTTTGCACCAGCTTTCCGTTGCGCCAGCGCCCAATTTTTCGATCAGAGCCGACACCAGCGAGACATTATAGACATTGGTCGAGCTGCGCACCAAGAGCTTTCCCTTCCACTTAGGGTTGGCCAAATCTTCGTAGGTGGAAAGTTGGGAGGGATTGACACGATCGCGGTTATAAACAATCACCCTCGCCCGCTTCGAAAAGCCGTACCACTTACCCTGGGGGTGGCGCAAATTCCCTGGAATGCGCTGATTCAGGATCGACGAAGACGAAGACGCAAATAATCCCATCTGCTCGGCTCGCCACAGCCGGCCTGCATCCACGGTAATCAGCACATCCGCCGGACTTTTCGCACCCTCGCTTTTGATCCGCTCGAGGAGCTCGTCATCTTTGCCCTCCAACAAGTTGACCTTAATGCCAGTCTGCTTCGTAAAACCCTCATACAGAGCGTTATCGGTATTGTAGTGACGCGAAGAGTAGAGATTCAAAACCTTAGTTTGAGCGGTGCTGGTATCAGGACGCAGCAACTGCACAGCACCAAAAGCCGCAGAAGCCGCTGCGGTGGTAACAAACTGACGACGGGAAATTTGCATAGCTCATAGACGAGAAAGAGAATCACCAAAAAACAAATAGAGTTCAAAAGCGACGAAAATCTCGGCTAACTTTTGCGAAAGTAAGCCGTTTAGATTAGAGCGCCTTACACGAGTGAAAAATATCGATTTCGCGATAATTTTGGACGTTGTGCCTAGATATTCATTTGATTTTCAATGTGGATATACTGAATTATTGATTACTCTTGCAAGCTGGTCAAGATAGATTCTCAATAAAGACTAGATTTTTTTTGAGAGCTTGATCGGCCATTGATGCTTGCCGTTAGACCACCTTTATTGAGAATAATTTTACTTTAGAGATGGGCACCCAGTCCGGGATTCCCTCAGGCCGGCCTTGGAGCCAGGTCGGCCTGAGGGGGAGATGGAATTTCGGCTCAAGTTTCCAAATCAGCAGCCAGAAGCTGTAGCAGCCCTGAGCAGTCTTCTAAATCAACCGGTTCTGCCGCTGCATTGAGAATGGCCCGAGCCACGCACTCCAGCAGAGGCACAAGCTGAACGCGATGGGAGAGCAAATGGGTGGCCTGGGCTAACCCCTCAGTGAGGCTGAGCTGGTGCAGCAGAAACAGGCTCAGGGCCTGAATTTCTGGCTGGGGCTGGTCAAAGAGGGCGTTGAGGTGGCTGCGGATGTCGTCAGTCGATTGGCGTCTCCAAGCTCCGGCAGATCGCGAGGGGGTTCGACCGGGCACCTGCTGGGCTAGTTTGAGCCAGCGTTGCCAGCGTGGTTGATTGTGCCACTGACGCGTTAGATTTTCGATCAAGGTGGTCTGTTCGGTCGGGGTGAGATAACGTAGGGCGATCGCCAGTTCCTCCGCATGGCCATTGCTCGCAATCTGAGCCGCCGCATCCAACAGCGCCACGAGCACGACGAACTGTTGTTGTCCCACCCGACGACCCAGGGCATCCACAACAGACTGATGGGCTCTCAGGCGAGGGTGCTGAAGGCTCCAATGGTGGGCAGCCCAGCGCTGAAATACATCCAGCTGAACCAGGGCTGCCTGCACCTTGGGCGAGGGTTTTGCACCCGTAGCCCACAGTTGTAACAGCCAATTCAGCTGAAATAACAATTGACTACTGAGTGGTGTAGGGCTAGCCAAGTCTGAGGAGGACAAGTTTGAGGAGACCAAGTTGGAAGAAGCCGAGTTGGGAGAGGCCGAGCTTAAGGGCTTTGAATTTGAATGGCTTGAGTCCGCACGGCTCGTGTCCAAATGGCTCGGGTTCAAGGGGTCGAAGTCTGGCGACATGGCATCTAAAACAGGCCTGAGTTGAGAATTTGTTCACAACATAGAACGCACCCCCATCAGAGGTGCAGAATAGAGTAAACAAGCTACGCTACGCTCAAAATCCATCTTGAGCCGTCGCAGTATTTACCTGTTCTGTAGATCTACTGAATACCCGGAAACGCTGTTACTGAAGAATTTCAAAGTTATATGAATTCAGACAAAATTATGATCTGCTAGACTCATTTCTGAAACAACTTGTGCAACATTTATTCAGAAAATAAAATTTAAGTTGAACCTTTAAACCACCAATTCAAACCACCAATTCAAACCACCAACTCAAACCACCAATTCAAATCAGCAATTGCTAGCGTACACCCAGGTTACGATAGCCATAGAGACTAATAAACGCTACCGCAGGAATCAAAAAGAGACCGGGTTGTTGGGCGACAAAATAAGCGAAGACAAACGGAGTGAACAGCAGCAGTATCACCGCCACGGTCATGCCCAAGGTGGTGAAATACCAGCGCAGCGGGAAAGGCGATCGATAGGTATTGCTTGCAGGGTAATGCCTGGGAAAATTGGCCTCAGGGCGGCGAAAGGCTGGGTCGGCCTGGGGAGAATCCTGAGGCGAGGTTGGGTCGGGCCGGGTCTGATTGGCTCGGTTGCCATCGACTCGACTCGAAACGGATGGGCCTGAAGCCGGGGAGACCGGCGATCGAAAACTAGCTTGGATGCGATCGCGCTGTACCAAAAGCGGCTTCAGAGTCCCGTAGGCATCATTGAGCTGGGCCAGTTTAAGCTCCGCCTTGGCCCGCAGTCGGGGGTTGTGCGAAAACCGATCTGGGTGCCACACCTGCACCAAGTCCCGGTAGGCTTGCCGCAGCTCTGCCTGGGAAAGGCCCGGAGCAATACCGGGATGAAGTTCGAGAACCTGATAACAGAGGCGAGTCTCCATCGGCACATTCGATTGGGGTAGATGCAAACTGACGTCGGAACGAAGGCTGGCCCTTGAGCCAAATCTTTCCCATCATCGCGCAATTACCCGGAGAACCCAAGCGTCTGGAGCGAGAAAATATCCTTTTCTGGGAGTTTTAGAGTCGGTTCTGGCAGTTTTAGAATCGGTTTTGATCGGTTTTGAATCGTGCATCTAACCGGGCATGGCACTCAAGGTTCTGACCGAGGGTCAAGGATCGCTTGCAACGCAGGCACGAGTGACTGGCTCAAGGTCCAGGCATCGACCCCAAACACCGATCGCCGAGCCGCTGCGTAGCGACCGGCCTGGGCATGCCACCACACCGCCGTTTTGATCACCTCCTGGGGATCGGTCATTTGGGCCGATGCGATCGCCATCAACCCGGTCATCAACCCCGTCAGTACATCACCACTCCCCCCGCGTGCCAGGGCCGGAGAGCTTTGGGGATTGATCCAAGACGGCCCCTTGGGCCGAGAAAGCACCATCCGAGCGCCCTTAAGAACAATCACCGCCCCACACATCTCCGCTACCTTCCGGGCTAGGGAATAGGCCGCTGCCCCCGTTTCCACTTCATCGGGAAAGAGGCGTTCAAATTCGCCGGGGTGGGGGGTTAGCACCGTCAGGGCCTTGCGACCTCGCAAGGTTTTCACGGCGTTGCGCCGCGCCAACAAATTGAGCCCGTCTGCATCCAGCACCAAGGGCCGCGATGTTTTGAGCACCTGGTCAATCACCGCAACTGATTCCAAACTCAGGCCTGGGCCACAGGCCACTGCCTGGAAGCTGTCGGGGTTGATTTGGTCGGGCAGGATTTCGATCGCGCCATTTTCAGTCTCTGGGCAGGCCAAAATCAACGCCTCGGGAATTTGGGCCGCCACCTCCGCCACCATCGATTCGGGTACGGCGATCGACAGCATCCCCACACCGCTGGCCCTGGCTCCGAAGGCCGACAAAATCACAGCCCCACGATATTTGTGGGAACCGGCAATCAGCAACATATGACCCCGGCGATATTTGTGGGTGGCTGGGGTGAGCGGGAACGGCAAGGACTGGATCGCGATCGCCCCCGTCAGCCGCTGCACCGTCGGATTGTCGCCCAACACCGCCTCAACATCGGCCTGGGGAATGTCAAACGGGATCAGCTCCGCCTCGCCGACATGCTCCAGCGCCGTGTCTTGCACCACCCCCAGCTTCCACAGTCCCAAACAGAGCGTTCGTTCGGCGCGGATGGCGGTGCCCATCACCACACCGGTGTTGGTCTGGATACCGGAGGGTAGATCGAGGCTGACGATGGGGCGATCGCTGCGATTCACCCATTCAATCCCGCCAGCCAATTTGCCCTGAATCGGTTGATCGAGGCCAAAGCCAAACAGACCATCGATCCAAAAGTCCGGCGGATTGAACTCGGCAATTTCTTCGATCCAATGCACCTTGTGGAGGGGCTTTAAGCTGCGTAGATACTGGACATGGGCCGCCGTCAGATCTTTTTGTTTTTTCTCTAGAGGATGCCAAACTGCGACACGATAGCCCTGAAAGACCAACTCCCGTGCCACTACAAGTGCATCGCCGCCATTGTGGCCTGGCCCGACTAATACGCCCACGCGCGGGAAGCGATCGCGCGGATACAACACTTGAATGCGCTGGGAAATCCGTCCAGCCACCTTCTCCATCAGCGCAGCCACCGGCATTCCCGCCTGGAAAATGCGATCTTCAATCGATCGCATTTGGTCTGCAGTGACTACAATTCGATCCACCCACGGGTCAACCCGTAGACCTGCTGATTGGCCAGCTGATTGGCCAGTGATTCGGCCCATCTCACCCCCCCGATCTCCAACGCTGTCAATCTGACGCATGTCTATCCCCAACTGCCGATTCTATCCCCAACTGTCAATCTCCAACAGCTCATCCCCGACCTGTCAGCTTTTCTCACCAACTCCGCAACGAAGAAGTAGTCTTAGATACTCAGTGTGCTGACACTGTTTGAATCCTACCTTTCGCCAGAGGAAATCATAACGCAGCTTTTGCGAACCTCTGAGGGGTGACGACCCCTGCATCATCAGGGCTGAGACCCTTTCGGGACCTCTTTGGGCATCACGGTTCAGGCATGAAGCTAGCTGTTGAGGCCCGTGAGACTCTGCCTGTGGGCGATGGGGGTGGGCTATACTGGGCAACGTTCTGCGTGTCTCGGTCTTATATGGTTTTGTCGAATTCTGCCCCATCTGTTTCTGGGTCGGTTCCGGGAGCGGTGGTTCCCTTGAGATTTGTCCAGCCAGAACAGCTGCGGGGAGAGTATGGCGATCGCCAAGCCTGGTTTGAGGCATGCCAGTTTTCTGCCAAACCCGGTACCCACTGCTTGCTCCCCAACTTGTCGCCGAGCTCTGGCGGTGAGCTAGAGGCCGTTTTGATTGGCCGACCCAAAAGCTTCGATGTTTGGAGCTTGGCTGGGTTGGCCCAGGTGCTGCCCCCTCGGGTCTACGGGTTGTCCGTCGAGCTGAGCGCCGCAGAAGCCACGGCCCTGGGGTTGGGCTGGCGGTTGGGTCAATATCGGTTCGATCGCTACAAGCAACAGGATAACTCTAAGAATGGTGATGGTAGCGGCAACCATAACAATGGCAGCAGCGTCCCCACCCTCGTCCTACCCCAGCAGACAGACAGCGCCTATATCGAAGCTGCGACAGCTGCAACATTTTTGGTTCGAGACCTGATCAACACCCCCGTGAACGACATGGGGCCAGCGGAACTCGAAGCGGCAGCCCGCGCCTTGGCAGCAGAACACGACATGGAAATCAGCAGCATTGTCGGCGAAGCGCTTTTGGGCCAGAACTATCCGATGATCCATGCCGTGGGTCGGGCCTCGGCCAGCCCACCGCGACTGATTGACCTGCATTGGGGGCCAGCAGATGCGCCCAAGGTGACGCTGGTGGGCAAAGGGGTTTGTTTCGACACGGGCGGCCTCAATATCAAAGCTAGCGCGGGCATGAAGCTGATGAAAAAGGACATGGGTGGTGCGGCCCAAGTCTTGGGACTCGCCAAGCTGATTGCCATGCTGCAGTTGCCAGTGCGACTGCGGGTTTTGGTGGCGGCGGTCGAAAATAGCATTGATGGCAACGCGGTGCGCCCCACGGATGTCATGGCAACGCGCAAGGGCATCACTGTCGAAAACAATAACACGGACGCAGAAGGGCGGCTGGTGTTGGGCGACGCGCTCTGGGAGGCCAGTAGCGAGCAGCCAGTCCTGTTGGTAGACTGTGCCACGCTCACCGGCGCGGCGCGCGTGGCCCTGGGGACAGAGTTGCCCGCTGTGTTTTGCAACGATCCGGACACGGCAGCGGCGCTGAAGGCGGCTGGGCTGAGGGTGGATGATCCGGTTTGGGAGTTACCGCTGCATGCACCCTATCGCTCGATGCTGGAGAGTAAGGTTGCGGATTTGTCGAATATTGGCAATGGTTCCTTTGGCGGGGCGATTACAGCGGGCTTGTTTCTGCAGGAATTTGTGCAGCCCAAGGTGAAGTGGATTCACCTAGATTTATGGCTTGGAATTTGCGGAGTTTGCCCGGTCGGCCTGAGGGGGGTGAGGCGATGGGGATGCGGGCGCTGTATGAGTTGATTCGATCGCATCTGCTCTAGCTGCTAGGGGGTTGTGTGTCCTCCCTCCAACCTACGAGTGTTATTTGATTTCATTCTTGAGATTCTGGTTTGTTCGGATTTATCGGGGTTGATGGAGTTGGGCAGATATGATCGCTCAACCGGGATTGTCCAATCCAAGCGAACACCTTGGGCACTGGGTCATAGCCGCCCGCATGGAAGGGATGGCAGCGGCAAACGCGCTGGATGCCGAGCCAACTGCCGCGCAGGGCACCGTGGTGGGCGATCGCATCTAAGGCGTAGCGCGAGCAGGTCGGCTGAAACCGGCAGCTCGGGGGCAGCAGGGGCGACAGCAGGCTGCGATAAGCCCGAATCAATTGCATCAAAATCCACTGCATTGCTGAAAACTCCCAACCCAACAAATTTATCGTAATCCACGGCGCTAAATTCTCGTCCAGGTTGTGCTCTATCCCTGCTGAACCGTTTCACGCCCAACCGGGGTACAGTAAATGTAACTTCTCGCAACAGTCCAAGCTAGGAGCTTTAAGGATGGGGCGATCGCCCGCGAAACGCTCCTAGCGACTCAAAAAATTTGCGAACCCAAAAGCTGAACGGTTCTGCTCTGTTTCATCGCCTTGAGTCGTTTGAGGGCTGGGTCAGAACGGTTGTCCTGTTCGGCTTCTGCTTTGAGGGTGAAGTCTAGCCAGTCGGATATGTATTGCCCTGGGTCTTCGCGATGGCATTGCCATGTCCCTACGGCACCCATCCCTAAAATCAGCAATTCCGATCATCAAGTAGCGAGGACGTTGATTGAAGCCAATGCGCTGGATCCGGAGATTGCTTTAGAGATATTTAATACACGACCGGATCTGGATTTATGCGGATATGGGGAGGAGGGAAAAGAGGATCGACAACAGATATCAGATTTTTGAAAGCCTTGTTCTGCCGTGATCTCAGAGATCGAAATGAAATTTCAGGATCGGCTGAAAGGCTTACAGCTTACAATCTACAAGTCTGGACGCGAGAGAAAAGAACTCCCTTCCACCTCACACCAACCACTTCCTCAAACCTAATCTTCAACCACCCCATAATCACAGGTAGTTCACCTGTACTTTTAATCAACAGGTTCGAGTACGACAACCACTCACCTTCCTTGCGCCAGCCGACGCGATCGCCAAACTTCTCCCAATCCGCATTGTAATCTGTCGGGCTGCCGCATTCTTCCCAAATTTTCTTCTGTACCGTAAACCCAAATTTTCCCTTGCTATGCGTCACCCACAAGTCGTCGATTTGCCGCAAGTCCTCGCAGGGAAAATTGCGGAGATCATCCAGGTCAAGCCACTGCCCCTCTTCCTTATTCATCGTCGTCAGCATCAGCCGCTCAGTTTCTTGGTCCGCTTCACGCCATTGTTTTGCCTGCAACAGTGCCTCCAGTTGAACATAGCGCGAGGTCTGGACTGCCGGTTTTAGGGATTTTAGGGACTGTTCCAACTCGGGGGTAATTTGCTTGGTGGTTTCCTGAAAACAGTCGTAGGCTAAATCGGCTTGCTGTCGATCTAGCATGGCCTGAATCAAGGTGCTGGGGTTCTTCACCAGTGCCGCATACAAAAGAATGGTTGGCTTCCATTCCTTATCTGCAAATTTTTCATAGAGCAAACTTTCCTGCTGCTCCTGCCAAATCTCCCGCGCTGCCAAATATTCCTGAAAACTCCAATGGGCAAATTCGTAGGTGTCTGCGTCTTTTTCAATCAGCAACTCGCTAACTCGTACCACATCTTCTAGAAAATCTTCGGCGGCGAGAGCCTCGTTTTCGGTGCGAAGCAATTGCTCCAAACGCCCCAGCAACACCGCGCGATCAATATCTCGCTCCCGGTTGTTGCACAACATTGCCAAGGCCAACCGCTGCAAAATCTTTTGGGCGTCGGTTTCGAGCAACTTTGTTTCTAAATCTTTCGCACCGGGACGATCCTTAAGCTGCAAATTGCAAATTCCCTGGTACAAATCAACACGACGCCTCGGCAAGCGTGCCTGGGGATTATCCCGATGGAACGAAGCAATCAGATTGAGCAACAGCGGAATTTTAGCTAGATCCTTCATCTCAGGCCGTGCCGCAATTTGAGCCAGGAGTTCTTCGGCGGATTCTTGGGCCTGTTGAATGACATCAGCGGTTTCCCGGCCACTGTTGGCTTCAACCTCTCGACAACGATACCAGCGGTGAACAAACAGTTGCTGCCGCTCCGGATCAAAGGGTTCCACCCAAATTGTTGGCAGGGCGATGTGATCCGCCTTGGCCTCGGTGAAATAGGCTTTGGGCCGAGAAGTGAGCAGTACGATCGTCTGGGGGTAGTTGCGCACCTGCTGTTCGATCCATTGGGAGAGGAGCGATCGCTTGTCTGCGGGAACTTCATCAAAGCCATCCAGTAAGACAATCGCTTTGCCCCGCTTCAGAAGGCGTTCTGCCCAGCCTGAGGGCAACTGCAAGCCATCGGTTCCCGGCAATCGGCCTAGATGATCCCGGATTTCTCACCAGTGGGTCAATGGAGTGGCCTGATTAGTCTCATCAGCTCAGCCCAGTGTTGTGAGTCTAGAAAATGAGGATAGAGAGTCAGTTTTTTTGGGTTTGGTAGCGGAATAACAACC
>JAAUOP010000211.1 GCA_012034805.1 Synechococcales cyanobacterium CRU_2_2 | reverse complement strand
CGATCGTCAGCTTATAAAACTTCCAACCCTCACCATTGGTAACCACACCGAAAACATCGATCGATTGCCTAGCCTGCTGATTACACCACTGACAAGCCTGCATTTCCACCAAACATTGGGCTAAACCTTGATCGAAGTTATCTTTTTTTGCCTCGACTACGCAGAAAAAAGGGGTTTCGAGGTAGGCACGATGAGCAGCGACTAAATAATCGACAAATCCTTTAACTGCGTCACTCTCTAAATCTGCACCTTTCCATATTTTGAGGGTGGGGATTCCATAGATCGCTTCTTCGCAGATGGCATCAATTAATAGTTTTTTAGAATCTTCGCAGTTTTGGAGGTCGAAAGCCGATCGGAGTCGCACCAAACGCTCTCGAAAAAAATCACTAGGAGTATAAGCATCAAACGTAATCCGCCAAGGCAATAGTTCCGTTAGGCCAACTTGCTTAAATGCGTCGGCATACCGGAAGCTTGAGAAGTTCCGTTTTTTACTCTTGGGTTTTGATTTCTCAGCAATGGTCATTGTCTTCGGCTCCTCACATCGGTTGTTCATGAGTCTCTATAACCCGGCCGCTCGTCTTCAAAATCTGCACTGCTCCACGCAACTCGCCTGCTGACACAAACGGAGCAAAGACCCTCGACGCAGCATACTGCCGTTGCTCTCCTTGAACCGGTTTGACAAACATAATGTCGTCCTCATTTGTCACCATCCCAAAACTAGGAAGCTCCGGCTGAGGATTGACTAGAAGATAGGCTAATGTTTGCGGTAATGCGCTCCACACTGAATAATGCCATCTTCTTCGACTCTAACACCACCACTCATAATTGATTCAACAGTACCAACACATTGAGTCGCCGCCATTACCGAGGAAAGATGGGCTCAGGACATTAGGCGCTGAATTGCTGAAGTAACCAACGGTTCACGGCCCCGTCTTCTTCGGTTTGGCTGCGTCGGAGGGCTTCTTCGATCGTGGCGATCGCTAGGTCTGGTAAAACCTGGGAGGTCTGAATTTGCCGACTGCCGCCGTCAGCTACGGCGAAGGCAATAACGCTGGCCGCGTTGACGTTGACGACCCAATATTCTGTGACGCCTAGGCGTTCGTAGAGCAAACGTTTGGGGCCGAGGTCGTCGCTGAGGGTAGTGGAGGCGATTTCAATCGCAAGGGTGGGTGCACCCCAGGTATCCACTTCAACGGCTTGATTGTTCTTCGGTGGGCGTTGTACGGACTCACCAATGTAGTAGGCCAAATCGGGTTGGCATTCCCGTTCACCGGTTTTCTGAAAGCTACCGTTGGTGAAGGAAATGTAGGGAATGGCTTTTAGGGTGCCATATAAGCTAACTAGAGAGGCCAAGGTTGAATTATCTTGACTATGGGCTGCTCCAATGATCATGGTCTCAATCTTCATCCAACCGATATCGTAGTAGCAACGCATTTTGTCTAGTTCGGCGTTTTTGGAGGCCGCTAGAAATTCTTCCCAGGTGGCTGGAATCCAGGTGTCGGTTGTGGGAATCTGGGGGCTGGATGGGGATGGGGTTAGGAGTGTGGCTTCGACCATGACAGCTTGCCTCATCTGGGACGCTGGGGTTTAGTTTAGCGCTTTTTGTTGGGGAGCGAGTTGATGAAGCTCGATCGCACTTCCCAACCCTACTTCATCAAACTCCGATCGCATCCAATTGATCGCCAAAATATCTATAAATTTCTTCATTCTCAATTCTCACTGCTGCTAGCTAATTTTGGGACAACCAAGCAAGAATGCCCAAAAGATGATCGAGCGGTTGAAGTGATATTTCATCAGGTTCGATCGAGACCGTTGATCCAGAAAGCCGAATGAACTGCCACAGCAATCCGCTGGTTACAATTCCATAGGTATAGGGAATCTCTTGGTGCCTTTGCAAATTAAATTTTTGAGCGGCAACTAGCTCGGCAATACACTGTCCCCATCCGTCCCGCAACACCCCCCTTTTAGCTTCCACAACAGCGATTACAGGTGCTTTGATCATGAGTTGAGCCGGGGCTCTAGCAATCAGAAAGTCACAAATCCCATTGAGTCCAAGCGATCGATCAACAGTAAAATCTTCGCCAGAAAACAGACTAATGCTATCGGTCAAAAGAGTTTCGAGTTCGAGGAGAATCGGTGCAACCAGGAATTCGGAGCGGGCTTTTTCAGAGACATTTCGTTTTGCTAAAATTAAACCTCGTTCTAGGTAGCGATTGAGTAACTCGCTTGGTGCGATCGGGCTGATTTCTGGAAGAAAAGAAGCAGCTTGTAACTGCAAATCAAATCGGAGTTCGACTTCTTCGAGGGTAAAGCTGCTGTAGGACATAATGATTCCTGGGAAAATATCGCTTTAGCTCAAATCCAATTTTAGTCCATCCTAGCCGATCTACACCTGCACGTGTGAAGCCCGATCGGTCTTCGGCAATGCCTACCAAACGATCGAGCTTCGGGTGATTTTTGGATAGAGTCGCCACCATCACGGGGGCAAAGCTGGATAATTCAGATACGCCTGTCGCCAAAAACTTAAGGCAGACTGCTCATTGTCGCGACACTGCCAACGGTGCTAATGTGGTGTCATGACAATGAGTCAACCAATAAAAGTTGTCGTTGATACCAATGTGTTGATGGAAGGTCTGACCAAACAAGGTGGTGCGGCCAGTCTGATCATTGACGCCGTTCAACTTGTTCTTGAATTAGCTGCTGGAGGGTATCCATAAATGAGTCGTTTAACCCTACGTTTGCCGGAGACGTTGCATCAGCAACTGACTGGCTTGGCTGAACGCGAAGGTGTGTCGCTGAATCAATACATTGTCTATGCGTTGACACGACAGACGGCGGGCTATGTGGTTGTGCCAGCTGCCGAGAGTCCGCAGCAGCAGGAAGAGGATTTTCAAGTGTTGATTCGGCAGTTGAAACAGGGGAGTTCGGGGGCGATCGAATCATCCCTGGTCAGTCGAGATGTGGTAGAACCGGAGCCGGAATTAACGCCAGAAGTGGTGGAACGGGTGAGATTGATGATTGCGGCCAAGGGCAACAAAAATGAGGGTGGCTGATATTAGAAGTTGAACTTTTTCAAACGAACCTCGGGTAATTTTTGGATGGCGTTACAACCATCGAATGATCAGGGCTGGACGATTCAAATAAGCCGGATGGATTTCCAGCTAACCATTCCAATTGGTGCTTGATTTGTACATTTGACGGCAAAAATGTGGCCGCATTAACTTGATGATTATTAGCTCCTAATGTTGTTATTAAAGAATCAGAATAGCAGAAGGCTGTCGGAGTACTATTATCAAGGTCTTTGTATTGATATGAAATGCAAAGAGTCATCGCGAATAGGTGAGAATGTTCAAAACAACAAGATAAATTCAGATTTATTCCAAACGAATCAGAATACCAACATTATATGGCCTCAATCAAAAAAGGCAGGCTACCGATCGGCAGCCTGCCTCCAACTAATCACTAGGCAGCGATCTAACCCACCAACTGCTTCACCTTATTCATGATGCCAACTGGGTCAATCCCCTGGTGAGGATACTGCTCCCAGAGACCGCCACAGCCTTCCTCATGGGTCGCCAAGGTTGCAAACTTCGGTGTTAGGCCCCGCTCCAGCAACCAGGTACCAAAGCGACTACCCAATCCCGTACGCTTGTTGAAGGGCTCAACGGTAATCACAAAGGGCGAAGCACCAATCTTGGCCATCACGACCTCATCTACTACATTCAGCGTACCCTTGTTGATCAGGCCAACGTTAATGCCTTCCTGCTTCAGACGCTCAACGGCATCCAAGGCGCGATAAACCGCATCGCCAAAGGCGACAATATAGCCCGCAGTCCCTTCACGAACCACATCGTCCTTGCCTGGGACAAACACATAGTCACCCCCAAACAAATCGTTGCCGCTCTCATCCAACACCATTGGCACTTTCGATCGGGTCGAGAAGATAAAGCGCAGGCCGGGGTTGCTGAACACAGCCTTGACACAGGCCGTCATTTGATTGGCATCGGCGGGGAAGAACAGATGGGTCGGGTAACCATCATCCAGGCCATTGTCGGCAAACATATTGTTGATACCGAAGTGGCAGGTATTGTCCGCCATATCGTCAATTCCGGCGTGGGAGAAGTGGCAGAGCAAGTTGGACTTGTTCAACCGTGCCATGGTGATTTCGGAAATGCACATTTCCAAAAAGCACTGAAGGTAGCAAACACACCTTGCTTGCCCGGTTCCATCCCGAAACCAGCAGCGGCGGAAAGGTTACCGCGCTCCTGAATACCGCCGCTGATGAAGATTTCTGGGCAGGCCGTGCGGATTTGGCTGAGGCCGCAGGAGCCTTCCAGATCGCTATCGACCACGAGGATGCTGTTCTTGCGTTCCGTTTCGCTCATGCCATTGAGCACGCCAACCATCGCTTCGCCGAAGACGTTGCGGTTAGAGCCCCACTTGGCGGATGCGCCAAGGAACTGGTACTCGTTCTTAGGAGCGACGGTATTTTTGAGGATATCGGCGGCGGACTGATGGCCCTTGGACTCGAGGTAGGTGATGGCGGCCTTGACCGAGATCACGTCGTGGCCGTGGTTGGAGCCTTCCAGACCGACGATGCCGGGGCACATCGGGCGCTTGGCGATCACGGCGATCGGCCCAGGGGTATTCACCGCTTCGCAGATGCAGGCGTAGAGCGCATCAATATCTTCGCCGTCGCATTCCACCACCTTGAGACCATGGCCTTCCAGGGTTTTCTTGACGCTGTAGCCGCCCAGATATTTGGAGGGGTTACCCGCGATCGTCACATCGTTGTCGTCGATGATCAGCTTGACATTAATATGTTGCGCCACCGCCAGACGGGCAGCCTCGGCGTCGTTGCCCTCCTGCTGGGAGCCATCGGAACCGAGACAGAAGGCGATCTTGCCGGGGTTGGCCAGGGCGACGCCGTTGACGTAGGGCCACATGTGACCAAGGCGACCGGAACTGAACTTGACGCCGGGGGTGAGGCCTAGCTCGGGGTGGCCGGGCAGCTTGGAGTTGGCGGCGCGGTACTGCATCAACTGCTCAGCGGGCAGATCGCCAGCCAAGGTTGCCATCAAATACTGGGTGCCGACGCGGTGTCCGGCTTCGTCAAAGAAGATGGGGATGTAGCTGTCGGGCTGACTTTTGAACAGGGCATCAAGGATCATCACCTCGGGCACGGTGTCGTAGGGACCACCGGTATGACCGCCAACGCCACGGGCCGCTCCGGTTGCGGTGAAGAACACCAACGCATCCCGGCAGAGCTGGATATTTGCCTTGAGGGCATCCCGCTGCTCAGCAGTCAGGGTATTGACAGTGGAGTCGAGGGAGATGGATTTGTACTGATTCAGATCGATGGGAAAGGTGCCGAGGTCAAGACTCATCGGTTTGATATCTCCTTTGATAGGTGGGGTGGTTTGTCGCTCAATTGGTCACTCAAATTGGTCACTCGATCTGTCGCTTTGGGGAGGTGGCGGTGAACGCAAGAACTGTTCGGTATGAACCTGCGTAAATGATCTTCGCTGTTTATCTTCGGTGATTTTGGATCCAGGGTCTAGCTGCTAGGAGGGGAGATTGTCGAGGACGGCTGGTGCTTAGAAGATAAGGGGGTAAGCTTTTGCTGCCCTGGCTTGGTGGTGCGCCTGGGAACTCCAGCGAGTACTTCAGAAGAAGCCGGGACTCGATCGCAAAATCTCGCCCAAGTTCACCGCTTGCTCCAACAAACAGGCATGACCACTTTTGGGCAAAAAGCGAGTTTGAACCTGGGGCAGGCGTTGGGCGAGGCGCTGGATTTCCTCCACTGAGGGGAGCAGGCGATCGCGCTCCCCCGCCATCAACAACACCGGAATGTCTAGCTGTTCCAAGGGCAACCGAGCCACATCGAGATCGCGTAGCAGCTGCAACCGCCAGGCCACCGTTTGAGGAGAAAGCTTCTGCATGGCCGCCAATAGAGACTGGCGATCGCCTACCGCAACGTGCTCCGCCGCCAGCAACAAGCCTGCAAACCCCAGGGTCGAGAATCGATAGAAGAAACTGGGCACAAACTCCGGCAAAAAACTTCCCAACACCAATAGTGGCAGATTCCGAAAGGCGGTGGCCGGATTAATCAAGATGAGCCGATGGATGGTGCCCAGCTTCGGCGAGGAACGCAGAGGTGCCTCAGCAACAAAAAACTGAAGGGCAATCTGAAGCGCAATGCAAGCACCAAAGGATTCACCACAGAGA
>JAAUOP010000008.1 GCA_012034805.1 Synechococcales cyanobacterium CRU_2_2 | reverse complement strand
CGACCCTGAGCCTGCTATGGCTTCTCGGGGGCAGCATCACAACAAGTCCTTTCGATTGCAGTTTCAGTCCGTTACCGTTCAATTCACTCCTGACTAGACTTTTGTCAGTCAATCAGGTTTTGGGTGGGGGATGTAAGAATCGAGACAAATTTCGTGACGGTTAGGGTTTAGTCCGATGGCAATGATCACGATCGCCCAAGCCCAACAAAACCAAACGCAACAAGCTACGACTGACGCTGGCTTTGCCGCGACCCTGACGATCGAGGGAGCAGAGTTTTCGATCCAGGTGAGGGATCCCTTTGGCGGAGATAGGCGGGAGAAGGAGTTGGAGTTTTATTTTGAGGAGTGGATTCGGTTGCCGTTTACGGATGGGGTGAAGGCGGAGCGGGCGGAGGCGAGTGTGAAGGATTATGGGATGGCGCTGTTTGAGCAGGTGTTTGGCGATCGGCGGGCGTATAGTGCCTATGAGTCGGTGGCGGGGAATTTGGATGGGTTGGAGATTGTGATTGAGGGGGATCCGGGGTTTCAGGGGTTGCATTGGGAGGCGTTGTGGAATGAGGGGCTGGATCGGCCTTTGGCGGTGGATTGTGTGATGGTGCGGCGGCGACGGGTGAGGAATGGGTTGGCGCGGGTGGAGCGGCAGGATTCGACGGTGCTGAATTTGCTGGTGGTGACGGTGCGGCCTGATGAGGACCAGGATGTGGGCTATCGGACGATTTCGCGGCCTTTGGTGGAGGCGATCGAGAATGCGCAACTACCCGTGAATGTGGAGCTGGTGCGTCCGGGGAGTTGGGAGGCGTTTGTGAAGCGGTTGGATGAGCGGGGGGCGGGGTTTTATCATTGGTGCATTTTGATATGCATGGTGAGTTGATGACGTTTGAGCAGTTTCGATCGCAGGCGTTGCGGCGGGGGGATCAAACGTTTCCGGCGTTTCAGCGGGGGTATGGGTTGCCGGAGATGGAGGCGTATGAGGGGGTGCAGGCGTTTTTGATGTTTGAGGGGGATGGGGCGGGGCGGGCGATCGCGGTGACGGCCCAGGAATTGAGCGATCGGTTGAAGCAGTATGGGATTTTGGCCTGTGTGTTGAATGCTTGTCAGTCGGGGAAGCAGGTTGGAGGCCCCCTAGCCACCAATTCTGGGGGGACCGAGCCGAATGCGATTGATGGGCGGGAGACGAGTTTGGGGGCGCGGTTGATGGATGCGGGGATGCAGGTGGTGGTGGCGATGGCCTATAGCGTGACGGTGAGTGCGGCGAAGCTGTTGGTGGAGGAGTTGTATCGGGAGCTGCTGGGGGGAAGAGGGTTCGATCGGGCGATGCGGTTGGCGCGGCGGGAGCTGTATGAGAAGAAGGGGCGGGGGGCTTATTTTGGGCAGCGGGTGGAGCTGGAGGATTGGTTGCTGCCTGTGGTGTATCGCAATCAGGCGGTGGATTTGAAGTTGCGGCGGATGTATCCGGAGGAAGTGGAGGCGCATTTTACGGCGAAGGCGGCGCGGTTTCGGTTTGGGCAGCAGTTCCGGACGGAGTATGGGTTTGTGGGGCGGGATTGGAGATTTTGCGGATTGAGAAGGGGTTGATCCGTGAGGGGAATATTTTGATGCTGTATGGCATGGGCGGGACGGGGAAGACGACGCTGCTGCGGTATTTGCAGGATTGGTGGGTGAATACGGGGTTTGTGGCGGGGGTGAGCTATTTTGGCTATGACCAACGGGCTTGGACGTTGCCGCAGATTTTGTTTGGGGTGGCGCGGGATGTGTTGGGTGAGGTGGAGTTGCGATCGTTTCAGTCGCTATCAATTCCGGCGCAGATGGGGCAGTTGGTGCAGGTGTTGCGATCGCAAGATTGGCTACTGGTGCTGGATAATTTGGAGTCGGTGACGGGGCAGGCGTTGGCGATTATGAATACGCTGGATGCTGAGGAGCAGGAAAGGGTTCGGGAGTTTTTGGTGGGGTTGTCGGGTGGGCGGACGCGGGTGCTGTTGGGGTCGCGGCGGCGGGAGGATTGGTTGCGATCGGCCTCTGGGGAGAATGTGTATGAGTTGCGGGGGTTGGAGTGGGCAGGCGCGATCGGATTTGGCGCAGAAGGTGCTGGTGCGGCATGTGAAGGATGGGGGGAAGCGGGAGGCGATTCTGAAGGATAAAGAGTTTGGGCGGTTGATGAAGCTGTTGGCGGGGTATCCGTTGGCAATGGAGGTGGTGTTGGCGAATTGGGGCGGCAGTCGGTGGCGGAGGTGCTGCGGGGGTTGGATGCGGCGGATGTGAGTCTCGATCGGGTGGGGAGTAAGACGGAGAGCATTGTGCAATGTGTGGAATATTCTCATAGCAATTTGTCGGAGGGGGCGCAGGGGGCTTTGTTGTGTTTGGCTTTGTTTAGTGGGTTTATCGATCGCAATGATTTAGAGAATTATGTGAAGCAATTGCAGGCGGCGGGGGCTGCGTTTGCGGAGTTGTCGATCGAGGCTTTGGATGGAGCGGTGCAGGAGGCGATCGATTGGGGATTGCTGACACCAGTGGATGCGGAGAATCCGAACTTACTGACAATTCAGCCGGTGTTTCCCTATTTTCTCAAGACGAAATTGGCAGCGCAGGATGAGGCATTTCAGCAGGCGTTGCGATTGGGGTTTAAGAATCACTATGAGGGTTTGGCGGGGTCTTACAACCAGCTGATGGGATCGAAGGAGCCGCAGCAGCGGCAGATGGGGATTTTGTTTTGCAAGTTGGAGTATGAGAATCTCTACAATGCATTGCAGATTGCGTTAGAGCGGCAGGAGAGTCCTGGCATTTTTCTGAAGCTAGATTTTTATCACAGGGTTCAGAACGATACGAATAATCGACTTCCACTAGCTCAGTCAGTTTGTGAAGTGTTGAGAAACTATCCTATAACTCTTAAATCAGGGAGTGTTGGGGCAGAGATAGTCATGGCATTTGATCGTTTGTCAGAATGCTATTTGAATCTTCAAAAATATGAGAATGCTAGAGTTGCTTATTCTCAAACTCTCACGACACTTGATGAATTGAGAGATATCGATAATCAGTGGAAACAAATTGCGAAAGCCAGCACGTACCACCAGTTGGGGACGGTGGCGCAGGAGTTGCGCGAGTTTGAGCAGGCCAGAACCGATTACCAACAAGCGCTCCAAATCAAAATCGAGTTCGGCGATCGCTACAGTCAAGCCAGCACGTATGGGCAATTAGGGCTTCTTGCTAAAGCAGAAGGTCAGTCTGAAGAGGCTATGCAGCAGCTATTCCAAGCCTTAACAATCTTCAGGGAATTTCAAGATAATCATTCGCTAGCAATGGTATTTAGATATCTCTCTCGCCTTTACCAAGCCAACCCATCCCCCCAACTCCCCACCCAAATCAGCACCCTTTTAGGTATCAGCGAACCCGAAGTCATGCAGTTGTTAACCCACGTCAGCCAAGAGTAAGAGTTTAAGTCGGGACACCTTACCCAGAGAGCCTTCCAGCCCATAAATGTTTCAGGTATCTTCAAAAGGATTTTGTCCCATCTTAAGTTGCTACCCTCATTCCTCCCCCTTGACCTAAATCCTTACGGGAGTAGACCATTCGCAGAAGACGTCGATGCTGATGTGGAGAAGGTAGAGGGCGATCGCGGTGGCGATCGCGGAGTCGATCGGCAATGGAAATCCTGAGAGGTTGACGATTGCGGTGATCATTCCGGTTACTAATGTTGCGTTGCCGGGGTTCTTTTTGGTTTCTTGAATGAGGCTGCGCAGGCTGTCGTCGGTGCCGCAGATTTCTTGCTGGAGGCGTTTGAGAAAGAGTTTCCAGAGGGAGGGTTTGGGGTTGCTGGGGTCGCCGAAGAGCTGGTTATCGGGAAATTGGGCGGCGAGAATGGCGTCGAAGGCGGTCTCGAAGTCTTGGGCTTGGCTGAGGAGGGCGATCGCTTCGGGGTCGGCGGCGGGGGATTGGGCCAGGTGGGCGATGCTGTCAGGTGTGGGGAAGGAGGTCATGGGGACTGTGGGGTTGTGATGGGGGCACTGCCATTTAGAAGCACTGCCATTTAGAAGCACTGCCATTTAGAAGCACTGCCATTTAGAAGCACTATCACTTAAAAGAGTGATCAACAAAATCTCGTAGCAAAAATCCACGAATTTACTAGGTTTCAGAGCACATCACTCCGAAGCAGGACAGTACCGGCATTAGCCGGATGAAAATTGGTTGCTAAGTGGTGATTATGGTCTAATCTAATCCTCGTTCCTTAGGGTCGGAGTCGAAAGCAGAACCGCAAAGATCTCCATCGGTTCCTCTAGACTGAAGTTGCTCTAGACTAGCAACTAAAATCGCAGATTGTGTCCGATGACCCGCTGGCAAGCAAAAGAAACTACTGAGACAGCCTGTGCTACGTCTTTCCCAAGGACAACTTTCGCTTTTAGACACCTGCCCCCGCAAGTTCCAGTACATGGTGTTAGAACAATGTGCACTGTTGCCCTCGCCCGAGCAGCAGGCAGGTCTGATCTGGGGCGATCGCTTTCATTTGCTCATGCAGCAACAACAGCTGGGGCTGCCCGTGGAAACGCTGCTAGCCGGTGATCCGGCCTTTCGAGAATCAGTACAGGCCATTGGGGCGATCGCGCCCGACTTATTTTCGACCCAGACACCCGAGCCAAAACCCCAGCGATTTAGCGAGCACCTCCGGAGCTTCGCCCTGGGAGGCCACAGCTTTAGCGTGGTGTACGACCTACTGCTGACGGAGCCAGATCGCGCCCAAATCATCGACTGGAAAACCTATCCCCGCCCACAAAACGACCGCTGGCTCGCGGAGCACTGGCAAACTCGCCTTTATTGTTATGCCCTCGCCGAGACCAGCGAATACAGGCCCGAGCAAATCTCCATGACCTACTGGTTTGTCCAGGAAAAAGCCCAGTCCTTGCACATCCCCTATGGCCCAACCCAGCACCAGCAAATTCACAACACGCTACTGCAAACCCTCGATCGCCTAGATCGGTGGCGAACCCACTACCAGAACGGGCAGCCACTTCCTCAGGTGGAAGTGGCTCGGGGCTGTGCGATCGCTGTCCTTTTGCCGAACGCTGCGGGCGCGGTGCAAATGCCTTTGCAGTGACGCTGGCTTCGAATTGGCTGGCGGTGGACTGGGCTCAGATCGATGAAATTGTGATCTAATCCTTCGAATCCCCCAAGACTCCATTGGTGCAAATCAGAATAATCAAAATCATCGCTGGAATTGCAATACCCATGAACCTAGGCCTCTGTTTGAGATCATCTAGGTAAAATTTCTGAGATTGTGCGGAAATTCCGGAATTTTTGTCAAAACTCGCTGGGGTGCTGGCAAAATACCGAGGGATTTTACGTAGCCGCTCCAGTCGCTGAGACAACAATCAATACAAAACAACAATTTCTCGGACGACAGTAATTGACCAGTCATGGGCCAGTCATGAGCCAGACGCAGACAAGAAAAAAGCTGAGGACCTCTCCCCAGCTCGTCTACTGGGAACCTCTCCCCAGCCTAAAAGCCATTGTTTCAAGAGATAAAAATTGGATTCGTTAAGACATCACCTCAGGTAATAAACGGTTCAATAAATTAACGGTCGAAAAGCGATCACAACTGGTTCGAATTGTAATAAACCTCTTACACAAACGACGCACAGCCCCGACCTTGGCCTATCTTCTGCGTTTGCCCAGGGTCGCTTGGGAGAGCTGCTCCTCCAGAAGCACATATTCCATATACTCGCGCATTTCATCTAAGTCTCGGTTTTTTTGCATGCCGGGCCGAGATGAAGAATTTTCTAAACAGACGGCTTTTCCGCAAAACAGCGTAATCAGCGCGATCGCAGCAACTGCAACTTCCATATTGATTTCCTCGGGTGTAAAACACCATGGCACAAGGGGGATTGTTATGAGACCCACAAAGGTGTCGGATAGAACTCGGCAGAAAAACCGGTTTCATACCGCAGAGCGCTCGAAGGGGTGGGAGCCCGCTTGCGCATCCCCTGAAGGTGTCAGCCCCTCTGGGGGGCCATGTCTGTATTTATAAGTCTTTCCGCTCTCGGAACTAATCCGTTAAAGCACTTATTTTCGTGATACCTTCATAGGCCTTCTGTTTTTATTTTTTTCAAAATAAAAGAAATCGCTCCAACTCCACTCATTTTGTCCGCAACATCCCCGAAGTGACCGGCCATATTTGCCCGACCTGGGGCAACCACCACCGGAGGAGCACGCAAGTTTGCCCTATTAATTTTTTCAGTAATTTCTAGGGGGTTTTACCCCTGCTTCATGGGGAGGGAGAGGCCACCCCCGCCAAAGGCCCAGGTCACTGGGGGGAGGAACCCCGAGGAGGGTTTCGCCCAGGGGGGGTGAAATCGCCTCAAAATCGGGGAACTCACCCATCACGCGGACTCTCCCGCGTGGTAAGAACTGCGCACGAGGGGGCCAGAGCGCACGTGGCGAAAGCCTAGTTCACGGGCGATCGCCCCCCACTGATCAAATTCTTCGGGGGTCCAATATTTCACGACAGGGAGATGTTCGAGGGATGGTCGCATGTATTGACCCAGGGTGAGGCGATCGCAGCCCGACTGGCGAAGATCCCGCAATGTTTCGAGAATCTCCTCAGAGGTTTCGCCGTGGCCCAGCATGAGGCCGGATTTGGTGGGAATATCGGGATTGAGCTGTTTGACGGTGGTGAGAACTTGGCGCGATCGCTCGTATTTTGCCCCCCGGCGTACCCGACCCTGGAGACGACGCACGGTTTCGAGATTGTGGTTGTAGCAGGCGGGCGCTGCGGCCACAACGGTGGCGATGCGATCGGCCTGAACCGTCTTTGCCTTGCTTGCATCCTGCTCTCCGCCCCAAAAGTCTGGCGTCAACACCTCAATTTGGGTATCCGGGCAACGGCGACGAATGGCCAACATCGTCTGCGCAAACCAACCCGCCCCTTGATCCGCCAAGTCATCACGAGTAACCGACGTCAGCACCACATAGCGCAACCCCAGCAGCGCCACCGACTCCGCCACCTTCTCGGGTTCCTGGGGATCCAAAGGCATGGGGGCATGGCCCTTGTCCACCTGACAAAAGCCGCAGGCGCGGGTGCAAATCGGCCCCATGAGCAGAAACGTCGCTGTGCCCTGGGCGTAGCACTCGCCCCGATTCGGACAGCGGCCCTCTTCGCAAATCGTGTGGATTTGGCGCTGTTTAATAATTTGCTGCACCTGGGACAGTTCACTGGCTTTGCCAATGGGGCGTTTGAGCCAGGGAGGCAGCGCCTCTGGTAATGCTTGGGAACCGGACATTTGGGAATCGGACATTTGCGAACCGGACGCGTGGGAACCAGACATGGGCGATGCTCAACGCAAAATGAGAGAAATGAACCGAAAATCTGGCTGCTCAAGGCCAGATTTAAAGCGTAAAGCCGGATCTGAAAGATGCAAGCCAATTAAACAAGATGGGGGCACAGCCGCAGAGAATGACGGAGAGACGAGACCGATCTTCGACAAAATCCCCAAGCCGATCGCGATGTCAATTTCCCTGGGAGAGGGAATACTGTAGGGGACGCATCCGCCGATGTGTCAGCCAGAGATTATCTCGGATCCGTGGCTAGCCCGTGGTGCCAAGTCAACTTCTGGAAATCTTCTGGGAACAATGGATAGCGCTCCTTCAGAGCTTGGCCAAGCCAATCTCGCACCCTAGCCTCATGCCCTAGTCAGGAGCCATTCGGTCGAGGGGTCTTCTACATTGAGCGGGCGTTTCTAGCATGGAAATTCCCCGAACGAACGTTAGTCTGAGCCACAATAGTCTCCTCAAGATTGCTATGCTATCGTAGCGGCAGAGCCCTGTGCACCGCCGTTTTCTGAAGCCGCTGCAAAGCGAGGAAAGCCCCATCCCTGCGGATTGCGCCCCAGTGCTAACCCAATGTTTGACCTTGGTTTGGGGCTGCTGCAAAATGGCCAGACATTCACAAACAGCTCATAAAGGAAGTAGGAAGTAGCCGTGGCATCTCACAAGATTCTGGTCATTGATGACAGCAAGGTCATTCGGATGCGGGTGCAGGATATGCTCCCGACAGGGAACTTTGAAATTTTAGAAGCGAAAGATGGTCTAGAAGGTCTACGTCTGATTCGCGAAGAGCGTCCAACCTTGATCATGCTGGACTTTTTGCTCCCCAAGATGAACGGTTGGGAAGTCTTTCAGAATATTCAAGCGGATAGCTCGCTCCAGGCGATTCCGCTGGTGGTGATGTCCGGTCGCAAGGAAGAGGTGACCGAGAAACTGCCAGAACCCTTTGAATATTTTGAGTTCATTGAAAAACCTTTCGAGAAAGAAGAGCTGATCCTGGCGATTAAGTCAGCCATGATGAAGGCTCGCAAGCGGCCTCAGACGGCGGCGATCGCCGCCACGCCCACTGCCACCAGCGGTGCAGGCACCGAAGAGGTCGCCGCGCTCAAGGCTCGCATCGAAACCCTCGAAACCGAAGTGGCAGCGCTCAAAAAGCAGTTGGGTCAAGTGGTCGCCTTTGTCCGCCAAAAGCTCGCCTAAAACTCTCGCCGACCTTCGAGGGCTCGGGCCAGGGTGACTTCGTCTGCATATTCGAGGTCGCCCCCCATGGGCAACCCAAAGGCAATCCGGGTCACCTTGGTAAACGGCTTGAGCAAATGTCCCAGATAGAGCGTTGTTGTCTCGCCCTCGACACTGGGGCTGATCGCCAAGATAACTTCTCCGGTGCCCTGCTGGCTCACCCGCCGCACCAGCGGTTGAATCGTGAGCTGTTCTGGGCCGATGCCGTCCATCGGAGAAATTAAGCCACCCAGCACATGATACTTGCCGCGATACTCGCGGGTTTTTTCGAGAGCAATGACGTCACGGGAGTCAGCCACAACGCAAATGGTCTGATTGTCCCGGTTAGGAGCCCGACAAATATTGCAAACGGGTTCTGCTGACAGATGAAAACAAACAGAGCATTGCCCCACCTGTTTTTTGGCGTCCACCAGAGACTGGGCTAGGGCCTCGATTTCAGCCTCTGGGCGATTTAAAATATGGAGCGCTAGCCGCTGGGCAGATTTAGGCCCAATGCCGGGTAAACGTTGTAGGTGCTCGATAAGACGGGCAAGGGGCGGAGTATAAACGGTTCGAGGCTCCTGAAGTCTGGCATCCCTGATGATAGCGAAGGACGGTGGCGGGGCATCGATTTTGTCAGAATTTTGTCGAAATTTTGTCGAAATTAGGTAGGGGGTGAGTCTGGTCAGCCGAGGCTGTTGGGGCAGCCTGTGCCGTTGACGAGATACTGATTCAGAACCCAGCCTCGACGGTTTTCTCGGCGGGCACCGGTGCTGTCGCTGAGGACGATTTTGGCCCAGGTGCTGGTGCGATCGTAGCGATCGACAAAGACCACCTGGCCGGGGGCGAGCTGATTGAGAATTTCACCATTGGGTTTGGCGCGCAGGTTGAGAACGGCGTTGGCCTCCAGTTGGACGACCCGCAGATCCTCGGGACAGGTGCGACTGGCAGCGGGAATGAGAACCTTGGTGCTGCTCGATGCTTGGGGTGAAAGGAGGAGGCAGGCCAGTGCCAGAATCACGAAGGCGGCCTGGAAAAATTGCAATTGAGGATTTTTGGACATGGTGTTTGAAGTCCGTTCTGAACGCGGAATGAACCCGACAGGGTGCGCTGGAAGATGAAGCGCTTAAGCAGGGCTACAGGGCGTTTAGAAACGATTCCAAACTCTACGGTCAAGGCTTGATAGATAGGGTTTGTGGGCGATCGCAAGAAAACCTAATCGCGTCTCTAGGCAACATGAAACAACCCTGGAGGAGAAATCAGCTTAATCGATCGACTCTGCAAGCTCGAACATTGCGACGGCCTCATAGCCCAATCCTTGGCGTAAAATCAGGGGCTCAGAACCAGTCATGTCAATCATAGTTGAGGTTCTGGCCTGACAATCTTCACCTTGATCCAGAATCAGATCAACCTGATTTTCTAGAGCATCAAATAACTCATAACGAGATAGAAAAACTTCTGTATCATCCTCTTCGTCAGCCACGTTTGCAGAGGTAGAAATAAGAGGATTACCGAGGGTCTCAAGCAGGGTCTGACAAACAGCTTGATCTGGCACACGAATGCCGGTGGTTTTCCGCTTTGGACTCATGACCAGCTTAGGCACCAACTTGGTCGCAGGCAAGATAAAGGTATAAGGCCCAGGGATCAAACGACGCATCGCCTTATAAGCAAAATCATGAACCACGGCGTAGTCGGCAATGTTAGATAGCGAAGGGCACAGGAATGTTAGCGGCTTTTCATTGGAGAGTTGCTTAATTTCTCGAACTTTCTGAATCGCTGACTTTGAGTTCAAATCACATCCGATCGCATATACGGTATCCGTCGGGTAGAGCATTACTGCTCCATTTCGCAATTGCTTGACAACTTGCTCAATCGTACGAGATTGGGGGTTCTGAGGATGTAACTCGTAGATTTTAGCCATGACAGAAATACCCTAATGTCAGAAGGATATGATAATAGCTTTGTCAACAGATCTAGACAAAGTGGCTGAATTGTTTAGATAAGCTGGCTGAATGATTGACGAATGTGTCTAAATTGTTGACGAGAAAATTGTTGATGAAAAATTATTGTTGACAATTATTGTTGATAAACTGACGATGCCGCTGGCACAGATTAGGGCGTTGTGGCTCAATGATTTCCCTCACCTTCAATCCCTCTCCTTATGGGAGAGGGACTTTGAACCCGGCTCCCCAGGGAGAGGGGGAGCCGGGGATGAGGGCAGGATGTTGCGAATGACCCGCAGCTACCCTACGTCGTTACTGGGTGTTGTCATTTTGAGTCATCGCTGTGGGATGCGATCGCCATGGCTCGGGCAAGGCAGCGCAGAAATTGAGCGATCGAGCCAGCCCACCGCCTGCTGGAGCCGAGGCAGGGCCTCTTGGGGCTGACCTCGCAGCAGAAAGACCAAGGCCACACTGACTTGTTCTTTGGCGCGGATACTGCGGTTGGCCTTCTGCTTGTGCCAGTTGCCTTCAGTAAGGGTCAGCCGTTCGGCCAGAGCCTGGGCCAGTTCCTCGGTACTCAGATGCTCCACTTGCTCTTGCAGCGGGCTCTTGAGTCCCGTGACGGTATCCACTGGGTTGGGGGTCGGGTGCGGGGTCATCATCAATGCGGATTCCTTGCTACATTCGGGAGGTTCTGTTTCTATTTTGACCTATGCCCCGGTCTAGTGGCGAATCCCGCGATGCCCATTCTGCCACTCAGCCTGAGGATTGGGCTGAGGTCGAGGCGGGGTTGGCGAAGGTGCAACAGCAGTTTGAAGTGCTGAAAGACCGCTACAGCCAAGTGCGGCGCGATTTGCGGATGCAGGAGGAACTGCGGGAGGAGGCCGCTCAGCTGGGGCGCTGGGCATCGCCCAGCGCCGAAGGATCGTCTGGGGCCAACGCTGGAGGAGGAACGGAGGCTGCGGCGATTCAGGCTGAGCTAAAAGACATTCAGCAGCAGCTGGAGCAGATTGAGGTGGCGATCGAAAGTCAGCTGTTTTCTTGGGATAGCTTTCGCGAAGTTTTTTGGCAAATGATCCGGTTCGTCGGTCTCGGAATTGTCATCGGCTGGGTTCTGAAGAGTTTGGCGGGGTAGAGGAGCAAAAACTTAGGAATTCTCACTGGCCACTGATGAGCGATCGCCCAGCAGTTTTTGCCCAACCTGAAACGCTATCGATGGAACTGCGCTGCCAATATCTCACCTTACGCGCCGGGATTCACCATGAGACGGGTTAGCTAACTTGGTTTGATGAGCGATCGCCCAATTGGTCAGTCTTTAGGCAATGTCTTTAGGGTTAGTGATTCACGCGATCGTACTAACACTGCCCCCGACGACTTGCCAACCCATTTCACCCTTCCGCCAAACTCGTAGATAGCGGAAATCACCCGCAAAGTCATTGCCCAAATAGGTACCACGGAGGAAGATTTTGACCACTGCGATCGCCCCTTGCTCACTCCAAATCCGAATGTCTAAATCCTGGGGTACTAACTCATGAAACTGTGTGACACCCGTACGATGCAGCTCCAAATCCATCGCTTTGGTCGCTAAGTCCCCCGATGGCCCGACAAACAGCAAATCATCAGCAATCAGCGCATCCAATTCGGCCACATTAGAGGCCAACATGGCGGCATAAAGGCGGGTTTCACAGGCTCGAACTTGGGCTACGATATCAGAATTCATATATTCAATTGTGGCACATATAGCATGGTTATAACATTGTGACATGTATCGCGATGTCAGCGAATTAAGCTGGGAAACATCGCCCAAATGCCTGAAGTAGTTTCAGCGAACCTTTGATTCGGATTTTGCGTCGGAGTAAGGCCCAAAAGATAGGCTGCTCCTGCCGGAGAAGCCCCAACCAGGTATGACTGTCGGCTGTGACCAGCAGATCGGCTTGCCCCACATGGCCTTGCTGTACCTGTAGCGTCTTGGATTGAATTACAACCGTAGCTAAGCAGGGTTCTAATCCTGTAAAGGTAAAGTGATAGGTTGCATTCAAACCCTGGGACTGGTTGCGTTGGAATAGCAACGGTAAGCCAAACAAAAATCCAGCGATCGATTGGGGGCGAATCGCACTGCTAACGCGCTTGACAGTTTTATGTGGAAAGCGTTTAGCCGCGTAGGTTTCGGCATCTGAACCGGGCACAACATAAAGCATTTCTACCTTGTCCTGCAATGGTTTAACAACGTCCCGAACAAACCCTGGACGATCGTGCAGAAATGCCCCAATCACATCCTCTCCTGCCGGACAGGCGGCAATGCAATAGGCGGCCTTATAGTTCGCTTTAAGGATAGACTTTGCCATAGCGAAGCTGATTCAGCATCGCTAAATTTCGCGATAGGCACGGGCATTTTTACTGTCGGCGATCGTCTCGGCCCAATCGGTAAATCCACCCATTAACTCGCGATAATTATGGGTATAGCAAGCTGAAAAATTAAAGTGACCATCCATGCCGATCGCCCCGACTGGACAAGCCACAACACAAAGCTTACAGTCAATACAAGGATTGTAGTCAATCGGCTGGTCGTAGGCAGAAACGGCTGTCTCGATCAACACAGCGCCCAAGGAGATAAAGTTACCAAACTTGGGATGAATCACATTGCGATGTAGTCCGATATGGCCCAAACCAGCAGCAACAGCGACAGGCTTATAGGAGACAATCCAGATTTTGCCCGGAAAACGATCCATCTCCTGGGGAAATGCCACCGAGGGATTCAACGCCCGGATACCGATGGCCGTCAGTCGTTCCACAATGGCACGGCCAACGTGATTGATCTCTTCACCACTGGCATGAAATTCCGTATTGGCGATCGATCGAAGGGGTGTCCGCACATTTTCCTGATTCATGCGGCAAACAAAACTAATTAAGGTTTTTGTTTTAGGAAATGCGGCGAGAATATCCGCTCGCTGATCGGCAAGCTCAGGTCGATCGATTTCGACAAATCCAACATCATCGGCCCCTGCTGCCAAACAGAGTTCGCGGAGTGACTCCGCATTTAAGGGAATCGCCACCGCCATGGCTGGCGGCATGGCCGATCGAGTGCGCCACCATTGAATCGTTGGATGGTCCTGTGGTTGAGTCATGGTGCTCCTAGAATTTGAGGCTTCAATTTTGGGTCATCCCTTGCATTACTCGGCCCATCACCTGCACCTTGGCCCAGCGTGGCAACGGCCATAGCGCATAGGCAAGCAGCTTTGATAACCACCCCGGCAGCACCGTTGACCGACGCCCCAGTGCCTTGAGAATGCTCTGCGCCACGGTGACAACATCTAAGGTCTGTCCCATGGTCAGCCTGGCCCGATCGGCAAAGCCAGTAGCCGTTGGGCCTGGAGCTGCTGCTAGCACATCAACACCTAGGGGGGCGAGTTCCACGGCCAAGGCTTCGGCGAAGGAATGAACATAGGCCTTAGTCGCGGCGTAATGGGCGCTATAGGGGACTCCCTGAAACGCGACGATCGAACTGAGGAGCACAATCCCACCGCGCCGCTGTTGGGCAAATCGCTGGGAGAAGTGCCAGGTCAATTCCAGCAGCGATCGGCAATTAACCTGTAGCATGTCCAATTCTTGAGGGATCTGGGACTTGAGCCAAGCCCCCGAGGTACCAAATCCAGCCGCCGCAATCAACAATCCAACCGCCAAATCCTGGGTCTGCGCCACCACCGTGGCAACAGTCGCCGCCTGTGATAAATCTAGGGCCAGCACCCGTACCTGAATCCCATGGCGATCGCGATAGTCCTCAGCCATGGCTTCTAATACCGCTTGGCTCCGGGCGACCAAAACGAGATGCAACCCCGCCTCAGCCAACTGCAACGCCATCGCACGGCCAATGCCGGAGGACGCGCCGGTGACGATCGCCCAAGCCCCATACTGGCTCAGTAGCTGCTGTTGCCGCTGACTACGCATACTATTCCTTTTATTGAATACTACTATTTGTATTCAATTTTTTGAGTACAAGGATTAAGGTAAACTCAAGGTCTCACCTCCGTCAAGCAAATTTTGTCCCCATCCGTTAACATGTCCGTCTATGGCGCTCAAGCATACAATCCTGGCTTTTTTGTCGCGGACTCCCCTCAGTGGCTATGAAATCGCGAAGGAATTTGCGGAGGGATTTGGGGGATGTTTTTGGAAAGCCAGTCAGCAGCAGATCTACAGCGAACTGACCAAGCTGGAGCAGCAAGGTCACGTCACCTATCAGGCGATTCCCCAGTCCGGTCGGTTAGATAAGAAAATCTATTCCATCACGTCACAGGGGCAGCAAGAGCTCACGGATTGGTTAACCCAACCGACGGAACCGACGGCCATTCGGGAAGATTTGGGTGTGATGGGATTGGCTGGGCATCTTGTATCACCGACGATCATCATTCACGAAATTACGCGACGACGAAAGCTCCATGCGGACATGGCGCAACAGGCGAGAAAAATGGATGAACATTTTGCCAACCATGCCGCATCTTTAGAGCTAAAAGATCTCTATATGCATCTAATTATCCGACGAGCAATTCGCTATCAAGAGGATTGGGTGGCTTGGTGTGATGAATCGCTTAGCGCAATCGAGAACATTGCGAATCGTTAGGCTAGTAAGATAATCTTCCAGAAACCAACATTCAAGACATCAACTTCAATTAAATTCTTGAAAATCACGATCTGGTTAAATTACGATCGCAATTTTCCCAGTTACCTGACGTTGTTCAAGTTCGCGAATGGCGATCGGAACTTCGCTGAGTGAGTAGGTGCGATCGATCGCTGGTTTAATCTTTCCCGCTGCCAGAAGGTCACAGAGAACCAATAAATCCGCTTGATTCGGTTTGACGGACAAGACCTTTATCGTTTGGGGGCGTAGGCGTGAAATCAAACCACCAAACAGCATCAATCGGAGCAATCGCCCGATCGATCCACCCACTAAAACATAGGTGCCCTGGGGTTTCAAAATAGAAAAGTAGTGGAAAACCGATCGATAGGCAGCGGCATCAAAAATCAAATCGTATTGAACTGACGTTTGGGTAATATCGGTTTGCCTATAATCGATGACTTGATCCGCACCGAGTTGACGGACGATCGGCATTTTTTCGGTGCTACATAGGGCATGAACCTCCGCACCAAAGGCCTTGGCAAGCTGAACTGCAAAGGTGCCAACCCCGCTAGATGCACCATTGATTAAAACCGTTTGACCCGGTTGAATATGGCCACAGTCGCGCAGTCCTTGGAGTGCCGTTACAGCCGCAACGGGAACAGTGCCAGCCGCTGCAAAGGAAATCTGATTGGGCTTATGGACAAAGGTAGATTCTGGGGCGCAAACATATTCGGCAAACCCGCCAAACCCCGCTTCGGAGGTATCTCCAAAGACCGCATCACCGGGCTTAAATTGTGTCACCGATCGGCCAACAGCTGCCACGGTACCGGCCACATCCATGCCCAACGTTGGAATCTTGGGTTTGCGTAATCCCCCAAACATCAGGCGCACAAAAAAGGGACTGCCGCGCATCAGGTACCAGTCACCGGCATTGACGGAGGTGGCGTGGACTTTGACCAGTACGCCATTGTCAGGAACCCTGGGCAGGCTGACCTCAGCCAATTGCAGCACATCCGGTGAGCCATAAACCGTTTGCACGATCGCTTTCATGGGGTCGCCTTTGAAGAGCATAGACTTACACTGTAAGTTTAGCTTACGCTGTAAGTTTGTCAAGATAACGGCGATGGGGTTGAGGCAAGCACAAATGGCAAAGCGGCAGGATATTCAGTCATTGGCGTTGAGTCGGACGCGGATTTTGCGATCGGCGTTGGATCTGGCCGATCGGGAGGGATTGGAGGGGTTGTCGATGCGCAAGGTGGCCCAGGGCTTGGGCGTGCAGGCGATGTCGCTGTACAACCACGTGGCCAATAAGGAGGATTTGATTGATGGGATGGTGGAGTTGGTGGTAGAGAAAATGGCGGTGCCGGAGGTCGGTAAGGCTTGGCAGGGGGAAATGCGGCGGCGGGCGATCGTGGCCCATGAGGTCCTATTGCGGCATCCTTGGGCGGCGATCGCCTTAATGTCGCGAGTGAATGTAGGGCCAATGATGTTGCGGTATATCGATGCGACCCTGGGCTGTTTACACGCAGGAGGATTTTCGTTGGTGATGGCGGACCATGCTTGGAATGCGATAGATAGTCACATTTATGGGTTTACGATGCAGGAGTTGAAGTTTCCGTTTGAGCCGGAGGATTATGCGGAGGCGGCCAAGATGGGGGAGGGGTTGATTCCGGCGGAGCTATATCCGAATATGCATTGGTTAACGATCGAGGTGATGGAGCGACGATACGATGGGTTACATGAGTTTGAGTTTGGGTTAAATATGGTCTTGGACGGGCTAGAACGGCTATTAGCAACTGGGTAAGATGTTAGGAGCGTAGAGGATCATGGCATTAAAAGACTTGGCATTAAAAGACTTAGCAATATGGCTGGTGGCGATCGCCCTGATCCTGCATACGATCGCCGAAGCTTGGCTACCAGACTATGAACAGCGCAAACCCGATTGGCAAGCGGTTGTCTTCAATCGGGCACTGTTTTTAGACAATGTCCCAATCTTTATCTTTGCGATTGTCCTCGCAGCGATCGGCTGGCACTTGCCGATCGTCAGTGGCATTCTACCTGCGGTGGGGGTAACGCATCCATTGCTCGACCATCTGGGATTGAGTTGGAAAATGGGACAAATCAGACCAGGCAGTTGGACGGGATTATTTTTAATGTTGCCGCTCAGCATTTGGGTTTATGGGATTGCCTATGACCAAAACCTCTTCAAACCGCTAGATCTGGCAATCAGTTTCACAATTGGTTTAGCCATCTCAATTTGGCTGTTTTGGGCCGTACTTCAAGACTTGCAGCAAGGGAGAATTTCCGAATCGGCAACTAAGCCAAAATGCTCAAATGGCTAGAAGTGACTGCGTCTTGCTGGCTTTGTTAACAATCTCAAGAACGGTTACGCTTAAACAACCTCCAGCTCATGCCAATAGTGAAGCAAGAGGTCAGCTCCGGCGATCGCCCCCAACCCCTCCCATCCCCACAACACCCCGATCGCCCCCGCCGCCCCCGCCCCCGTCGCCATACTCAAATCCCCCGCCGCATCCCCTAACATCAGCGTCTGAGCCGGAGCAACCCCCAGCATTTCGCAGACCGCGACATACGCCAGCGGATCCGGTTTGGCCGGATGACAGTCATTGCCCCAAACCAGCGCGACCTGCTCCGTCAGCCCATGGTGACCCAGAAAATCGTCAATATTTGCAGTCACGTCCGCAGAAATTACCCCGACCTTGACCTGAGCCTGGGCTAATTGCGCCAGCAAAGGTCGAGCCTCAGGAAACAGCGTGGTCGATTCAGCCTTGCGTGGCATCTGGGTGTCGGCGGCTTCGAAGGCAGCTTGGGCGATCGCGATCGCCCCATGCCAGTCATACCCCATTGCCGCCACCAAGGCCGCCGCTGCCGTCTGAGTTTGCGCCCGAGAAGCGACCGCCAACAAACCCGCCGGATTAAGTTGCCCGCCCTGCAAGCCAAACGCCCGCAGCAAACTGCTCTCCACACCGGGAGCTTGAGCCTCCAGCGCCTGGGCACGATGCTGACCCAACTGAATCAGATAAGGTGCTGAGTCTGCCAACGTACCGTCTTTATCAAACAAAACCGCCTCAATATTGGAATAGAGACGGGGGCCGCAACGAAGGGTCGCCATGAATGTTTTCCTTTATCTTTGAGGCAAATTCCCAATTGAACTTGCCTGGTCAAAAACTTTATCGGGTTCAACCAACAGTTTTACAAACAAAAATCCTTGGTCTCAGATGAGGCCAAGGACGGGAGCAAAGGGTCATTCTCAAACCCGGCACTTTAAACCAGAAATCCGATCCGATTTACTCTTCCGAATCATCACCATTCGAATCATCACCATTCGAATCATCGGACAGTTCAGCTGCCTGCTCATCCAGCTCTTGATCCGGCTCTACGTCATAGCCCTCAGCAGGCTGAATACTATTGGGATCAATCCCCTCGGCCTTCATGCGCAATTGCTCACGATATTTCTCAGCCATTTCTTCAGCCTTGTCATAGACAACCTGAGGATTCTTGACCATATCACCGGGTTCCGGCTCAAGCTGCTTGGTTGAAAGCGAGATACGCCCCCGCTCGGCATCCAAGTCAATGATCATCACCTTGACTTCATCGTTCACATTGAAAACATTGTGGGGCGTTTCGATGTGATCGTGGGAAATCTCGGAGATGTGCAGCAGGCCACTGACGCCGCCGATGTCGATGAAGGCACCGTAGGGCTTAATCCCACGCACTGTACCAATGACAACTTCGCCCACTTCCAGGCGGTTCATCTTGCGCTCGACCAAGGCCCGCCGATGGCTCAAGACCAAACGGTTGCGATCTTCGTCCACTTCCAGAAACTTGAGCGGCAACTCTTCTGCAACCAGGTCTTCCTTCGGCTTGCGGGTGCTGATGTGGGAGCCGGGAATGAAACCGCGCAACCCTTCGATGCGCACCAAGGCTCCACCTCGGTTGGTGCAAATACCGCAGAACGAACGGTGGCATCCTCGGTCTGGAGCTGACGAACCCGTTCCCAGGCACGCATGTATTCAATTCGGCGAATGGAGAGTGTCAGTTGACCGTCTTCATTTTCGTCGGTGAGAATGAAAAATTCGCGGGTTTCGTTGGATTGCAAGACCTCATCCGGAGCATCCACTCGGTTAATGGACATTTCCTGGATGGGGATATAAGCCGCTGTTTTCGCACCAATGTCGATGAGCGCACCGCGAGGTTCTAGGCTAAACACTGTACCGGCGACGATATCGCCGGGGTTAAAGTGGTAATCGTACTTGTCGAGTAGGGCTGCGAAATCGTCGAGAGTAAAACCGATGTCCGCGGTGGCGGTTTCCTGATTGGCCATGCTAAGGGTTTCCTGGGGAGTCTCCGTGTCTAAGCTGTACAAAATTTGCATCGAGAACGAGGTTAGACATTCTGCACAAGCGCGACGGCCAGCCTCGCGGCACAGATGAACTACCTCACGATGAGTTTTATTCCAGATTTTCCATCATAACGAAAACTGGATGAAACTCAAAGTATCATCCCCAATCTTTATGTCGATTGAGCGCCTCATGAACCCACGGCGGTGGTTGAGGTGATGCTCTGGGGAGTCGGGGCAGTGGTTTCTGCGGGGACAGGTCTGGACTCGCGTAACTGGTCAAGGGTTTCAACAAAGTCACGAATGCCCTGGAATTTGCGATAAACGGAGGCAAACCGGACATAAGCGACTTCGCTTAGAGGCCGCAACTCTTGCAGTACCAAGTCTCCGATTCCGGTGCTAGCAATTTCCCTCAGGGTTCGCTGCTGGATGTCAGCGGCTACATCGGCGACGATGCGCTGCTGCTCTTGGGGAGAGACGCTGGTTTTCTCGCAGGCTCGGGCAATCCCTTGGAGGAGTTTAGAGCTGTCGAAGGATTGGCGATCGCCGTTGCGTTTGATCACCGTGATCGGGACAAATTCAATGCGCTCGTAGGTGGTAAAGCGATGGCCGCACTTCAGGCACTCCCGGCGTCTGCGCACACTGCGTCCCGACTCAGCGGAGCGAGATTCTAGAACCCGGCTATCGGTGTGAGAGCAGACGGTGCAGTGCATAGGCCTCGAAAAAATGCAACTGGGCAAACACAGCTGTGTATCGGACAACGTTTCGGTATTTGGGGCGTTTTAGTATTTTTAATATTTAGATCGTTCAATCCAAATGCTTGAATTCTGACCACTGGCCCTGCAGACAGCATAGGTCAAAGTATTCAAACACAAAGACCTCCGAACCGAAGCTGGGAGGCTTTGTGTTTGAATATGAGACGCAAATGCGAGGCAAAAAATGCTTTCGGGAGACAAAACACGGTGCTCCCCTATCAAGCAGTTCGCTATTTGCCGATCTTGGGGGGCTCGCGGAAGGCGATCGCAAAAAAGATCGTCGCCAACGCACCCGTCACAACCAGAATGTAAATGACGCTTTCCATAGCAGTGAATATCCCGCTCTACTGTTGCCTCAAGTTTAGCAGCTCCGATGGGTGCAAACCTGGGCAGTGGACAAGTCAAAAAAAATCAAATCTCAAACGAACCTCAAACAAAGAGAGGAAGGGTCTCCTTCCTCTCTGAACCTATCTTCGCATCATCTTCAGTGGCTCAGCCAAAGGTGAACCTTGAAAGCAAGCCTAAGCCTTACGAGTCGTGGCATCGCCCAATTTCTGGAACGCGCCAAACTCGATCTGTTCGCCCAAATCAGCCTCAATACCGGCAAAGACATCACGAAACAACGTCCGAGAGCCATGCCAGAGGTGGCCAAAGAAGAACAACAGTGCAAAGCAAGCATGACCAAAGGTAAACCAGCCACGAGGACTCGTGCGGAAAACACCATCGGATTCGAGCGTTTCCGTGTCGAACTCAAAGGGTTCACCCAACTGCGCCCGACGCGCTGCCCGCTTCACCGCAGAAGGATCGGTCAAGGTCTGACCATTCAGCGCACCACCGTAGAAGGTGGCTGTTACGCCAGTTTCCTCAAACGAATAGCGAGACTCGGCACGACGGAACGGGATGTCTGCGCGGACAATGCCGTCTTTGTCCGTTAGCACGATCGGCAGGTTCTCAAAGAAGTTCGGCAGGCGGCGAACAAATAGCTCGCGACCTTCCTTGTCCGTAAAGACTGGGTGGCCCAGCCAAGATTGAGCAATCCCATCGCCACTGTTCATGGCACCGGTTCGGAACAAACCGCCCTTTGCCGGACTGTTACCCACGTAGTCGTAGAAGGCCAACCGCTCAGGAATCTTGTTCCAAGCTGCTTCTACCGTTGAACCAGCTGCCACGTCTTGGTTGACGCGACGAACCATCTCCTGTTGGAAGTAACCTTGATCCCACTGATAACGGGTCGGACCAAACAGCTCGATCGGCGTCGCAGCGTTGCCGTACCACATGGTTCCTGCAACGATAAAAGCCGCAAAGAACACAGCTGCGATACTGCTAGAGAGCACCGTCTCAATGTTGCCCATACGCAGGGCGCGGTAGAGGCGCTCTGGGGGACGCACCGTCAGGTGGAACAGACCGGCAATAATGCCGACGATGCCCGCCGCAATATGGTGCGCCACAATGCCGCCGGGGTTAAACGGGTTGAACCCCTCTGGTCCCCAGGCAGGGGCCACCGCCTGAACATGCCCGGTAATGCCGTAGGGGTCGGAAACCCACATCCCTGGCCCCCAGAGGCCCGAGAGATGGAATGCGCCAAACCCAAAACAAAGCAGGCCCGACAGCAGCAGGTGAATGCCGAACATCTTGGGCAAGTCGAGGGCAGACTCACCGGTCCGAGGATCGGTAAAGAGCTCTAGATCCCAATAAACCCAGTGCCAAATGGCCGCCAGAAACAGAAGACCAGACAAAACGATATGTGCAGCGGCAACGCCCTCAAAGCTCCAGTAGCCTGGATTCACGCCCGTTGCGCCAGTGACGCTCCAGCCGTTCCAAGAGTCAGTTACACCCAGGCGAGACATAAAGGGCAATACAAACATGCCCTGACGCCACATGGGATTTAGAACCGGATCACTGGGGTCAAAAATGGCCAACTCATAGAGTGCCATTGAACCTGCCCAGCCAGCCACGAGGGCTGTGTGCATCAGATGCACGGAGATCAGTCGTCCTGGGTCATTGAGGACGACCGTATGTACACGGTACCAAGGTAGCCCCATCGACTACGCGCCTCCTCGATATGAGTTTTTACAATTCTCTCGCTCATTTCGTTGGGGTTGCAAAACCTCTCAGAAACGAGAAAGAAACTTATGGAGTACGATTTCTCAAAGTCGAAATGTATAACGGAGTGTAACTAGTCTGAGGGTCGATTGCAAGACGGTTTCAGCGATTTCGCTGGCACTCCAGAGGTGGGGCTAGGGGGTCGAAGTTCTATTAATTTTCGTTACATTGGCCTAGAGTAGACAGGGGAGGGCGATCGCCCCTAGCCCACATAGCGGTTTGCAGATTTTCTGCTTTGCTTGAGTCTGTTCAGTTTGAGGATGTGAGATGCCCACGATTAAGTTTGTAAATGAGGACAAGCAGGTGGTGGCCGCAGACGGCGCCAACCTCCGGTTCAAGGCGCTAGAAAATGGCGTTGATATCTACAAACTGATGGGAAAGCTCACGAACTGCGGGGGGTATGGCCAATGTGCCACCTGCTTGGTGGAGGTGACCGAGGGCCTGGAGAATTTGTCGCCCAAGACGGCCTTTGAGGAACGCAAGCTCAAGCGCAAGCCCGAAAATTATCGCTTGGCCTGTCAGGCCCTAGTGAATGGACCGGTCAGTATCAAGACCAAGCCGGGTGGCTAGATGGCCGATGCCCTGGGATGTTTTGGCGAGATGTTGCAAACTTGAAACATTCCCCTTTTCACACCTGAGGGGCTCAGGGGGATGTTAGTCTGAGGGAAATTTCAACGATTTTGTCTAGAGGCAAGCTTTCATGGAAGTTAATGACCTTGGGTTTGTTGCGAGTTTGCTATTTGTTTTGGTTCCGACTGTGTTTTTGCTCATTTTGTATATCCAAACGGCGAGTCGCCAGTCTGGTTCCTAAGGGTGGATCGGGTGTTCGCAGATCCTGGGATCTGCAACACGCATCGGCGAGCTAAGGCTTGGGTCAGACTAGAGTCAAAGCCGGATTTCCCGAAATCCAACTGGTAAGCGTCTAGGCCAGTTGGATTTTGTTTTGGCTCCCAGGACTCAAGCATTGAGACACTCAGGCACTTTACCCAGGTGCTTTAGTCAGGCGCTTTGTTAAGTATCTAGACTAGTCAGTATCTAGACTAGCGATCGCCCTCTGTCCGAGCGAGCAGCACCGGGCAGGCTGCGTTGACCCGAACATAGTCTGAGGTGGAACTGCCCAGGAGGCGATCCAAGTCCGGCATACTCTTGGCCACTGACGGACGGCGATCGGGGGAGCCCAAAATTAACAAGTCAGCTTTGCATTCTTCAGCGAGGCTGCAGATGTCGGGGCCGGGCTTGGTGGCGGTGCTGCTAAAACAGCGGTAGGCGATGCCCGCTTGTTTGGCCTTGGCGATCGCCGGAGCCAGCACTGGATCGGCTTCAGCCAAGTCGAAGGCCTTCTTAGAACCCGAGTGGGCCAGAATCAATTGGCCGCCGGACAGATCGCGTAGCAGGTAGATGGCCAAGTCCAGGCATTTTGCCGCCGAGGCCGAGCGTCGAAGGCCACCATGACCCGATTCACCCGTTTGACAAAAATGTCGTCCTTGACCAGCAGCATCGGCTTGCCAGAAAGCTGAAAGACATACTGGCTCACCGAATTTTTCAAAATCGACTGCAACCGACTCAGGCCTCGGGAGCCCATGATGACCAGATCCACATCAAGCTCATCAGCCACCTGGCAGACGACGATTTTGGGGTCACCCTCCCGAATGAGGGTTGACACTTGGCTGGGGGGTAACTTGAGGGATTCTGCCATTGTCTGCACCAGAGTTTCACTTGCGGACTGCTTTTGAGCCAGCACATCTGAATTATTCTGGGAGGGGATTACGTTCAAAATGGTGATGCTGGCGGCTTTGATGGGCTCAAGGTTGAGCAACATCTTCAGCATCTCCTCCGATTTTCCGGTACCCGAGTCCGCCAGCAGAATTTTTGTGATCATCGTTTTGTCCTACCGTGAGTCAATAACGTGAATTGAAGCCATCTTAGAAAGTTTTGCCCTTTGTTTTGCGCCCCTTTGCAATCCGATGCATTCTCCTCAGGCTCCTCAGATAGATTCCTTGCCAAATTCCTTGCCAGATTTCTTGCCAAATTTCTTGCCAAATTCTCCGACAGATCCTGCCACAGATTTGCCAACGACCGTTCAGACCGATTTGTCCTGTTCCCCCTGGTTTGATTACCCGGTTCAGGTTCACCCGCACCATACGGACTATGCCGGGATTGTTTGGCACGGTAGCTATATCCGCTGGATGGAAGAGGTGCGAGTGATTGCCCTGGCCAAGGCGGGGGTTGCGTTCTCGGAATTGGTGAATCTCGGCTGTGATTTACCAGTAGTCGATTTGCAAATCCGTTACCGACAGGCCATGCGGATGGGAAGTGCGGGCATCCTCAAGGCTCGAATGCAGCCCCACCGGGGGGTTCGTCTGGTGTGGGACTATGAGCTGTGGAGTGCGGATGGCGCGGTGCTGCACCTAACGGCGCGGGTGACGTTGGTGGCGATCGATCGCGCTTCAGGCAAGATCATGCGGCGGTTGCCTCGGATATTGGCGGGGGCGATCGCGACACTGGGCGCAGAGGTCTCGCCGAACAGCCCAGCGGAGGGTTCGTTCAGGCCTCAAGAATGAGCATGAGATAAAATCTGAACTCTAGTCTGAACCTTATAAGGTGTTGGATTCGGGACCGCCCATTGCGGTGAACTTCTCAGAAAACTTAACGGGCTGTGTTGAAATTGCCGTTTGCAATCAACATTATTTTGCATTAAATCGCAATATAAATCGCAATATGTAGAATCAGAACAAACGTAGAATCGCAACCAACGAACAACCAACGAGCAACCGACGAAATAACCAACGAACAGCCAACAAACAAACAAACAACGAACAACAGCCCATGAAGCCAAACACCCTGGTGACCCTGACCACGGACTTTGGACTGCAAGACGCCTATGTGGGGGTTATGAAGGGCGTGATCTGGGGCATTGCGCCCCAGGTTAAACTGGTGGATCTGACCCATAGCATCGCACCCCAAGATCTCTGGGCAGCGCGGTTTCAGTTGGCCAATAGCGTGCCCTATTTCCCGCCAGGGACAGTGCATGTGGCAGTGGTGGATCCGGGGGTGGGGAGTCAGCGGCGGGCGATCGCTATTCAATGTTCTCAAGGCTGGCTAGTGGGGCCGGATAATGGCCTGTTTGGCGGTGTGCTAGAGCGCTATCCGGCCCAAAAGGTTGTCAACCTCAGTGATCGGAGCTATTGGCGGGAGCGATCGCCCAGTTTTACCTTCCAGGGACGGGATATTTTTGCGCCGGTGGCGGCGCATTTGGCCCAGGGGGTGGCGCTGGAGGCTTTGGGGGAGGCGATCGCGCCGCACCAACTCGTGCAATTGACCCTACCAGCGCTGGAGTTTGAACCGGTTTTTGAACCGGTTTTTAAGCCCAAGCCAGGATCAAAGTCAGGATCAAAGCCAGTCCGAGAGCCAATCCCAGAGCGGATTTGGGCGACGGTTCAGCATCTCGATCACTTTGGCAATGGAATCACCACACTGGGGTACACCTCCCGAGGGGGAGCGCTGTTTCGGGGGATGCATGGACGGGTGCAGATAGGGAGCAGCCTGATTCCAGCAGGCAAAACCTACGGGGCAGTTCCGCCAGGGGAAGCTGTGGCGCTGTGGGGGAGCCATGGCTGGCTAGAAATTGCGGTGAATCAGGGCAGTGCGAGGGCGGTGTTGGGGTTGTCGGTGGGCGATCGCGTCGAGATTCTCCTGGGTGATTAATTTCAGGCCCGAGCATCCCAGGCCCGAGCATCCCAGTGCTGGAACCGCTGCCATTCTGCCGGGGTGTTGCAGTTTTGGATGGGGGCCATGGATTCCAGCGGCAATGCTTCCACCTCGACCGTGGCGAGCCAACCTTGAAAGGAACGCTGGCCCTGGGCGATCGCCTCCTCCAGGGAAATCAGGGCACGCCGCCGATAAAATCCGCACAGTGGCTCCCAACCTTTGGGGCCTCGGGGCAACAGCGCCAGGGTTTCAGGCTGGGCTTGGGGCAGCAGAGCACGCCACTCACCCAAGGTCTGGGCGGTCAGTGCGGGCAAATCGCAGGCCAACAGCAACACCCAGTCGCAGGGCAGCTGGGCCAGACCCTCGGCAAAGGCCACGAGAGGGCCAGGTGGTGGGGCGCTGGCGGGGCGGGATTCCGGCAAGCAAACACAACCGGGGGGCAACAGAGATTGATATTGGACGGTGCGGGGGGTGAGGACAAAGACGCGATCGCACTGGGCGATCGCCACCTGACAAATCTGCGCCAACAGCGTCTGCGAATCTGGGAACAGAGACCGCCTCAACAGCGCCTTATCCTGACCCATGCGGGTGCTGTTGCCCCCAGCCAAAATTAGGGCTTCGAGCCTCATGCTGTTCCGACGGGCGTCAGGGTCTGCCGAAGAATCTGGAGGGCTTTCCGGGCCGCGCCACTGACCAAGAGGTCTTGGGCCTGGGCGATGCCCATGGCCAGATCGTCTGCGACATTGGCCTGCCAGAGATAAAAGCCCGCATTCCACACCACCGCAGACCATAGCGGATTGAGCTCGCCCGCCAGGGTTTGTTCGGCCCAGTTCTGCCAATCGGTCTGGGTGGTGTAGGCGATCTCTGGGCCGCCTTGGCCAAATTCTGCTGGATGGAGCAAGAGGCGCTCGGAGTGTGTCTGTTCGCCTTCGGATCCAGCTTCAAAATGATGGCGGCTGAGAATACAGGTGCGATCGCGCGGCAGATCACAGCTCCCCTCCAGGCCTTTCACAAACAACACCCGAGTCGCCCCCTGTCCCTCACGTCTACGCCATTGCAAGGTTTCGAGCAAGCGCTCCTCCGTTGGTGGATGTACAAACCCCGACACCAGTGTCGCCGCCCCGCGATAGGGATTCCAGATCAGTTCCATCGAAGCCATCGGCGGACGCTTGCCCAGTTCCTCTCGATAGACCGTCAGTCCTTCCGCAAGCGGAAAATGATGGGGCAGATAAACCAGTCCCAACAGGGTCTGCTCAAACACCCGCTGCAACTGCGTCAAGGACAGCGCGGTCCAATCAACACCCAACTGCTGCCAGAGCTCCACCAGCGGCACCCCAAACTTGGTGGGCATCCGACGACCGCCGTGGCATAAGCTGGCGACCCCCGCTGCGGCCAGAATCAGACTTACCAGCGGCGCAACGGGGGCCGTGCGCGATCGCCCGTCGTAGGGATAGCAAAACACATAGACCTTGGAATGGGCGATCGCCTCCACATGAGGCCCCAGCACATCATAGGCATCCAACATCCCCGCCAGCTCCTCCGGCGTGGGCCGCCGAATCCGGTGGGCAATCATAAATCCCCCAATCTGAGCCGGAGTAGCCTCCTGCCGCAGCATCAGCGTCATCGCCTCCTCCGCAGCCTCGCGGCTAAGGGATTTACTCGTGTGGGTTCCGCTGCCCACTTGCTTGAGCAACCGACGAAAGGCATCGCTCATCGCGGAACAACCTCATAAAAAGGGCCTAGATTCGACACAGGGGCAGCGGGTAGATTGGGCTTGATCAATAGTTCCTGGGTGATCTCACAAAAGCGGTGGATGGGCGGAATTTGTAGGCGATCGTGGGTTGTCACCAGCACCACTTGCCGACTCACATGGGGTTTGGCCAAGGGACGCACCACCAGCGTGGGGTCATCTAGGGCCTCGATCAGTGCCGTCTGGGGCAACAGCGCGATCGATTTCCCCTGGCGCACCACTCCCCGAAACGCATCGAGAGTATTCAGCTCCACTGCCACTTGCAAATTGAGATCCTGCCGCTGAAATTGTTCCTGCACCAAGCGCTGCATCCCATAACCATCCTTAAAAACGACCTGGGGAAACTTGGCAATCTCAGCCCAGGGAATTTCCCGCAGGGGGACAAGCGGGTGCTGGGCAGACATCAAAACCTGAATCGATTCTTCGTATAGCGGCTTGACAAACAATTCTGCGGTGTTGAGCAGAAAGGGATTGTTCATCACAATGGCAATGTCCACTAGGCCATCGCGCAGAACCTTGAGGGCGCGATCGCTCCCCAGGGAGGTTACCCGCAGCTGGGTATGGGGGTAGTCCTGGCGGAATTTTTCGAGGATCGGCGGTAACGAATTGGCGCAGAGAGAGGCGATCGCCGCCACACACAACTCCTGCTGCTGGCCCAACCGCAGCTGATCGAGATCCTCGGTCGCCTGCCGCCACTCATGCCAGATTTTGCGGGCGCGGGGCATCAGGTGATCTCCGGCCACGGTCAATTTGGCCTGGGCACCCCGATGGAACAGTGGTAGACCCGCGACGGATTCAAGCGACTGAATTTGGCGGCTGATGGTGGACTGGGTGACGCCGCATTGACGAGCAGCCTTCTGGAAGCTGCCGGTTTCGGCGATCGCCAAAAACGCCTGAATCTGCTCTAAACGCATAAACAATACATCAATAGGGGAGAGTGCCAGCCTGGCTCATGCTTTGATTTTGATCGAAGGCTCATCTCTTCCTAGCAGAAAGGGCGATCGCCATTCTGTAGGAACCGCCACCAGAATGTTATTCAATCAACCCGCTGGGCACTCTAGAATCAGTGGGAGGCGCGTTTGAGAGGCACATTTTGCAGATTGCCACCTGCTCACCGCGCTTTTCTCACAGCCGTTTTTCTCACAGCGAGTCAGAATCAGCACGCATTTACCTGATTCCAGTCTGTGGCACAAACATGAATGGTTCCATCAATGCTTCCCCAAATAATGCTTCCCTAAACGCCTCTCGTGGGGACTCGCCGCGAAAAACTTCCCTCTCTGCCGATTCCAGTCTCTTCGTCTCTCGACAAGAATTTCCCCAGGGATGCTCGGTCAAGCTGCTGAGCCAAACCCTGCCCCGTCTGATTCAGTCCCAGCTCAACGGTCGGCTGTTTGTGACCCTGGGCGATGCACCAGAATGGAGCTTGGATTTTCGGGTAGGTCGTCTGGTTTGGGCAACCGGGGGAGAGCATCGCTTTCGACGCTGGCAGCGATCGCTGCGCCAGTTTTCACCCAACACGGCTCCCAACACCGTCCAACTGCGGGAAAAGGAAATCTTTGATCACTGGGAATATCTCGCCCTGTCGGTGATGATCAAACGCCAGCACATCACCCGAGAGGCGGCAGCGGAGCTGGTCGAGAGCACGATCTTAGAGGTGCTGTTTGACCTCCTCCAGGCGGCCCCCAAGATTCGCGAAATTTGCGTTACGGAAGAGCGCCAGAGCTATGTGGGAGAGCCGATCGCCATTTTGAGCAACGCCGAATTACTCGGGCGGGCACAGCTGTCCCTCGAAGCTTGGCAAGCCATGGGGCTGGGCAAGATTTCACCCAACGCCGCGCCTCGGGTGCGAGAGGCGAAGGCCCTCGAAGCCGTCACCTCACCCAAAACCTACAACACCCTCTGCAGCTTGCTCAAAGGCCAGCTCTCGTTTCGCGACCTGTCGGCGATTATGCGTCACGAATTGCCAACGCTGGGCCGTAGCCTTTTGACCTATCTGCGGCGGGAGCTCGTGGTTCTCGACGAGTTACCCGATTTAGACAGTCCCTATGCAGGGGCGTCCAACCAGGTTCCGTCCACGAGCATGGCGAATCTGCCCTTGATCTTCTGCATTGATGACAGCCCCCAAATTTGCTACATCATGGAAGAAACGCTGCGGGCCGCAGGCTACCGCTGCATGAGCGTCCAGGATTCGATTCAGGCGCTATCGACTTTGATCAAACAAAAGCCCAGCGTTATCTTTTTGGATTTGGTCATGCCCGTGGCCAATGGCTACGAAATTTGTAGCCAGATTCGCCGGGTTGCAGCCTTTCGCAAAACGCCGATTATTATCCTGACGGGCAATGATGGCGTGGTCGATCGGGTGCGGGCCAAGGCAGTAGGCGCGACAGACTTTATGTCGAAGCCAGTGGATTCTGAGCGGATTTTGCAGGCGGTGCAGCGCTATCTCAACGAGGACATACTTTAGGCTGGCGACCTGAGGCTGACGCTCACGCGGGCCATTCGGTGAGGGCAAAAGCAATACCGTCGGCAGTGCCCTCGGTCAGGGGGGGCGTGTCTGGGGCAGTGGGTGTGGCGATCGCCTCCAGCCGCATCGCCTCTAGCCGCTGGCGTCCATGGTCTGGATCGATCCGCTTGAGCGCTGCGATCACCTGGAATCTCACCGGAGCCAGGGGTCTCGCCAACAGCTGCACCAGAGGCTCGAAGGCCTGGGAATGAGCCAGTTGTCCTAGGCTCAGGGCACAGGCCGCAGCTTGGTCAGGGCTCCAGCAGCGGTGTTGCCCCAGGCTCAATGCGGCCAACAAGCTATCAGTGGCGGTGCCCTGCAAATCAGACCGCTCAATGCGCCCCAAGATCTGAATCAAGGCCAAGCTGATGCCATGGCAGTCTGGATCCTCGGGGCCGCCCTGGAGGCTCGCCTGCAGCCGCCGCTGCAAAATTTCCAGGGCTGCCGGGGTTTCACACCAGGCCAGGGAGCGGAGCACTTGGATTTTGAGCGCCAACGGAATCAGGGGCCGATCCAGCAGCCGATCCAACGGCCCAAGCGCTTGGAGCCGACCGAGGGCGATCGCCGCCTGTAGCCCCACCTCTAGATTCAAATCCTCTAGCAGACGGGCAATCTCCGAGGTCAGCGCCGCAATCTGGGGCAACTGTTGCCCTCGGCTGCCCAGGCCCCGCAAGGCCGCAAGCCGCACCGTTGCCGACGGATCCCCCAAGGCCGCCGCCAGCACGGGCGTAATTTGCGGGTCTCGAAAGGCCGTTAAGCCTTCTACCGCCACGGCTCGTACCTGGGGATCGTCATCATCAACTACCGATATCAACAGCGGCACTGCCACGACCAAACCCAGCTGGTCAGGGCCTGAGCCGCCAACACCCGCTGCTCGGGCTGGTGCAATAACTGGCTGAGGACAGGCAGGGCCAGCTCGCCGGATTTGGCTAGGGAGGTGGCTGCGATCGCGGCCACCTCCGCCTGATTTGTGGTCTGAATCAACTGGCCCAGAGCCGCCACCGCCAGCGGATGCCGCAGCTCCCCGAGGATGCGGGCAATAAACCAATGCAAATCATCTTCCGGATCCCCCGCAACCTCCTGGAGCAGCTCTAGCAGGGGTGACAGGGTCGCAGGCCCCAGTCGCACCAGTTGCTTCGCGGCATCCCAGCGCAGCTCGAAATCACCATTGACAAGGCTTTGGAGGGCGATCGCAGCTCAGAAGAATGGGCATGGGAAAATTCCAGGCAGGCCATAAAACTTTGGGACTGGTGCTCCCAGCCGTTGGAAGGGTGTGCAATGTCTTTTCCTCCCGAGTCTGCCACAGGACGGGGGGTTGATCGGGGCGCTCGGTCGCAGCATCGTCTTCAACTCATGCGCTTAAGACATCTGAGCCATGCAACTTATCCAACAAGCTTGGTATTTTGTAACGAGAGCTACCCTGTCTGCTTCAGCATCTTCCTAGGCTGCTAAAAGCATCAATTTCCCCTGGGGGTGAAACCATGCAAGGAATTGCAAACGTGCCAGAGATTGCGGACAAGCCAGTCAAGCTCAATAAATTTGAGCAATACAAGGTAGACAAAGATGGTCTGGAAGTGAAACATGAGCTGGAGCACTTTGCCCAAGCGGGCTGGGAGGCAATTGATGCAGACGATCGCAGTCGCCTGAAGTGGTTGGGGGTCTTTTTTCGCCCGCAAACTCCCGGTAAGTTTATGCTGCGGCTGCGGCTGCCCAGCGGTGAGCTGTCGGCCCAGCAAATGCGCGTCTTAGCAGGCATTGTTCAGCGCTACGGCGAGGACGGCAGCGCCGACATCACCACGCGCCAGAATCTTCAGCTCCGGGGCATTTTGATTGAGGATGTCCCGGATATTTTCAGGCGGTTGGGCGAGGTGGGTCTCACCTCGATCCAGTCGGGCATGGATAATGTCCGCAACATCACCACATCTCCCGTGGCGGGGCTCGATGCCGATGAGTTATTCGATGCCCGTGCCCTGGTGCAGCAAGTCCAAGACATGATCACCAACAGCGGTGAGGGCAATCCGGAGTTTAGCAATTTGCCCCGCAAGCTCAATATTGCGATCGAAGGCGGGCGAGATAATTCTATTCACGCTGAAATTAATGACATTGCCTTTGTCCCGGCCTTTAGAAATGGCCAGAAGGACGGCGAGTTTGGCTTCAATGTCGTCGTGGGCGGTTTCTTTTCTGCCAGCCGCTGTGAACCGGCCCTACCGCTCGATGCCTGGGTTCCAGCCAATGGGGAGGTGGTAGAGCTCTGCCGCGCGATTCTCGAACTCTTTCGTGACCATGGCCCCCGTGCCAAGCGCCAGCAGTCTCGGCTCTGGTGGCTGATTGAAGAGTGGGGCTTGGACAAATTCCGGGCGGCTCTGGAGGAAAAATTGGGTCGATCGCTCCTCCCCGCAGCCCCGGAAGATGAGATGGACTGGGACAAGCGCGACCACATTGGCATCCACAAACAAAAGCAACCGGGCCTAAACTACGTGGGCTTGCTGGTTCCCGCCGGTCGGCTGGGAGCAGAGCAGATGTTTGAGTGCGCACGCTTGGCAGAGGTCTATGGCAATGGGGAGATTCGGCTGACCGTTGAGCAAAATATCATTTTGGTCGGGGTGCCCGACTCTCGGCTGGAGGGGCTGGTGCAGGAGCCCCTGCTGCAAGCGTTTCCGGTGGAACCAGGGCCACTACTGCGCTCGGTGGTCTCTTGCACCGGAGCGAAGTTTTGCAATTTTGCGATTATCGAAACCAAACAGCGGGCGATCGCCCTCGCCCGCGAAGTCGAAGCCGAGCTAGACTTGCCCCAATCGGTGCGGATGCATTGGACGGGCTGTCCCAATTCCTGCGGCCAGCCCCAGGTGGCAGAAATTGGGTTTATGGGCACCAAGGCCCGCAAGAATGGCAAGACCGTGGAAGCGGTGGATATTTTCCTGGGGGGCCAGGTGGGCCAGGATGCCAAGCTGGGCGAGAAGGCAATCAAGGGGGTGCCCTGCGAAGACCTGAAACCGCTGCTTCGGCAACTGTTGATGGAGCAGTTTGGCGCGACGCCAAAGCCCGGTGTGGTGTTTGAGGACGAGGCGATCGCGGCTCCGATCGCGGCTCCAGCCGAGGTCGCGCCCGCAGGCGAGCCCGTGGTGGTGCGGTTTGAGAAAACGGTGCAAAGTGACAGCCGCCAAACGGTGTTGGCGATCGCCCAGTCCGCCGGAATTCCCATTGAAAGCAGTTGTCAAGCTGGGAGCTGCGGCACTTGCAAGCACCGCTTGCTCCAGGGCGAGGTGACCTACGAGGATGATCCAAGTGCACTGACCGCCGAGGAGCAGGCTCAGGGCTATGTTCTGACTTGTATTGCCTATCCGAAGGGGGCGATCGTATTGGATATTTGAGCTTTGTGAGCGTTTGTTAACTTAAAGATAAAAATCGGACGATTGGCTTAGCATTTTGTCAGAATGAATACAGAAAATATTTGCAAAATGTTTCTTGCAAAATGTTTCTTGCAAAATGTTTCTGCTCCTTTGGCTCTGGATGTCGGCTGAAGGGTGCGTATTCGTCGGCATACCCGTGAATGTGCCATTTATGCGGAGGAGTCGTTATGTCCCTGCAAGCCGTCTATCCGGTTGCTTCGCCCAGCTCGCCCCTAGAGGAGGCGATCGCCACAGGCTGGAATCCCACCTGTCGAATCACCTACAATCGGGATGCCTGGGTGAAGTTGCTTCATCTACCCAGCGAATCTGCCTGTGACGAAGCTCAACTGCTTTGCCAGGAGTCCCCAGATACATGGATCGCTTGGGTACCCAACCATGGCGAGGCGGTTTTGAATCGAAGTCACTTTTACTGTTGATGGCGATCGCTCCTCCTCCCACTCCGGCCCTCAGCCCCCCTCAGCCCGGCCCACCAAGCTCAGTGCCAGTGCCTCCGCCACTCGAATGCCATCCACCGCCGCTGACAGAATGCCACCGGCATAGCCCGCCCCCTCGCCCGCTGGGTACAATCCTTTCGTGTTTAAGCTTTGGGAGTCTGCACCGCGCTTGATGCGAATCGGCGACGAGGTGCGGGTTTCGACGCCAGTGAGAATCGCATCAGCCCTGGCAAAGCCGGGGAGTTGCTGTTCGAACTCGGGAATGGCTTCGCGGATGGCGGCGATCGCATAATCCGGCAAGCAATCCGACAAATCACCCAACTTGATCCCAGGGCGATAGGTCGGTTTCACACCACCGAACGCCGTCGAAGGTCGCCCCGCCAGAAAATCACCGACCAGTTGTCCCGGAGCCTCGTAGGTACCGCCCCCCAGCTCAAAGGCTTTCGACTCCCATTGGCGTTGCAACTCAATGCCACCGAGAGGCCCTGGCGGATAGTCCTCGGGCGAAATATCGACGACGATGCCGCTGTTGGCATTTTTGCCGCTACGCTCGTACTGGCTCATGCCGTTGGTGACGACACGTCCGGCTTCAGATGCAGCAGCAACCACCTGTCCCCCTGGACACATACAAAACTGTAGACCGATCGCCCCTGGGTCTGTGCACCTGTGCAATGGTACACCAACTTGTAGTCCGCTGCGCCGAGCACCGGATGCCCCGCATTTTCGCCAAAACGGCATTGGTCAATGGTCGCCTGGGGATGCTCAACGCGAAAACCAATCGAAAAGGGCTTGGGTTCCAGATAAACGCCGCGTTGGTGAAGCATTTCAAACGTATCCCGAGCGCTGTGGCCCACCGCCAAAATCACATGGCGGCTGGCCAGGTATTCTCCATCGACGAGCCTGATCCCTTCCACTTGCCCGTCTTGGATGTCAAGGTCTTCCACTCGGCTCTGAAAGCGGATTTCACCCCCGAGAGACTGGATCGTATTGCGAATTTGCTCAACAATTTTGACCAGTCGATAGGTGCCAATATGTGGCTTATTGATGTAGAGAATTTCGTCAGCGGCCCCGGCATTGACCAACTCTTGCAGCGCCTTGCGGCCGCGATGGTCGTTGTCTTTGATGCGGCTATAGAGCTTGCCATCGGAAAACGTTCCAGCGCCGCCTTCGCCAAACTGGGCGTTAGACTCGGGGTTAAATTTGCCCTTGCTCCAAAAGCCAAAGGTATCGACCGATCGCTCATGCACCGCCTTGCCTCGCTCCAAAATAATGGGGCGAAATCCCATTTGTGCCAACAACAATCCTGCAAACATGCCGCAGGGGCCATTGCCAATCACGATCGGTCGCTCCGACAGTCCCGCTGGTGCCCGCGTCACGAGTCGATAGGTGGTGTCGGGGGTGGGCCGAATCTGAGGGTTTTTCTTGAAGCGTTGGAGGAGCTGTTTTTCCTGAGATGTCTCTACATCTAGAATGTAGACCAGCTGGATATTCTCGCGTTTGCGGGCGTCGTAGCTGCGCTTAAAGATGCTGTACCGGGTTAGGTCTTTGGGCTCAATGCGTAGTTTTCTGTAGATGGCGGTGGCGATCGCCTCCTCTGGGTGGTTCAGCGGCAATTTCACTTCAGACAGACGGAGCATGGGCAAAATCCGGGACGAACATCCGGGGCAAACATTCGGGGCAAACATTCGGGACAAGGATGACGCAGGGCAAGCCCATCTTGTGGGTAGGCCGCTGCTCTCTATTGTGCCACCCATATCCCAAAGCGCTGCGATGGGCAAAGCCCGGTCGGAGACCATCGCAACCTCCACAATCGAAAAATCAGGGTAAGATTTGCAAATTGCCCCAAGAAGCAATAGTCAAGCCTCTAAGCTACTGATGGTGCAGAAATGAATGCAGTCGAAATCGAAGAAGCCGTCTCTCGGCTCGCGGGCGCGCCCTTTGACTCGGAGGCTTTTCCCTTTGACTTCCTCGAAGCTTTTGGCAATAAACTGACGACGATCAAGAAGCTCAAGAGCCAGCGCAACAGCTCTAATAAGTCTGACCTGGGTGGTTTGCTCCAGCGTAACAATATCCATTTGAAGGTTTGCGCGGAAGGGGAGGTGACTGCCACGCTGACGGCGTTGCGCGAGAGTGGGGCGACGACGAAACAGAAGGCGAAGTTTATTCTGGCGACGGATGGGGAGTGGTTGGAGGCGGAGAATTTGGTGGATGGGGAGGCGATCGCCTGCAAGTACCCGGATTTCCATGACCATTTTGGGTTTTTCTTGGCGCTGGCGGGGATTACGACGGTTAAGCAGATTCGGGAGAATGCGTTTGATATTAAGGCGACGGGGCGGTTGAATCGGCTGTATGTGGAGCTATTGAAGGATAATCCGGGTTGGGATGGGGCCGATCGGCGGGAGGATCTGAATCATTTTATGGCGCGGTTGATTTTCTGCTTTTTTGCGGAGGATACAAATATTTTTCAGGGGGAGGGGTTGTTTACGGCGACGGTGCAGCAGATGAGCGATGGCTCGAACACCCATGAGGTGTTGGCGGAGTTGTTTCGATCGATGTGTACGCGGCCTGAGGAACGGGTGGGGGTGAAGAATTGGGCGGATGGGTTTCCCTATGTGAATGGGGGGTTGTTTTCGGCGAGTGCGGATGGCAGTGTGGCGGTGCCGCGTTTTAGTAAGATTGCCCGATCGTACCTGCTCCACGTCGGCAATCTCGATTGGAAGCAGATTAACCCCGATATTTTCGGCTCGATGATTCAGGCGGTGGCGGATGAGGAGGAGCGGGGAGCGCTGGGGATGCACTATACGAGTGTGCCTAATATCCTCAAGGTGTTGAATCCGCTGTTTTTGGATGAGTTGCGCGGTCAGTTAGAGGCGGCGGGAGACAATGCGCGGAAGCTGTTGAATTTGCGAAATCGGTTGGCGCGGATTCGGGTGTTCGATCCGGCTTGTGGGTCGGGGAATTTTTGGTGATTGCTTATCGAGAGCTGCGGGCGATCGAGGCGGAGATTAATCGGCGGCGGGGGGAGAGCAATTTGCGCACGGTGGTGCCGCTGACGAATTTTCGGGGGATTGAATTGCGGCATTTTTCGGCGGAGATTGCGCGGTTGGCGTTGGTGATTGCGAAGTTTCAGTGTGATGTGCGGTATCTGGGGCAGCAGGAGGCGCGGCTGTTGTTTTTGCCGTTGGAGCGGGATAACTGGATTACCTGTGGGAATGCGCTGCGGTTGGATTGGTTGAGTTTGTGTCCACCGACGGGAACGGGCGTAAAGCTGGTGGCGGAGGATTTGTTTAGTACGCCGCTGGATCAGACGGAGATTGATTTTGTGAATGAGGGAGGAGAGACTTATATTTGCGGGAATCCGCCGTATTTGGGATCGACTTGGCAATCGACAGAGCAAAAGGATGATCTCAAGCTGATCTTTGGCAGCCGAACGAAAACCTGGAAGTCGCTGGATTATGTGGCGGGTTGGTTTATGAAGGCGGCGGATTATGGAACGCAAACGACATCAGCGGCGGCGTTTGTCTCGACGAATTCGATTTGCCAGGGGCAACAGGTGCCAATTCTTTGGCCGTTGATTTTTGACAGTGGGCATGAAATCGCCTTTGCACACACCAGCTTCAAATGGGCGAATCTAGCGAGTCATAACGCTGGGGTGACGGTGGCGATCGTTGGAATTTCTAATCAAGCTGGTAAAGTTCGACAGTTATTTTCGATTGATGATAATGGTGAGACAGTTGCAAAGGAAGCTGAAAATATTAATGCCTATTTAGTTACTGGGTCTAATGTCATTGTTGAAAAAGCGACGAAACCGTTAGGTGCTCTTGTTGAAATGAGCTTTGGTAACAAACCTGTTGACGGTGGAAACTTACTTCTGTCTACTGATGAGGTAAATGCTCTTGAACTTACTAAAGAGCAGCGTGACAGGTTCATTCGACGGATTTATGGTTCAGCCGAATTTATTCGAGGACTATCTCGCTATTGCCTGTGGATTGATGATGAAGATTTGGATGAAACATTAGCCATCGACCCAATCCGACAGCGAATTGAAGGGGTACGGAAAATGCGGCTAGCCAGTCGTGATAAAAGCGCGAATGATATGGCGACACGTTCCCACCAAATGCGCGAAATGAATATTGGCAGGGTGCAAACTATCTCCATGCCCTGCGTTTCATCTGAAAGTCGAAATTATCTTCCAGTCGGGTTACTTGATGCCCAATCCACAGTAACTAACCTCGCCTTTGCCCTCTACGATGCCCCGCTCTGGAACATGGCCCTGATCGCCTCCCGCCTCCACCTCGTCTGGATCGCCACCGTCTGCGGCAAGCTCAAAACCGACTTTCGCTACTCCAACACCCTCGGCTGGAACACCTTCCCCGTCCCCACCCTCACCGATCGCAACAAAGCCGACCTCACCGGCTGTGCCGAAGATATTTTGTTAGCAAGAGAGCATTATTTCCCCGCCACGATCGCCGATATGTACGCCCCCGATCGCATGGACAGCGAGTTTCCGCTAGTCAGGGAAGCCCACGATCGCAACGACGAAATTCTAGAGCGCATCTACATTGGCCGCCGCTTCAAAAACGACACCGATCGCCTCGAAAAACTCTTCGACCTCTACACCAAGATGACCAGCCAAGCCGCCCCACCCAAGAAATCTGCCAAAGGCAAAACAAAAGGATCGAAGCCATAGCGAAGCTGCTACCAATATCCAAAAATCAATCTCACCTCCAGTCCCAACCACCTCACCATGCGAACCATCCCTCAACAAGAATCGCTCACCGTAGAATTTAAAAGCGATCGCGATTGCCTCCCCGATGCTGACCTCGTTGCGGCCATAGTTTGTCTGACCAACACAGACGGCGGCACCCTTTACCTTGGCGTCGAAGATGATGGCACGATCACAGGACTCCATCCCAAACACCAAAGCACCGCTCAGCTTTCCGCCTTCATCGCCAACCGTACTAACCCTCCCATAAGTTTCCGCGCCACCGTTATCCACGAACAAGGGCACAACATCGCCACGATCGAAGTCCCCAAATCCTCTCGCCTAGTCGCCACTTCCGACGGACTCCTTCAGCGCCGCCGTCTCCAAGCCGATGGCACGCCCCAGTGCGTTCCCTTCTACCCCCACGAATTTCCCAGCCGCCAATCCGACCTTGGCCTCCTCGACTACTCCGCCATCCCCATCTCCGCAGCCACCTCGACTGACCTTGACCCGATCGAGCGCGAACGCCTACGACGCATGATCGAGTCATACAAGGGTGATCCCTCACTCTTAAACCTAGAAGATGATGAACTCGATGGCGCACTCGGACTTGTCAGCACGATCAACGGTATCAAAACCCCGACCTTAACCGGATTACTGATGATCGGTAAAGAAAGCGCCATCCGTACCCACATTCCCACTCATGAAGTTGCTTTCCAAGTCCTCGACAATACCCAAGTTCGTACCAACGACTTCTATCACACCCCCTTACTCCGTACCTTTGAACGTCTGATGGAGCAGTTTGAGGTCCGGGTCGAAGAAGAAGAACTACAGTGGGGCCTTTTTCGAGTGCCTATTCCTACTTACGATCAGCGCGCCTTTCGGGAAGCTCTTGTTAATGCGTTGGTTCACCGCGACTATGCCCAGTTAGGCACTGTATTTGTGCGCCTGCAAAACGACACCCTTTCTGTCAGTAATCCCGGCGGTTTTGTAGAAGGCGTCACCCTCGAAAACCTCCTCGTCGTCGAACCAAAACCACGAAATCCCACCCTAGCCGATGCGGTCAAGCGAATTGGTATCGCCGAACGTACCGGACGCGGAGTAGACCTCATTTTTCAAGGTGTACTCCGCTATGGTCGCCCTGGCCCCGACTACTCCAGCAGCAACGCCACGACTGTTCAAGTGATCATCAGTTCCACCCAAGCCGACATCCCCTTCTTCAAAATGATTGTCGAAGAAGAAAACCGAACTGGCCGCTCGATTTCCCTAGATGCGCTGATTGCACTGTCACACCTACGTACCGAACGTCGCATTGATATTGCGACAGTGGCTCAGGTCATCCAGAAAAATGAATCTGTGGCTCGTTCTATTTTGGAACGATTAGTCGAAACGGGATTAGTCGAACCACAAGGGATCAAAAAAAGGCCGCACCTACACCCTCAGTGCCAGTATCTATCGCCAGTTAGGACAAAGTGCTGACTATATTCGCCAAGTTGGCTTCGATCGAATACAGCAAGAACAAATGGTCGTCCAGTACATTCAGAAACATGGTCGAATCAAGCGCAAGGACGTTATGGATTTATGCCGACTCAGCCGAGATCAGGCCGGACGTTTATTACAACATATGCTTGCAGCGGAACAGCTTATTTCCCATGGACAATCTAAGGGAACTTATTATACGATCCTATAATCGCGCGTTTAAACGCGCGACTTGTTTCAAGAAACGCGCGCGCGCGTTTAAACGCGCGGGAAATCGGTTAAAAGCCGATGGCTAGATCGTTTGACGCCTCTCAGAAAACGCGCACTATCTAACTCATCACAGTACATCTACATCAGTTGCTAGCTTTGCCGTACTTGGAGACACCGAGAATTTCCGTTAGTGCGAGAAGCTCACGATTTGCTCAAAGGCAACGCTACGCGATCGCAACGACGAAATCCTCGATCGCATCTACATCGATCGCCGCTTCACCTCAAGTGTGTCAAGGGCGACACCGAACGCCTCGAAAAACTCTTTGAGCTATACGCAAAAATGACCAGTTCCCCGCCCAAGCAGCCCGCCCAACGTAAACCTAAAAGAGGTAAACCATGAAAACTGCGATCGAGCTTCCCATGAATCAAATTGCTGAATTTTGTCAAAAATGGCAGATCACAGAACTCGCTCTCTTTGGATCAGTTCTGCGCGACGACTTCCGTCCCGACAGCGACATTGATGTCATGGTGCAATTTCACCCAGATGCTCACCCCACCTTTTTTGATTTAACCTACATGGAAGACGAATTAAAAATACTGTTTCAGCGAGATGTCGACTTAGTGACGCGCAAAGGCATTGAAACGAGCCGTAACTACTTGCGGCGAGAAGCAATTCTCTCCTCTACTCAGGTGATTTATGGAACGCGATCTTCAATCTCTGCTTGATATGTTGCAATCTGCCCAAATCGTGGCTGATTATCTTCAGGGGCGATCGCAAAACGAATTAGCGACGAACCTGCAACTTCAAGACGCTGTAATCCATCGGCTTTTAGTCATCGGCGAAGCTTCAAAACGAGTCTCTAAAATAACTCGACAAACCCTAACGGCTATTCCCTGGATTGCAATTAGCGGGATGAGAAATCGGCTTGTCCATGAATATGATGAGATTGATCTAGACGTGGTGTGGGATACCGCAGTCAACAGCTTACCCACCTTGATTTTAGAATTAAAAAAAGTAGTCCCCCCTGAAGGATAGCCTCGCGACATCCACTATAAATCGATCTAGATCGCCATTACATACGTATTCAGCCAAATAGCTTTCAATCTATGCGTCCTCCAACCGCCATCCCCGCCGTCTCCGTCACCTATGCCCAAGCAGGCACCTCCACACAGCCCAACGCCCTGGGGATGCGCCCCATGCAAGAGCTTGCCTACCAAAAGCGCGGCGAACAATACCTGCTGATCAAATCGCCCCCCGCCTCCGGCAAAAGTCGCGCCCTGATGTTCATCGCCCTCGATAAGCTAGAGAATCAGGGACTCAAACAAGCCATTATCGTCGTCCCCGAAAAATCGATCGGCTCCAGCTTCCATAACGAACCCCTGAGCCAATATGGCTTCTGGACCGACTGGCACGTCGAACCCAAATGGAATCTCTGCGATGCCCCCGGCGGCGACGGTGGCAGTGAAAATAGCGGCAAAGTCAATGCTGTCAAAACCTTCCTAGACAGTAATGCCAAAGTCTTAGTCTGCACCCATGCCACCTTCCGCTTTGCTGTAGATCAGTTTGGCATTGACGTTTTTGACGATCGCTTGCTCGCGATCGACGAATTCCACCATGTGTCCGCCAACCCCGATAACAAGCTGGGCGACCACATCCGCCAACTGATGACCCGTGACAAAACCCACATCGTCGCCATGACCGGCTCCTACTTTCGCGGCGATGCCGAAGCCGTCCTCCATCCCGACGACGAATCCCGCTTTGATACCGTCACCTACACCTACTACGAACAACTCAACGGCTATCAGTACCTGAAGCAACTCGACCTCGGCTACTACTTCTACTCCGGCAGCTACACCGATGAAATCATGCAGGTGCTCAACCCCAACGAGAAAACCATCCTGCACATCCCCAACGTCAACTCCCGCGAAAGCACTAAGGACAAAATCCGCGAAGTCGAACATATCATCGACGAACTGGGCGAATGGCAAGGCATTGATCCAGAGACAGGGTTTCAACGAGTCCAAACCACCGATGGCCGAGTCCTCAAAATTGCCGACCTGGTAGATGACGATCCGAGCAAGCGCGATAAAGTGGCCAATGCCCTCAAAGACCCCAGCCAGAAGTACAACCGCGATCACGTTGACATTATCATTGCCCTCGGCATGGCCAAGGAAGGCTTTGACTGGATCTGGTGCGAACATGCCCTCACCATTGGCTACCGTTCCAGTCTGACTGAGATCATCCAAATTATTGGCCGCGCCACCCGTGATGCACCTGGCAAAACCCGCGCCCGCTTCACCAACCTCATCGCCGAACCCGATGCCAGTGAAGCCGCCGTGACCGAAGCGGTGAATGATACGCTGAAGGCGATCGCGGCCAGCCTCTTAATGGAGCAAGTCCTCGCCCCGCGCTTCGAGTTCAAGCCCAAACGCGCCGATAATCAACCCACACCAGGTTTTGACTACGGTGAAGGCGGCTATCAACCCGGTCAATGTAACGTCGGCGTCAATCCCGAGACAGGGCAAATACAACTGGAAATCAAAGGACTACCCGAACCGAAAACCCCTGAAGCCGCCCGGATTTGCCGCGAAGACCTGACCGACCTCGTGACCGCTTTTGTGCAGGACAAACCGACGATCGAACGCGGTCTATTCGATGAAGAATTAGTCCCCGAGGAACTGACCCAAGTCCGAATGGGCAAAATCGTCAAAGAGAAATTCCCGGATTTAGAGCAGGACGATAAAGAAGCCGTGAGGCAACATGCGATCGCCGCCCTCAACGTCGTCCAACAGGCAAAGAAAGCAGCTGAACTAGGGGGAAGCTATCAGACCAGAGATGCGGGAGAGGAAGCCGCTCCAAACACCGCCCTGATCGACGGGGTGCGACAGTTCGCCCTCTCGGTCACAGAACTCGATATTGACCTGATCGATCACATCAATCCCTTTGGCGAAGCCTATGCCATCCTCTCTAAGTCCATGAGCGAAGAACGGCTCAAGCAGGTCGCAGCCGTGATTGCAGCCAAGCGAATAACCCTCACCCTGGAAGAAGCCCGAGAACTCGCCAAAAGAGCCATACGATTCAAAAATGAGAAAGGTCGGCTGCCTTCAATCACCGCAGCCGACCCCTGGGAAAAACGCATGGCCGAAGGCATTGCGTTCTTACAACGAAAGGTGAAGGAAGACAGTAATGCCTAAACAAAAGCAAACGACGGATGCAGATCTGGCTTTACTCGGTGACTTGGGTCTAGACACAGCACCCGTCAAGTCTAAAGTGCTTTCTGCTAAAGAAGAGCGCATCATCGCAGGCTTTGAAGAAATCGAACGCTTTGTAGAAGAACAGGGTAGATTGCCCCAGCATGGGGAAAATCTCGATATCTTCGAGCGGATCTATGCTTTAAGGCTGGAGCGCCTGCGGGAGTCTGAAGAATGCCGCGAAGTCCTACGGTCGCTAGATTTGCGGGGACTGCTAGATGCTGAAAGTGAGACCAGCTTTGCTCTAGAGGAAGACCTGACAGATGAAGACCTCCTGGCTTCCCTCGACCTCGAAGCCGCCTCAGAAGACGATATCACTCAGCTTCAGTATGTGCGATCGCGCAGCGAAATCAAGGCTGCTGAAGAGATTGCACAACGCGATCCCTGTGAGGACTTCAAGCAATTCAAACCCCTGTTTGCAAGCGTTCAAAACGATCTAGAGACAGGCTTACGGAAAACGCTGAAATATCAAGACAATGCAGCAGTTAATCCAGGTGATATGTTCATTCTGGATGGGCACAAGGTTCTGGTTGCTGAAATGGGCGAGCTGTTTATCGGTGACCATGGCCGCCAAGATTGCAGACTCAGGGTGGTGTATGACAATGCTACCGAAAGCGACCTGTTGATGCGATCGCTCCAACGGGCCTTAAATAAAGACAAGGCAAGCCGCCGCATTACCACCCCAGATTTCGGCCCACTTTTTTTGGGTACTGAAGCAGCGGACGACTTACCCAGCGGCTATATCTACGTGCTCAGAAGTAAATCAGAACATCCCTTTATTGCGAAGCATCGGTCTGTTATTCACAAGATCGGTGTGACGAGCGGCGATATTAAAAGTCGGATTTCCAAGGCCAAGAAAGACCCGACCTACTTGCTGGCAGAAGTCGAAATCATTGCCACGTTCAAGCTTGCAAATATCAATCAGAGGGGACTTGAAGCAATACTTCAGAAGTTTTTTGGCAGCGCCAGATTGGATTTGGAACTGATCGATCGCTTCGGCGCACCTGTGAAGCCGCAAGAGTGGTTCCTTGTGCCACTGGAAGCGATTGAAGCGGCGATCGAGAAAATCAAGGAAGGCACTATCGATCAATTTCGATATGACCGAAAAACGGCAAGTCTCATGCGATCGAAATACCGACCAAGGGGAATCGCCGATCAGCATTTCACTGACTAACCTTTCAAGAACTTCCTGAGCGTTGTTTAGGGCGTCTCATCGTAGAGATTATTCCGCAAGATCCTCGGGGGCTTGGAGCTGCACATGCAGCCGATATTCGCCCTTGCCGATGATGCGGATATAGTAGCGATCGCCCCCCGGCAATTCCCCCTGCCAATGTTGGGTCAGCTCCGCATCCAACGCCAGCGGACGCTTGTAGGCATCGAGGATACTCAGTTCCGCATCCACCGCATCCAGTTGTACCATCAATTTTTGGCCTGCCTCGCCCACGACCAAATAGCTTTGATGCCGCAATTCGTAGAGCGTCCCTGAGACCGTTTGGGCGGGTTGGCCGGGGCTGAAATAAATCGGCACGGGGATGTCTTCCAGGCCCGATTGGAGTGCTTGGAGTTCGGCCTTGCGATCAACTTGATCCTCCATTTGATCCTCAACGGGGCGATCGGCCTCCCTGACCGGATTCGCTGGGGTGACAATCATCGGCTGGGCAAAATCGAGCTTTTCTGCTGAGGATCTGGCCTGGAATCCGCCCCGTCGCCAAGCCAGTCGAGGCAATTGCCAGCGTTTTGACGCAGCGTTCGAAGTCTCTGGGTTAGGTGTTGACTGCCTCGGCACGACAATTTGCTGGAGCCAAGTGGTTCGCCCCGAGGAAAGCGCATCCACGGGGGCAAAGCTCGCGGTGGTCAATACGGTCGCGATCGCCAACGCGCCCAGGCTCAGTCCAATCACAACGGCCATTTCGAGACGACTGGTTGTTTCTGGGCGACCGCTAGATCCGAGGGGATCAGACGAATGGAGATGGAATGGCATTTGGGGATCCTGGGGGTGATGAACGGATGGGGAATGAGATAGTGCGTGAGCAACTGACGCGTGATGGCGGAAGGCCTGGGATGACCGGGATCCAGATACTCTGTGCCGGGGGCGAGAAGCACTCTGGCGGAGCTTGGCAAAGCCCGTCGCTCGGCTGGGTGACTTGGGCGATCGCGAATCGATCGTGGGCCGTTGCAGCGCCGTCGGCAATCCAGCCGCAACCTGACTTGTCGAATCCTGACTGCGCGAAAAAACCGTGTGCAAGCTCATTTTGTGGAACGCAACCCGCACCTCTTCTAGGGCCGCTTGAGCGGTGGGATAGCGATCGCCCGGTTGCCAAGCCAACATTTTCTGCAAGACAACTTCGAAGGATGGGCTCAGCGTGACATGGGCCTGCCAGCTCCAGGTTAAGGTGTGGCTATCGAGCAAGTCTTGCGGGGACGTCCCGTCAATAGCACCAACGTCGTCACCGCTAGGGCATAGAGATCACTACTGGGCGAAAGCTTACCCGTTTGCAACTGTTCAGGTGAGGCATAACCCGGTTGCCCAGGGGACCAATGTCCTGCATTACGTCCGTCTTGCAGCATCGCCAGGGTTTGGCCCAAATATTCCACAGCCCCCAGCCCGACCAAATGCGGAGCTTCATGCTGAAGAACCCTATACAGCGCATCCACAGATCGAGGCGGTTTGACCGGCAACAGAATACAGTCTGGCGAAATCTTGCCGTGGATAATCTCCAGCTGGTGAAGCTCACTCAACACGGGCAATAGATGCATCAGCAAGTGAACGACCTCAGGCTCCGTTAAAGCCTTACCCTGCTTTTGCCGCACATTCAGCAATTCTCGATAGGATACCCCCTGGGCATGGTTGTGCGCGAGAAACAGGCTTTGACGCTGACGAAAGGCCCCAAAGAAATGGGGCAATTGCGGATGGTTCAGCTGAAACAGCGGATAGGCGGCTTGGCGAAACCGCTCCAGTAATTTTTCTTGTGCGACACGATTGGCCGACTGCAACGGAAATTCGGTCACGACACAGGGACGATTGAATCGCTCTTGATCAAGCGCAAGGTAGGTACAGGCGTAGCGATCGCGCTGCTGTACCTCACGAATGAGATAGCGTTGGCGCAGCCGCATCCCTGGAGCCAGACGGGGTGATGCTGTGGTAGAAGTTGCCATGGTAGACGAGTCCGTATGCCTGTTGCTGGGTGACGGGAGCTGGATAACGGGGGCTAAATCGCTGACACATCGTGGGCTGACGCATCGTGACTGACGCAGTTTTACTGTCCTCCCCACAACACGACGAGGGGACGTGCAGAACCGAGCGACAGGGGTTAAAGCCCCCTATCTATCCGCTAAGCCGCACCGTGAGGCCTAAGCATTCAATAATCCCTTCGCCATAGATTGCCCAGCCAGATAACTCGTCGTCCAAGCATTCTGGAAATTAAAGCCACCGGTGACCCCATCAATATCGAGAACTTCCCCTGCAAAGTAGAGCCCAGGGGCGATTCGGCTTTCGAGGGTCTTGAAGTTGACCTCGTTAAGATTTATGCCACCACAGGTTACAAACTCGTCTTTGAACACCCCTTTGCCAGTGATGGCATATTCACCCTGGTGAATGGCTTGGCTGAGACGATGGAGCGCGGATTTGGAAAGTTCGCTCCAGCGGGTGGCAGGGTCGATGGCGGTGTGGGCCAGGAGGTAGTCCCAGAGACGCTGGGGCAAGGGCAGCGGGCGATGGTTAGAAAGCTGTTTGCGGGGAGCTTGAGAGCGTCCTGCGGTGAGGCGATCGCGCACCTGTTCCCCACTCAACTCCGGCAACCAATTCACCCAGAGTTGGGCGCGATAGTTGCAATGCTTCAGCTCCCGCGCGGCCCAGGCCGACAGCTTGAGCACCGCAGGGCCGCTCAGGCCCCAGTGGGTGATCAGCAGGGGGCCGGATTGGTTGAATTTGATGCCGTTGGCAAGCAGTTTGAGCTGGGCATTGGGTACGGAAACGCCAGCAAGCGTTTTGAGGGCGGAGTCGGCGATGTTGAAGGTGAACAGAGAGGGCGCGATCGGGGCGATGGTGTGGCCCAGGTGGGTGGCGATGCGGTGCCCCAGGGGGCTGCTGCCGCTGGCAAGCAGGAGGCGATCGCAGCGCAGGGCTAGGCCGTTTTTGAGGGTGAGTTCAAATTCGCTCAGTTCCCGACCGGGTAAATTCTGAACTGGTAAATTCCGAACTTGGATGACGGGGCAGCGGGTACGTATCTCGACGCCTGCTTGCTGGGCTGCTTTTTGCAAACAGTGGACAATAGTTGCGGAATCATCGGTGACGGGAAACAGACGTCCGTCGGCTTCGGTTTTGAGCGAGACGCCTCGGTCTTCAAACCAAGCAATAGTGTCTCCGGGCTGGAAGCGGCTGAAGGGGCTGATCAGGGCGCGGCTGCCGCGTGGATAATGCTGTACCAATGCTGCAGGATCAAAGCAGGCATGGGTGACATTGCAACGACCGCCGCCGGAAATGCGCACCTTGGTCAGCACCTCGGGGCCTGCTTCGAGCAGGATGACGCGGAGGTTGGGGTTGGTCTCGGCAGCGGCGATCGCCCCGAAAAATCCCGCTGCTCCGCCTCCGATGATGATGACCTGAGGAAATGCGATCGCCAAGGTGTTGTTCTACTCGTGTGTTATTCGCGCACTCATCCTAAATGATTCTGGAACGGTGCCGCCTTGGAGAAGGCCGCTGGATCCGTAGGATTCGTGGTCGTCCGACTGGCTGGTTGTACGGATAGTCTCTAGGGTTTCAACTAGGATTTTGTAGGCGAGTCGTCTTCAAGGGTGAGGCGTTGGATGGCTGCTGGTCTTTTATTCCTACTACGGCTGTTCTTATTTGGGGCTGGTATCCTTAAGGCGAATGGGTTCCCTTTGGTCAAGGCCTTTGGGACAACTGGGGCGTTTGTGGCGTCGTCGGATTGCGAGATTGAGCTGGATGGAACACCGTCTGGGCAAAATGGATCTGAAAATTGTAGCGATCGCCATCTCCCTTAGCGCCACAATTCCAATCCGTAACCTCCTGATACCCAGACACCGGGTGTTTTTCAACCCCTAGGTTGCCAACCCAGCCTTTTGCCAACACCCGGTGTCTTCATGCCGAAGCTTGGAGCCCATCCATCGTATTTTCTCACTTACTTTCTCATTCCGAACGATTGCCCTCCCCCGGCAAGGGCTGTGTCTCGGGCAAAGGCTGCAGCATGGTTTTGGAGGCCATGCGAGTCTTTTTGCGATCGCTCTCCGACAACTCTTCCCCCGACTGCAACCGCGTCGCATTTTCCTGTAGCACCGTTGCAGCCCGCTGGTCGCCCATTTGCAAGGCGGTTTGAGCCGCCGTTTGCAGCATCGTAGCCGCGCCGGTGCGATCGCCCGTTTGCAGCTTTTGCTCCGCAATTTGCGTTTGCCGATACTTCGCCAAGGCCAGCACCTGCTGCTGCACCCCCGCGTCAGTTTGAGGCTGGTGATCCTGCACCGTCGTCACCGTCACCGCCACCGGCTCCGAAAGCAATTGGGTTTCCCCCGTACTCGGGTCGTCATAGCGCACCCGCAGCGTCCCGATGGTGTGGGTGCCCTCGGGTAGCTGCTGCACATAGAGATTCACCAAAATCTGGCGCGGCAAGTCCACCATTAGGTCGCCCAATCGCACTTCCAGCTGATTAGCCTGAGCCCCGCTCAGCGGCTCTAGCTCAATCACGTCTGGGCTCACCTGGGCCACTGGCTTGAGTTTTGCCAGGGCGACTTTATCACTCAACTCCAGCACCAAATGCGCATTGGTTAGCCCTACGGTTTGGATGCGCTCAAACAGCTTGCTAAACTCGCCCAAGACGTCCTCCGAGCGCTCGATGTGCGTCAGCGAGCCGCCGCCCGCATCCGCAATTTGCTCCAAGACATCCTGATTCCAGTGGTCGCCAAAGCCTAGGGTATTAATCGTCAGACCGTAGTCCGCCGCCAGTTTGGCAAACTTGAGACAACGCTCGTTGCTGCCATGCTCGTTTTCGCCATCGGTCAGCAACATCCCCTGGGAAACCGCCTCGCCCTTGCCCTTCGAAAACTCTTCGATCCCCAGGCGCAGACCCTCGTCGATCGCCGTGCCCCCCGCCGCCGCCAGTTGGGCGATCGCAGGCCTCAGCGTCGCCGGATTTGCGACCACCTGATTGGGGATCAAAATACGTGCCTGATGGTCAAAACTGATCACCGAGAGGCGATCGCCCACAGACAGCTTCTCCAGCAGCCGCAGGGCCGCCTGTTTGACCGTCTCCATCGGCGCTCCCCCCATGGAGCCACTTTGATCCAAGATCAAACACAAATTCAGCGGAGCGGAGCGCCCCGTCCTTGAGCCCGCCAGAGCCGCGATCGCGATCGCCATCTGACGCTGACTACTGGACTGGGCCAGGGCAACCTGGGGGTCACTCAGCGTAACGTTCAAGTCAACCTGCATCTGCACCTTCGCTCCTCTAGGATGGGGGGGGTTGTATCAGATATTACTACGTACAAAATGGCCGCCGACAGAAAAATAATTTGAGCTCATCGTGAGCCCATCTGAGCCCATTTGAGCCCAATGGCTAAAACTGCCCCAAAACTTGAAACCGGGAGTGCGGTCATCGTCCGTTTTTCAGCGCCGTGTCGCGTAGCTGAACGCTAATATGTTAGAGGTAACGCGCAATGCCAAGGCAAGATCCCAATATGAGTGGACCGATTCAAGCTGTCCAAGCAGCTTCCTACGGGGAAGCTTACTACCGTACCCCGCCTCCAGATCTACCGTCGCTGCTGCTCAAGGAGCGCATCGTCTATCTGGGCCTGCCCCTATTTTCGGATGACGACACCAAACGTCGGGTGGGTGTGGACGTGACGGAGCTGATCATCGCACAGCTTTTGTACTTGCAGTTTGACAGTCCGGACAAACCGATTTTCTTTTACATCAATTCCACCGGTACCTCCTGGTACGACGGCGCGGCGATCGGCTATGAAACCGAGGCCTTCGCCATCTGTGACACCCTTAGCTACATCAAGCCTCCTGTGCACACCATCTGCATTGGTCAGGCCATGGGCACAGCGGCAATTATTTTGTCGGCAGGAACCAAGGGCTGCCGCGCCAGTTTGCCCAACTCGACCATTGTCCTCAGTCAGCCGCGCACGGGTGCTGGACGAGGCCAGGCGACAGATATTCAAATTCGGGCCAAGGAAGTGCTCGACAACAAGCTGACGATGATGGAGATCCTCTCGAAAAATACGGGCCAGACCGTCGAGAAGTTGGTCAAAGATACCGATCGCACCTTCTACCTCACCCCGGACAAGGCGGTGGAATATGGCGTGATCGATCGCGTCCTCTCGAGCACCAAGGAGCTTCCCGTCGCCCCCATCGGCGCAGGTATCGGCTAGCATCAACCCGCCACGTTTTAGACTCGCTTCAACTTGGTCTCGCTTCAACCATCCCCTTACCGAGAGAATTTTTATTATGCCCATTGGTGTGCCCAGCGTACCCTATCGTCTCCCCGGCAGTCCCTACGAGCGCTGGATTGACATCTACACCCGTCTTAGCCAAGAGCGAATTATCTTCTTGGGCCAAGAAGTCACCGACTCCCTGGCCAACAATATTGTGGCGGTGATGCTCTACCTCGACTCCGAGGACAATTCCAAGCCGATCAACCTCTACATCAATTCTCCTGGCGGCTCCGTCACCGCAGGCATGGCGATCTACGACACGATCCAATACATTAAGTCGCCCGTGGTCACCATTTGCGTCGGTTTGGCGGCATCCATGGGTGCGTTTCTGCTGGCAGCGGGGGCTCCTGGCAAGCGATTGGCCTTGCCCCATGCGCGCATCATGATCCACCAGCCCCTGGGTGGCACCGGGCGGCGGCAGGCGACGGACATTGAGATCGAGGCGAATGAGATTATTCGCATCAAACACAAGCTCAATGAAATTTTGGCCCAGCGCAGTAATCAGCTCATCGAGAAAATCGAGAAAGACACCGATCGCGATTACTATCTCTCCGCCGCTGAAGCGAAGGAGTATGGCTTGATCGATCGCGTCATTGAAGAAGCCTAAGCAGAAGCCTAACCCCACCGTAGGGAGGATTCTCTAGGGGCATTGCGGTGCGGTGCCCCTATCATGTTATGAATCCGTTCTGACGCGTCCCATGAAACTGCCCGACTGCTACCGCATTTTAGGATTGCGCGAGGGGTCTTCCTATGAAGACATCAAAGCGTCCTATCGTCGGCTGGCGCGGCAGTATCACCCCGATGCCAACCCCGGTGACCAGGCGGCCCAGGCGCGTTTTGTCCGCATTGCCACGGCCTATGACATGCTGAGCAAGCATGTGTCCCCAGCGGTGGTTGCAGACTTGGCTGGTGTTCAGAATGAGCTGACTTACTCTGCGGCCCAAGTGGCCCAAACCGAGATCGAGCAACAGTTCAAGCAAGATATTTATCAGAAGCTGCAAGTTCTTTTACAAAAACAGCGATTTCCTCGGGCGATCGCCCTGATCGAAGGCCTCGCCCAGCGCCTGCCCGAAGACAGCGAAGTCCGCCAGTGGCAGGCGATTACCTATCAACACTGGGCGCGTCACCTGATCATCCAGAACCAGTCCGACAAAGCCCGTATCTATCTCAAAAAAGCACTGCGTCTTTTGCCACCGCGCCTCGGGTTGACGGAGGCCATTGGGCAAGAGCTGGCGCGTTTGGAGCAATTGCGGTGAAAGGGGTCAAATTAAAACGTACTTTTAAGGGCGTCTTTAAGAGCATTTTGGGGCGCATTTTTATGCGTCGCTCCGGTCTTCCCCCTTCCGGTCGTCGCCATTCAGGCCCTTGGCACCAGCGCTTCACCGACTGGCTGGAAACCCGCTGGGTCAACCCCGATTACAAGGGATGGCTGCTGGGGGGCATGGCGCTGTTTTTCTTTTTGGCAGCCAGTAACACCATGGCGGGCTGGCTTTACGTCATGAGCGGCATCAGCGTCGCTTTGTTGGCGATCGCCCTCTACCTCACCCGCCGCAGCCTCCAGGGACTTCGCCTAGCACGTCGGCCCCTCGCTCCGGTTAGCTTGGGCCAAGACCTGCGCCTCGACCTTACCCTCAGTAATCCCACCCGCCAAGCGAAGAGCCTGATGCAAATTCAGGATCTGCTCCCCGAAGCCCTCAAGGGCAGTGAGATTACCGCGATCGCCCTCATCCCCCCCCATCAAGACCACACCCTGAGCTACCACCGCCGCGCCCAGGTTCGTGGAGTATATCGCTGGGACTCAGTGCTGTTGCGCAGTGCAGCTCCGCTGGGGCTGTTTTGGTACCGGCGATCGTTTCCGGCTCAGGCGAAGGCCGTGGTCTATCCGCAGATATTTCCGCTCGATCGCTGCCCCTTGATCGACGCCCTCGGCTCAGAACAAAACCCGAATCTCCAAAAGCTCCAGCGCTCTCAAGCCGCCACCGAAGGGCTCACCCGCGCCCTGCGGCCCTATCGCTGGGGCGACCCGATTCGAATGGTGCATTGGCGGACCAGCGCCCGCTATGGCGAGTTGCGGGTCCGCGAGCTCGAGATGTTGCAGGCAGGCCAGGAGGTCGTGCTGGCGATCGACAGTGGGACAGACTGGGGAACGATTGCACCCCTAGAGCCCGCGATCGCCATCCCCATCGGGCCGGGCCAAATCAACAGCTTCGAGCAAGCCGTCACGGCCCTGGCCTCGCTCTATCGCTATGCCAGCCGCTATCACGAACGGGTGCGACTCTGGACCGCCGCCTCCGGCCTGGTCAACGGCGAGCGGCGAATTTTGGAAACCCTAGCAGCCGTTGAACCGGGTGAGGAGATCAGGGCAGAACGCCCCCGCCAGCCGATCATTTGGCTCACTCAAAACCCCGACAGCCTCGCTCAACTCCCCCCCGGCAGCCGTTGGCTGCTGTGGCCCTTGGTAAATGTCACGGCAAATGTCAGCCCTGGCATCGGCCCCCAGTTACCCACCTCCGGTCTAACAATAGATCCCACGAGGTCACTCCAGTCCCAGCTGCAAGCCGCTATCACACGCTAGGTGAGGGGCGCACCTCCCCGACCACTCCCTTGACATCCTCACCGAGCTGAAGCCACGGTGATTCCAAGAATCACTTCTTAGAGCTTTCTGCTTCATCGCAACTGCCTCCACTCTCAAGGAGTTTTATGGTCTTACGTTCGCTCCACAGACTATCCCCGCAAGCCCTGCGGTTCTTATGGGTCGAAATCTTAGATTTCTATTCGATTGCGTCACTCAGGGATAATTCACCATTGCCCTTCGCGCTTTTCCCGGTCTACCGATTTGTCTGCGCCGTCAGCACTCCGCTGAACTTCGCTCGTATAGGCTGTCTGATCCATCGTCACGGGTGGGTCAACGACCAGTTCGATTGTACCGCAAGTCCCTGCAAAGCCGTGCTAGAAGCACGGGGTTTCTACCCCCATTTTTCTGATGACCCCCCTCCACCCCAACTTCTGGCTCGGAGCCGATCAGTTTAACAACCGCGAATTCTACGCCTGCCACGACACCTTCGAAGCGATTTGGATGGAAACCCTCGACGATCGCACCTTCTACCAAGGACTGCTGCAAATCGCCGTCGCGCTCTACCACCTCAGCAATCTCAATTGGCAAGGGGCAACGACGCTACTGGGTGAAGGCACCGGACGGCTGCGGCCCTATCTTCCAGAGTATGAAGGCATCGATGTCGCCCAAGTGTGCGAGCAAGCCCAAGCCATCCTAGCCCGACTGTACGCTGACGGAAAACCCGCCGTAGCGCAGTCTGCCGCCGCCGTCATCGGTCTTGTGAGCACCGACCCAACGGAGAAGCCCGCCCTCTCAGGGACGCTCCCCCTGCCCAAAATTCGGAAAGTTGCGGAATCTTGACCCAACGCCCGAAGAGAGAACAACCCCAGTCTTTGAGGAGGTTCGACGCTGCAAACCCAAAATGGGAAAGATAACTGGGCAATGAGTAACTGGGCAATGAGTAACTGGGCAATGAGCAACCTCTTGTGTGTCTGTTTAGACGTATTACGCTCCGTGGCCACGATCTAACGGGTTTCGCCCTTGGGCTAAGATGTCGAAAGCGGTGGCAACCTTAACCAAGGCAGCAGAGTCGTATTCCTTATCGGTATCTAGAGCCGAGGAGCAGGATTCAGGGGCTCTCTCGGGAGAGAGGGTGTTGAGCTGCAACTCCATTGGGTAGGTATGACAAGCGCTTGATTGAGAGGCGCTTAATCAAGGGTCTTGTCTCTAAATGCATCTATGAACGCATTTATCGAGCAGCGTTTTATCAGTGTTTCACAGAGGAACCATGGCGAATTCATTACGGCGTTGGGCAAATTCAGGTCAGCGGCTTCTCCTGACCGCAGGCATCGCAGCGGTCTGGGTGAGCGTCGTCACGCCCACGCTCCAGGGGGGTGCTGCGGGTCGTGCCCAGGCCCAAACCGGTTCTCCCCAGGCCCTTACCCTAGACGCCGATGTCCAGGAAGCCAACGCCAAAACCGGCGTGGTCACAGCCAGAGGTAACGTGCGGATTAACTACCCTGCCCGTCAAATTACGGCTACCTCGACCCAGGCCCAATACTTCAGCCAAGAGCGCCGCATCGTGATGACCGGTAACGTGCTCGTGAAGCAGTCGGGCTCCAATAGTATCAGCGGCGAAGTGGTCACGTATTTGATCGATGAGGGGCGGTTTGTGGCTTTGCCGAAGGAGTCCCAGCAGGTGCGATCGGTCTACACCATCATCGATTCCAACCCCGGCCCCGTTTCGCCCTAGTGTTCTCACGACCCTGTGCCCCACTATCTGGGTGCAATGCATAGTCTTTGCCGCCGCCCCCAATCCACAGGTTACGGCATCGTGTGGCTGGAACCTGGCTTTAGTGACCCCTACGGTAGTCCTGTGAAAATCCTGTTAGAAAACGTCCAAAAAAGCTACGGCAAAAAGCCCATCGTTCGACGGGTGAATCTGTCTGTGGCCCAGGGCGAAATCATTGGCCTCCTCGGCCCCAATGGTGCGGGTAAAACGACGACGTTCTACATGGCAACAGGGATCGAAAAGCCCGATCGCGGCAGAGTCTGGCTCGACAACACCGATGTGACCCAGCTCTCCATGACCCACCGCGCCCGTCTGGGGATTGGCTACCTAGCCCAAGAACCGAGTATTTTCCGCCACCTCACCGTGGAAGACAACCTCAGGCTGGTGCTCCAGCACAGCGAGCTGCCCAGCCACCGGCGCGAACAACGGCTCCACGAACTGGTGGGCGAGTTTCGTTTGCAAAAAGTTGCCCGCACCCTCGGCATTCAGGTTTCTGGCGGCGAGCGCCGACGCACCGAGATTGCCCGAGCCCTCGCCTCTGGCCGAGATGGCCCTAAGTTTTTGCTTTTGGACGAACCTTTTGCAGGGATCGATCCGATCTCCGTGGCCGAGATCCAGGGCATTATTGAACAACTGCGCCGCAAACAGATTGGTATTCTCATTACAGACCACAACGTGCGAGAGACCCTGAGCATTACCGATCGCGCCTACATTTTGCGCGATGGGGAGATTTTGGCGGCAGGGAGCCCAGAAGAGCTCTATGGCAACCCGCTCGTTCGTCAGTACTATCTGGGAGAGCATTTTCAGTCTTAAGACTCCATACCCCAAGCCCAAGCCCTGGGCGATCGCCCCCCGCTCCATTCCTGCTGTTTGCACCCCCCAGTCCCCATGGCATCCATCAACCCCTGCTTAAGCCCATCTAAGACCCCAGCGGCTTCTTTTCGATCGCTGTTTTGCTGGATCCCCATCATGGATCGCTACATTTTGGGGCAGCTGCTGGGGCCGTTTTTGTTTGGGGTTGGTATTTTCACCGCAGTGGCCCTCTCCATTGGCGTGGTCTTCGACCTGGTTCGCAAGGTGACGGAATCGGGGCTGCCCCTGGGGATTGCCCTGGAGGTATTTGTGCTCAAAATGCCTTCGTTTATTGTCTTGGCCTTCCCCATGTCAATTTTGCTGGCAACGCTGATGGCCTACAGCCGATTATCTAGCGACAGCGAATTGACCGCTCTACGCAGCTGCGGCATCAGCGCCTATCGGTTTGTGGTTCCGGCATTGATTCTCAGCGTCTTGGTCACCGGGCTGACCTTTGTGTTTAATGAGGCGATCGTCCCGGCGGCCACGGCCCAGGCCAATACCACGCTGAAAATGGCCTTGGAGGGCGATCGCCCCCAGTTCAAAGACAAAAATATTCTTTACGAGCAATACGAGCGCGTCCAGCAGCCCGATGGTAGCAAGGCCAACGTCATGAAGCGTCTGTTCTACGCCGAGCGCTACGACGGTGAGCGGATGAAAAAACTGACAATTTTGGATTTTTCGCGCGGTGAAGTCAGCCAAATTCTGACGGCGGACTCGGCCGTGTGGAACTTAAAAGAAAATACCTGGGACTTCTTTGACGGCTCGATCTACTTAGTCTCCGCCAACGGCTCCTACCGCAACATCGTCACCTTTGAGCAGCACCAGCTCAATATCCCAAGAACGCCGCTGGATCTGACCAAGCGCAACCGCGACTCGACGGAGATGAACATTGCCGAATCCAAGCAGTATTTGCAGCTTCTGGAGCAAGGTGGCAATCGCAAAAAAGCCCAAAAGCTAGAAGTTCGCATCGCCCAAAAATATTCTTTCCCCTTTATTTGCATTGTCTTTGGGCTTGTGGGGGCTTCCTTGGGCGTGGTGCCCAACCAGCGCAGCAGCAAGGCCACCGGATTTGGCCTGAGCGTTTTAATTATTTTTGTCTACTACCTAACGGAGTTTATTTCCGGTGCCCTAGGCATTCGCGGCACCCTCACACCCATGGTGTCCGCATTTTTGCCGATTGTTTTGGGTTTGTTGGTAGGTACGGGACTCTTGATTAAAACAGCTCGGTAGGATTCGGTAATTTTCACCGGATCAGGGTCTGGATCTCAGGAAATTTATAACAGCTTCCCAGTGCTCTGCCTGATCCATGAACAGTTCTGCATTTTCAGCGTCTGAACCTACTCCACCTGGCCCTATCCCAGCTGCCCCTATCCCAGCTGCCCCTACTTCTATTTCATCTCGACCCATCTTGTCTGAATCTATTTCATCTGGATCTACTCCAAGAACGGTGGCTTTTACAAAATCCAATACAGAACCCAATCCAGAACCCAATCCGAAGCACCCCCACAAGCTGAGCCCACGCGCCTCGGCTGAGCAGTTTTTGAACCGCTTCGAGGCATCCCTCGCCCCGGAGGATGCTAGGGATAGGTCAGCGGGCAGGGCAATGGGCAAAGATACGGCGATCGCCTTTCACCTCTACGGGCCAGCAGGGGTGGGCAAATCCACCTTGCTACGAACCCTGGCCCAACGCCTAGAAAAGGGCAATGCAGGCGAGAGCAGCTTGGGCAAGGGCTATGCAAACCCAGGCCCTGGGACCCGAAACGTTGGGGTCAAGGGCAGCTTTGCCTTTGTCTCCTTTGGCGAAACTGAACGGGTTGAAACGCCGATTGAGCTGATGGTGACGCTGTTTCAAACCTTGGTTGAGCAAAATAATTGGATTTTCAAGCCCAAGTTTTTGGTGATGCATGAGCGTTACGAAAAAACACTCCAGGAGCTGGCCGAGCGACCGATTGAGGGCAAGACTACGGTCAGTGAGCTACAGCTCAAAGCCCACCAAACGCTCGTGAGCTATAGCTTAAAGCCAGCCCTCGACATGGCACCGGAGCAGTCCACCGCAGCCGCAGCCGCCCAGGCCATCACCCAAGAACAGGTGCTGCGAGTGCTGCAGGAACACCCCAGCACCCAGAACGATCAACCGCTACAAACGCTACTCCTACAACCGCTCCGGGTGTTGACGGCAGCCTTTGCTGAGGCCCTGCAAAAACGCGCCAGGCGGCAGCCTGTGGTCTTGATCCTAGACACCTACGAAAAGGCGTCCCTGGCCGTTGACACCTGGCTTTGGCACCTGCTGCTGCCCCAGGAGGTTCTTCAGGGTTCTCGGGTGCGATGGGTGTTGTCGAGCCGCCAGCGTTTGCGCGATCGCCCAGGTTGGCAGCAGCTGCTCGGTGAGGCTTCGCCTCAGCTGTCATCCCAGCCGTCATCTCTCTTGCAAGAACAGGAGCTAGAGCCCTTTGATCAAGCCCCAGCCTACTTCCAAAACATCGGCCTCCCCAGCCACGCCGAGGAGTTGCTCGCGGCAACGGCAGGGCTGCCCTACGGCTTACGCTATATGACCCATTCACCCGCGATGCCTCCGGCGGAGGGAGACCGAGGCGCGATCGCGCCCCCAGCGGCAGTCGGAAGCCCCCTTCCCGCTGGCATTCCCGCCAATCTTACTGATTTGATGCAGCAGCATCTCAGTCTTACCCAACGATATATCGTGGGTTTAGCCGCCTGTTGCCGCAGCTTCAACCAAGATTTAATTGAATATTTGCTCCTGGCTCAAGACTCTAATTTTGCGGCGGCGGTCGAGGCGGAATCCAACGGGTTTGATTGGTTGATTCAGCAGGACTTTGTTGAGCAAATTCAGGGCTGCTGGCGACTCGATGATGTCGCTCGCAATGCCTTGCGCCAGTCCTTGCTGGAGACGGATGAAGCGCTCTTCCTGAAGATCCAGGGGCAGCTCGCCGATTATTTTCTAGAGGGTTCCAACGAGGCAGTCAGACCCGATCAATCCCCTGCCCACCAGTATCGAGACCCGATTTGGCAGCGAGGTCGAGCCGAATATCTCTATCACCTGCTGCTGAGTCGTCATCCCGACGCCCAGAATCAGTTGCGCAAACATCTACTTGAAGGGCGCTACTTTCGGCAAGATGGCATTGTCCAAGAGCCCTTGACGGCGCTGATGGCCGAGTTTCCGCTCGCGCAGCATGGCTTGCTCGAGGGATCGATGCGGAGCTTTTTGCAGCAGCTTGAGCCCGCGATCGCCCATGGGTCACTGATATTCGATCGCAGTCAAATTCCCTATGGGTTGCTGGAGGAGGCTTTAGGACTGTCCAAGCCCGACGTCGATCGGACGGTGCAGACTTGCCTAAAGCCCGTTGAGTCCCTAGACGGCTTTGCCCAGTTTGTGGCGCTTTTTTATGGGTCGAAGCACTGTGCTGCGCTCCAGTCTGGGGCCACGGGCGAACCGGATCCAGCGAACGAACCGTTGGCGCTGCTGCAGCGGGCCCAGGCGATCGCAGAGCGCCTAACCCCTGTGTTGGCCAGCGAACCCGAATCTGCCGCAGACTTATTCCTGTGGAAACTGGGCGATCGCTTCTCCTCCCTGGGCGAATACGAAGCGGCGATCGCCGCCTACAACAAGGCCCTAGAATTCCAGCCCAACAACGCAGCGGCTTGGGACAATCGCGGGAGCTCTCTGGGCTGTCTGGGGCAGTTTGAGGCGTCGATTCGCAGTTTTGATAAGGCGCTAGAGCTCAATCCTGAGTCCCATGATGCTTGGCACAGTCGGGGGTTGGCACTGGCCCAGAGTGGGCGCTATGAGGAGGCGATCGCCAGTTTTGACCAAGCCCTAGAGCTCAAGCCGGATAAGCATGAGCCTTGGTATGACAAGGCCTGTTGTTATGCGTTGCAGGGGATGTCGGCGTTGGCGTTGGAGAATTTGGAGCAGGCGATCGCCCTCAATCCCGACTACCGCAAGATGGCGAAAACGGACGAGGACTTGGCGGCGATTCGGGATGAGGAAAAATTTGGTCAGTGGGTCAGCGGTTGAGATGGCCCAGCGCTCACGGACCCAGCGCTCACGGACCCAGCGCTCACTTACCAATACAAAATCGGCTAAAGATACGCGCTAGCATGGGTTCCGTCATGCCTTCTCCCGTGATTTCCCCCAGCGCCTGAATCGCGCCGCGCAGATCAATCGTCCAAAAATCAAAGGGCATTTGCTCCGCGATCGTTCGCTGCACCTGCTCCAACGCCAGCTGGGCCTGGGTTAGCGCCGCCGCTTGCCGTTGATTAATCGCCAGATCCAGATTCGCTGCCTCTAGAGACCCAGCTCGAACCCGTTTCAAGATAGCCTGCTCTAGCGCTTCCAGACCTTGATTCTGGGCTGCCGCTGTTTTGACCACGGGAGCATCAATGGGAACGTTGGGTGGCATGACCCCCGGCGGGAGCAAATCGATCTTGTTGAGAATGACGAGCAGCGATCGCCCCTTCACCTGTTCATAAATCACCTGATCCGCCGCTGTCCAGCCCACCGTGGCATCGAGGGTCAACAAGACTAAATCCGCAGCCTGGGCCGCAGCTTGAGACCTGGCCACCCCCAAGCGTTCCACCGGATCTGCCGTCTCCCGAATTCCTGCCGTGTCCAACACCTGCACCGGAATTTCGCCAACGACGAGCTGAGACTCAACCAGATCTCGGGTGGTGCCGGGTAAATCGGTGACAATGGCGCGATCGCACCGGCTCCAAGCATTCAACAAACTCGACTTGCCCACATTGGGCCGTCCGACGATCGCGACTTTAATCCCCGCGCGCAGCAGCTCTCCCCGATCCGCCGTCGCCAAGATTTGATTGACCTGGGTCAGAACGGCCCGTAGCTGCCGCTGCACATCCGCTTCATCAAGGGGGGCAAATCCTCCTCAAAATCCACCCGCGCTTCGATTTCGGCCAAAATATCTAAACAGGTCGATCGCAATTGCCGAATCGGCAGCGCCAGTTTCCCCTGAACCCCCACCAGCGCCAGGGCCGCCGCCTGGGGAGATTGGGCGCTGACCAAATCTGCGACGCTTTCGGCCTGGGTCAAATCAATCCGGCCATTCAAAAACGCCCGCAGCGTAAACTCCCCCGGCTGGGCCAGCCGAGCCCCCGCCCCAATGCAAAGCTGGAGCACCTGCTGCACAACAATCATGCCGCCATGGCAATGAAACTCCGCCACATCCTCCGCCGTGTAGGAACGGGGAGCCTGCATCAGCAACAACAGCGCCTCATCCACCGTCTGATGAGATTGGGAGTCTTGAACGTAACCATAAAGAATGCGGTGGCTTTCCCAAGCTTGTTTGCCCGGTGTTGTAAACAGCTGACGAGCAATGGCAAAGGCCTCTGGGCCAGACAGGCGAACAATCCCAACGCTGCCCTGCTGGGGAACAATGGCGGTGGCGATCGCAGCAATAGTAGCGGTCATGGCAGTTTATTCATCAGAAAAATTGTCACACCTCGACTCCACCGAGATAATGGAGAGGCTTGTCGTGAGCCTAGCTCAAAAGTAGAACCGCTGATTCAGCACACCAGATGCAGCCCTCTTCCCTTCGCCCTAAATTATCAGATCAATCCGCCATGGCTCCTCTTCAGCGGCAACGCCCTAAGCTCGACTGGGAAAGGCGTTTGCGCTATTTCTATTATCGCTTTGTACGGCTGCATTCTAGCCCTGACTATCTCGCTCGCGGATTGGCCATCGGCGTGTTCGCCGGATTCCTGCCGTTTTTCGGACTTCAGGTAGTTTTGAGTGTGGCGATCGCCTCTCTACTGCGGGGTCATCGCGTGGTGGCGGCGGCAGCCACCTGGATCAGCAATCCATTGACCTACATTCCGCTCTACAGTCTTGCGTTTCGTCTGGGCTGCTGGGTGTTGGGCCGCGAGACAATTGTCTTCAACACGGATATTATCTATAACTCGGGAGCGGTGTTGGCCCTCGGTAAGGAATTCGCCATCACCCTGCTCACAGGCTGTGTTCTGATGGGGGTGAGCTTCAGTGTGCTCAGCTATTTTGCAGCCCTCTATCTGTTGAAGCGGTCAAGACGGCGGGGGGCCTTGAGGCGGCACTCAGTTTCGGGCGACAAGTGGGATAGCTGGAAGAAAAAGTAGCAAACCCGATGGACAAGCTCCACCAGTAAATCTGACCGGCAAATTCGACTGATAAATCTGACCGGCAAATTTGACGGTCACACTAGACCGGTCCATGGGACGGCCACGTTAGACCGGCAGACTAGACCGGCAGACTAGATATCGTAGGGATCCACCCGACGAACATTGCGCTGGGGCAACACATAGGTGGTGTGTCGAGGGCGCTGGGGTGCGGGCGGCGGCGGATAATAGGGATCCGGCGGTGCTTGGTTGTGGAGAATGTAGTTATGGCTGGGGCGCTGGCGACGGGAAGACTGGCTGGCCAACACCACGACCACGAGCAGCAAGACGCCACCCACCACCACCACCAGCAAGAAAAATCCGGCGATCGCCCACAACACCAAAACCTGCGTCGAATTCTGATTCGCCTGGGGGGCCAACACTGCACCCCCGCCCACATTGGGCATCCCCTGCTGAATCGATAGACGATCCACCGAGCGTTGCTGATCCTGCAGCTGGGCCACAAAGCGATCGGATTGGTTGCGCTGCTGCTCAAGCTGAGAGCGCAGCTGGGTGGTGACCGCCTCTTGCTGCTCAAGCTGAGCTCGCAGCTGGGTCGTCAGGGTCTCCTGCTGCTTGAGCTGAGCCCGTAACAGTTCATCCTGGCTCTGAGACCAACCGGAGGACTCGGAGGGCAACGGCTGGGCCGAGACCGCTGGCGGGAGGGCAGTCGGCGGGTTGGTTCTAAGGCCATAGGGGGCGCTTTGCCCGAGGCCGAGGCCGCCCTTCAAAAGCAGCAGAGCCGAAACACCGGCAATGGCCGTACCTGCTAAAAATGCCGTTGTCTCGCTCATACTCTCGCTCATGGGGCTCCAAAGATTGCAATGGCCAATGCAATTGGCTCGGTTCTAGCACATTCTTTGGGAATGGCAAGTCCAAGGCACGCTTAGATTCAAGCGCGATTGAGGCACCGACTTTGCACCGTAAGGATAGCATCCCGCTCGGCGATCGCACAGGCTCCAGCGCCCAGATTCAGAACGAATTTTTGCGGGGTCTATCCCCCACCGAAGTATTCGTTAGAACCTGTTTTCCCAGAGGAAATCGGAGCGTGAGGGACTATTCCAACCGCTGTAGGGTTTGCACGAGCTGATTAAAGGGCTCCCAGTTGTCCTGTTGATCAATGGCAGACCAGACCCGTTCAATCTCGGGGCGCAGCAGTGCCGTGAGCGGGTTATGACGCTGGAGGCGCTGCTGAATTTGCTCCAGCGCATCGGAATCGCACTGCTGCAAAACCAGGTGGTAGCGATCGCGCCAATCCTCCCAGCCCTCTATGGGCAAGGCTCCTGAAACTTGTCCGAGCCCGCTGCCGACAGCCTCAGCAGCGGACTCCGAGGGGGGATTGGCCTGGGTCTCGGCAGGTTCAGGATGGAGCAAGTCTGGAGAAATCGCGGCGATGTCGTCACGCCACCGGGGCGAAAAACGCTGGCGCAACCGCGCGAAAAATTCGTTGTAGCCCACTTGAGTTCGGGCCAAGAGCTGGAGGGTCGATCGCACCAAGTCATTCGCAAATCCATCATCCAGCGCTTGTCCTTCCCCCAGGAGTGTGTCATCAAACCCTAACCGACGCAGCATACGCTGGCGATAAACTTGCCGAAAGCGCGGCTCAAACTCGGCCTCGAGAATTTCTGCCATTGCCGGGGCTGGCATCACCCTTGCCAAAGCTGGCTGTAGCATTTGTAGGTTGAGGTGACAAATACCCGGTTGATTGCCATAGCTATAGCGGCGGTAGTGGTCAAAATAGGCGGCGGTGAAGTTGGGGTCGTAGGTCGGAATCACGGCATAGGGGCCGTAGTCAAAACTCTCACCGGTGATCGACATGTTGTCGGTATTTAAGACCGCGTGGCAAAAGCCCACCGAAGTCCACTGGGCCGCCAACTCTGCCACCCGTCGCACCAATTCTGTATAGAATCGCAGACCGGCATCGGGCTCCCCGACCAGATGAGGATAATAAACGGCAATGACGTGATCGAGCAGCTTGCGAATCAAGTCCTCCCGACTGAAAAAATGCAGCCGCTCGAAGGTGCCAAAACGGATGTGAGAGCGGTTAAATCGCACCATCACCGACGATCGCGTCGGCGAGGGTTCATCCCCGCGATAGAGCGGTTCACCCGTTTCCACCAAACTCAAGCAACGCGAGGTGCGTACACCCTGGGCATGGAGTGCCTCCGCCGCCAAGACCTCGCGCACACCACCCTTGAGTGTCAGCCGGCCATCGCCCCCCGCGAGTAGGGGGTGGTACCCGAGCCCTTGGTGCCAAAGTCGTAGAGTTCGCCGTCGATGCCGCGCACCTGGCCATACAAAAACCACGACCATCGCCCAGGCGCGAGTTGTATTCGCCAAATTGGTGACCGTGGTAACGCATGGCCAACAGGGGCGATCCGCCCCAAGGCTCCAAAAGCCTCGAGAAAATCCGCATCGCTCACCT
>JAAUOP010000210.1 GCA_012034805.1 Synechococcales cyanobacterium CRU_2_2 | reverse complement strand
CTTGTTGACGCGGACTCCGGCGGGAGGCCCCCTCGACCAGTCAGGATAAATCGGGATTGACCGAAGCGATCGCAGGCGTTAGCAATCTGTTGCACCTCATTCAATAGGCCGGTGGGCAGTTCCGTTAGGCCTCGGCTGGGGTCGGCGGTCAGTTGATCGATTTGGACTGTGCCGCTGAGGCCCAATTCAGAGCTGGCCGTGATGTCGCTGGCAGACGTGAGGCGATCGCGAACCGCAATGCCAAACAGACCACCGGTTCGCAACGTAATCGTACCGCCCTGACCCCCAACTGCATTGGCAATGATGTCACTGTTTTCCTGGGGAACGGCAACGATCGCCCCAGCCTCGATTTGTAAATTGCCGCCCATACCGATTCCCCCGGAGGATTCCGCCGTGATCTGACTTGCCTGTCGCAACAGCAACAGATCGCGAATCTGTAGGTCAATATTGCCGCCATTTCCCGATCGTGTCGCTGCCGTCAGCCTGCCGCCCTGCTCTAGGATCAGTCGATCGGCGATCACCGTCAACTGCCCCGCATCCCCCGTGCCAAAATGCTGCACCCCCATCGTGGCCCCCTCCCGAATCACCAACTTGGGTGTCGTAACCTTCAATGTCCCTGTGTTCCCCGTCGGCACAGCGGGCAAAAACAACACATCCTGCACGGTGGGCGAGGCCGGAGTCGCATCGGTACCCAGGGTCGAAGCTTGGCCATTGGCATTGACGCCTGTGATCTCGATTCCCTCACGGGCATTGACGACTAAATTACCTGCATTCCCAAAGGCGATCGTACTTGCGCTCACCCGCCCGCCATCCGTAATCCGCAGCGTCCCGGTCTCAATGTGCGTATCGCCCGAGGACCCCCGCCCCACGGTTTGGGTGCCGAGAATGCTACTTAGCCCGGTGAGCGCATTGACCCCATCGACCCAAATCGACTCCGCCTCAACTGTCAGATTACCCCCATTTCCCCGTATAAAAGTCGGAGAAAAGGGTTGCAATAACGCAATGCCCAACACACTGGATGAAAGCAAAAGGCCCCCTGCCTCGACTCGAATCTTCCCTGCCTTGACCGAAACATTACCCGCATCCCCTTTTAGAAAAGTCAAACTCCCGAGCTGGCTCGAACTTTCAGGTACCTGTGTATTGATTCCCCGGATTGTAATCATCTCCGCCTGCACATGGATACTCCCGATATCGCCGGTACCGCCATTGGGCAATCCCACCAACTGGGGCTCTCTAATCAACGGCGCAATCAAGTCTCGCGGTAGGTTGGTCGTCAGAATATTGGCTCCATTCTCAATCTCGATATCCTTAGCGCTCAATTGCAAGTCTCCTCCCCGTCCCGAACCATAGGTCAACGAAATAATCGTGGAGGGGAATAGGGGAATGTCGGGATTGAATCCGGATAGTTTTACCTGATCCATGACCTCAAGGGTGAGATTGCCTGCGGGGCCATCTCGGAAAGTCGCCGTCTGAATTGCGGCTCCATCCACTAGGGTTAAATTGCCTGTCTTAATCCGGAGATTGCCGCCCTGTCCAGTCCCAAATGTTCGTGTCAAAAGGTTGCTGCCCAAGCCAGGAAATTGTGCGGAAACACTCCTGCCGTCGATCGCTTGGGTCGCGGTAATCTCTAGCGTTCCACCATTGCCGGAGCCAAAGGTATCAGCCATCACAATGCCCCCGTGAGTGAGGGTCAACCCATCTGTTTGGATTGTGATATTGCCGCCGGTTCCATTGCCGATCGTGTTGCTATAGAAACCGCTGAGATGTTTGGGCACCACCGGATTATTGCCATCGATCGTGATTTGGTTGGCGATGTTCGCGCGAATCGCACCCCCGGCTCCGGCTCCAGTCGCCAAGCTCAGCACCCGCCCGCCGCCGCTCATTTGCAGATCATTGGCCCGAATCTCAATATCCGCCCCAGTGGCAGCGGCTGGATTCAGGGTTCGGATCTCCGATTGGTCCTGCAATCTCAGCAAACCACCGACCAGATGAATTTGTGAGTTAGGATTCTCCCCGCTAGTTTGCAACGTGACTGTTGCTTGGTTGCGCAGGTCGATCGTTCCGCCGGTTCCGATTGCAGAGGTTCCCAAGCTCAATCCTTGATCATTTGGGCGCAATTCCAGGGCTTGATTCTGAAGCGCGATGAGTTCAATCCGCCCAGAATCCGCCGAGATTGTCCACCATCTAGACTGATCTCACCCCCCACCAAGGCCAAGGTTTGACCGGGCGCGATCGCCAACCCCACCCCATTGGCCCTCGAACGATTGACGATTGCTCCTGGATTGGCCCCAAGCTGTAAGCCTGTTGGCACACTGATCGTTAACAGCGCATTCGGCTCGGGGTTGACAGCGCTAAAACTCGTACCATCGGCAAAGGTGAAGCGATCGCCCGTGCTGGCCAGAAATGAGCCTGCGATCGCCAACTGAGCATTTGGCCCAAACAGAATCCCGTTGGGATTGAGCAAAAACAGATCGGCATCGCCCAGGACACCCAAAGTGCCGAAAATGTCTGAGGGCTTATCCCCCGTCACACGACCGAGGATTTGAGCAATTCCCTCAGGATTGACGAAGAAGAGCGATCGCCCCTCCCCCACATTCAGCTCTAACAAACTGTGAAACAACCGGCTTCCTCGGGTTGCGCCACCGCTCACGAGGTCGCGATCGCCCTGGCGCGTCACCACGGAATTTTCTGTCCCCAGCAAACCATCTGGCACCGTCTGGGCCAAGACCGCCGAAGCCGGAATCCTGGCGAGCTCCAGTCCCAATCCCCAGGTGGCGACAACAGCCCAGAGCGCAACCTTAACAGACAGAGCCATCACCCACTAAAGCCGTTTGTGCATCGTTTCATGCACTAATATAGATCCACTTTGCAACGTCTTTGCAACGTCAATAGAGATCCGAATAGCTCCGAAGATCCGAGTTGTGACGTCGCAACAGCCTTCTTGCGGCGATACCCTTCCCCATGTGGCAACGATTCCAGCAAAACCGAACCCAAATTTTCAGCATGGCGACTTCGGTGGTGGGCATTGCGGCGATCGCGATCGCCTGCCAGCAAAGCGGTCTCCTCCAGTATCTTGAAACCTTCGCCTACGACCAAGCCTTTCGGCTAGAGTGCGCCAGAAGCCGGTTGAATGGTTTCCTTCAGGTTGCCCCCAACATTGCCCCTAAAACTGGCCCTAAAACTGGCCCTAAAACTGGCCCTAAAACTGGCCCCAAAACCGTCCCGCCCGCCGCGACCCCCGCTGATCTCCCAGTCACCTTAATCACCGCCACCGAAGCGGATCTCCAAACCCTCGGCCAATGGCCGCTTAGCGATGCTCGCCTTGCCCAGCTCTTGCAAAGGGTTTTGCAAGCCAAGCCCAAGGTGATCGGTCTGGCGCTGCACCGAGATTTGCCGGTCGCGCCCGGTCAAGACCAACTCCAACGGGTTTTGTCAGAGAACGCCAACATTATTGGGGTGCGCAAGGTTGTCCATGCCCCAGGCGAGGCCGAAATTTTGCCACCCTTGGCTCTGGCGAATCGGGCCGCTGCCAGCGACCTGCTCACCGATGGCGATGGCAAGGTGCGTCGGCATTTGATTTCGCTACGGGATCCAGAAGGCGATCTGGTCTTGAGTTTGGGAGCTAGTCTGGCCCTGAATTACTTGCAGTCCTTCGGCATTGAGCAGGAGCCGCTCGATGGCGATGGGTTTCGCATCCGCCTCGGTCGGGCTATTTTCCGGCCCATCTTGCCGAACCAGGGCGGCTACGCCAATACCGACGTGGGGGGCTACCAAATTCTCTCCCACTTCTATTCTTCGCCCCAGGTGTTCGATCGCATCACCCTGACCGATCTGCTGAACGGTCGGTTTGAGCCGGAGCAATTGCGCGATCGCATCGTCCTGATCGGTACCACCGCCCCCAGCTTACAAAATCCGTTTTTTACGCCCCAGACGCGATCGCTTGCCCAAGCCTGGACCGGTCTCGAACTCCAGGCCGACCTCGCCGCGCAAATCGTGGCCGCCGCCACCACCGGTCGTCCGTTGATGCAGGGAGCCACTGCTCCTGTCAATTGGCTATGGATTTTGGCCTGGGCAACCGTTGGGGTCGGACTCGGGAACGCTCCCGAGCGGCTACGGCTGAGCCTGTCGCTGCCCGTCGCCTGGCTGCTGTTGTTGGGCTGCGGTTACGGATTGTTTTTGCAGGGTTGGTGGATTGCTGTGGTGGCTCCGGCGCTGGCCCTAACCGGGTCCGCGCTGTTGAGTTGTCGACTGGTGTTGGGGAAGGGGTTGCGGCGATCGCAAACCCAATTGCTCGAATACGAATCGACCCTCGATCAACAAATTAGCGCCCAAGTCAGTACCCAAGTCAGCGCCCAAGTCAGCGCCCAAGTCAGCGAACGAACCCAGTCCCTAGAGGCGCGCAACCAGCTCCTTGCCCAAGCCCAGAAGCAGGCCGAAGCTGTTAGTCAAGCCAAAAGTGAATTTTTGGCCCGCATGAGCCACGAGCTACGCACGCCCCTGAGCTCCATCCTTGGGTTCAGCGAGATCATGCGCAACGATCCGGCCCTCGACGCGCAATATCGAGACAATCTCAATGTGATCAGCGAGAGCGGCGAGCACTTGCTGAGCATCGTCAACGAAGTTCTAGATCTGTCCAAAATCGAAGCCAATCAGCTCACGCTCAACAACCAAGCGGTCAATCTGACCGCGTTAGTCGCCAGCCTCGAAGCCATGTTTCGGCTTCAGGCCCAGCAAAAACGCCTGGTGCTCCGCTGCTCCGTCGATAACCAGCTACCGCAATACATTTGCGTGGACGAAAAAAAACTGCGACAAATCTTGATCAACTTGCTGGGGAACGCGCTCAAATTTACCCACTCTGGTCACGTCATTCTGCGCGTCTGGCCCGATAATGTGCTGGAGCCCCTTCCGATACCAAGCCGCAACGCACCCCACTTACCCACTCCACTCCCCACTCCCCCACTTCCCCACCCCATCCCCCAAATCCATTTCGAAATCGAAGATACCGGCATTGGCGTCTCGGCCTCGGATCTCGAACGTATTTTTGAACCGTTTGCCCAGGGTACGGTGGGTGCAACCAAAGGTGAGTTTGGTACCGGCCTGGGGTTGTCCATCAGCCGCACCTTTGTGCAACTCATGGGGGGTGAACTGTGGGCCACGAGCAAGATGGGCCAAGGATCTCGCTTTCAGTTTACGTTGCCACTTCAGCCGGTCGAATCCAAGGTCTCGGCGGTGCCTCGGCCCAATAGGGTGGTGGCCTTGCGTCCGGCATCGAAGACGGCGGGGCGTATCTTGGTGGCGGATGACCTCGCTTTTAACCGCAAGTTGCTCTACAGGCTGCTGAGCGAGGCGGGCTTTGAGGTGCGGGAGGCCGACAACGGCGCGGCGGCGGTTTTTTGCTGGGATCTGTGGCAGCCGGATTTGGTTTTGATGGATATGCGGATGCCGGTGTTAGATGGCTATGAAGCCACGCGCCAGATTCGGGAGCTTGAAGCGCTGCGATCGCTCCCCCCCACGCCGATCATTGCCACCAGTGCAGGCGTTCTGCCCGAAGAGTTGGAGGCTGCCCTCAAGGCGGGTTGCACCACAACGCTGCCCAAGCCCTTCCAGCAGAGCGAAGTCTTACATGCGATTCACACAGAAATAGGGCGGCGGCAGTGAACCTGATAAAATCGCAGAACCTTTCGGGGTTGAGAACGCGGTTTCCGGTCTGTGATTTTCGGTCTGTGATTTTCGGTCTGTGATTTTCGGTCTGTGATTTTCGGTCTGTGATTTTCGGATGATGGGTTTATGAAGGGGGCAAAGGGCATGTACTGGCGAAGATTTTCGACGGCGTCTCGTGGCTGGCTGGGTCGAGTGGTTGGTGTGGGCTTATTGTGTGCACTGCTGACAGTGGGCTGCCAAAGCCCCCAAGGCGGAACAGGGCTGTCGGGCGGCGGCAATCCCAACCGAATTACCCTGGGGACTACGGCCAAGGTACGGACGCTGGATCCGGCGGATTCCTACGAAATTTTGTCGGGGAATTTGCTCTACAACTTAGGCGATCGCCTCTACAGCACTGAGCTCAGCGGCGAGTTGAAACCCCAACTGGCAACTGCCGCACCCCAAATCAGCGAAGATGGCCTCACCTACACAATCCCGCTGCGGGACGGGGTGGTTTTCATGACGGCACAGCGTTTGATGCCAAAGGCCATGGCTTTTTCCCTCGATCGCTTCATCCAAAACGGTGGCGACCCAGCGACCCTGCTCAGCAACCTCGT
>JAAUOP010000209.1 GCA_012034805.1 Synechococcales cyanobacterium CRU_2_2 | reverse complement strand
GGTTTGTTCGCTACTCTAACCATCGTGCCTATCCAGAACCCACTCTCAACCTCAGACTCTTCCGGCGCGCGTCCAACGATGCGACGCCCGTTGTTGCCTTGAAGGAACTAGTCGCTCGGCTCAATCGAGAGCAAAGCAATACCCAAGACCTCTTCAGTTCCTTGGGCTTTGCCCTTCGTAGTTTTACCAATCTCAATCAGTTTCTCGAGTTAATCCCCATGGTGGCCAGTCGCGTCACCAAGGCAGATGGGAGTGCGCTGGTGGTTTGTCGTCCAGATGGCCAGCTGCGCCTAGAGCGCTTTCACTGTGCTCAGGGCGATCGCTGTGGTGCCCTGCAGGTCTCCCTAGAGGAAGCGACCCGACAATTTTCGGTGCAGGTTGCTGAGCAGAGCACCAGCTTGGTACCGAGCATGGGCATCATGACCGCCCTCGACGAGCGCGTTTCTGACACTCTAGGCCCTGGGGTGCGGCTCTTTGGTACGGCGGTGCTCAATCGTTCCCTCGAGCGAGGCCGTTTGTATGTCTTTAGCTATGATCCCGTCTACCAATGGACGGAGCAACGCGAAAAGTTGGTGCGGTTTGTTGCAGACCAAACCGCTGTTGCAATCGAGCAAGATGAGCTGACGGCGGAGCTGCGCAAGAAAGAACGGCTCGATCGCGAATTAGAAATTGGTGCGGAGATTCAGCGGCAACTCTTCCCGCGTCAGTTTCCCAGCATCGATGGCTTAGAGCTAGCTGCCCGCTGCAAAACAGCCAGCCGAGTGGGCGGCGACTACTACGACTTTATTCCCACTAAGGTAGACCCATCCGTCCAGGACAAACCTGGCCAAGAACGTTGGGGAATCACCATCGGGGATGTGATGGGCAAGGGAGTGCCCGCAGGGTTGATCATGACCATGCTACGCGGCATGTTGCGTGCAGAAGTGCTGAATGGTCATTCCCCAGGGCGTATTTTGCAGCACTTGAATCGTGTGATGTATACCGACTTGGAAAACTCCAATCGATTTGTCACGCTATTTTATTCTGAGTACGATCCCGCCTCGCGCCTGCTTTCCTACAGCAATGCGGCCCATAATCCACCCTTGCTTTGGCGTTTTGAAACTCAAACGTTGCACCGTTTAGATACCGTCGGCATGTTGGTTGGCTTGCATGAAGATAGCCAGTATGAAGATGGCAAAGTTAAGTTAGAGCCCGGCGATGTCGTTGTGTTTTACACCGACGGTTTTACGGACGCGGCTTCGCCAACGGGGGAGCGGTTTGATGAGGATAATCTAATTCGCTCGGTGCAGTGGGCTTGCCAGCGGTACGATCATCCCCAGCGAATTCTAGATACTTTGTTCGATCGCATTCATCACTTTGTCGGCACTAGCAAACAAAATGATGATGATATGACTTTGGTCGTGATGAAGGTGAAGCCCCGAGTATAGGCGGGTCTGATTGATACTCCCGATGGCCGGATGGACAGCTGTTCGTCCCTACCGTAGTCATGCAAGATTGCGTTGGCAAAGCATTTGTGCAAGACATTTGTGCAAAGCCTGTGTGCAAAGTATTTGTAGTGCCAAAAAGATTTGCCCCCATCACTTTGTCCCAAGCCTTGGGGGCTGCTGTACAATCAGCAGCAATTCCAGCAGCAATTCGAAGTCTTTCGATAAGCCGGGTCAATTGCCTGGGCGTTTTATTTGGAGTGGTTAAAGAACATGCAAGATTTCTCAGGCTCTGTCCTTTCCGGCTCTGTCTTTTCAGGCTCTGCCTACTTGCCCGTGTCCCAGACGGTTGCCACGGATGGCATTGTTGTGGCCCAGCAGTTTGATCAAGACATCATGGCCGACATGGGCAAGTCCTTTGGCCATTTTGTCGAATCTGGTCAGATTTGGGCGATGCTGATCGGGTTTGTGCTTGGATATATTTTTAAGAGTGTCACGTCCTATGGCTAATGCCCCCACAATCCAATTCCGCTAGTGCCGACGCTAGCTCATCTGCGAGTCAGCCTAATACCTGGAGTCAGCGGTTTGAGTCGGCGCTGCATCCGGCGATCGCCCGCTTCAATGCCAGCATTGCCTTCGACATCGAACTCATCGAGTATGACATCACGGGCTCCCAAGCCCACGCCAAAATGCTGGCCCACACGGGAATTATTTCTGAGACCGAGGCCGAGCAGTTAGTGGTCGGCCTGGAGCAAATTCGCCAGGAGTATCGCAGCGGCCAGCTCCAGCCGACAGTGGACGACGAAGACGTTCACTTTGCGGTGGAGCACCGCTTGACGGAGATTCTGGGCGACGTCGGCAAGAAGTTGCATACCGCGCGATCGCGCAATGACCAGGTCGGTACCGATATCCGCCTTTATCTGCGCGACCAAATCAACGATATTCGTCAACGCCTGCGGCAGTTCCAAACCGTGCTGCTCGATTTGGCGGATGCCCATGTGGAAACCCTGATTCCGGGCTACACCCACCTGCAGCGGGCTCAGCCCGTGAGCTTAGCCCACCATCTTTTGGCCTATTTTGAAATGGCCCAGCGAGACTGCGATCGCCTCAGCGACGGTCTCAAGCGGGTCAATCAGTCGCCCTTGGGGGCCGGAGCCCTGGCCGGAACAACGTTTCCCATTGACCGGCACTATACGGCGGAGCTGCTGGGGTTTGAGGGGGTTTATCGCAATAGCTTGGATGCGGTGAGCGATCGCGACTTCGCCGTCGAATTTCTTGCCGCCGCTAGTTTAATCTTGATTCACCTCAGCCGCCTGTCTGAAGAACTGATTATCTGGGCCTCGGAAGAATTCCGCTTCATTCGCCTCAAGGACACCTGCTCGACCGGCTCGAGCATCATGCCCCAGAAAAAGAATCCGGATATCCCAGAACTGGTGCGGGGAAAAACCGGTCGAGTGTTTGGCAATTTGCAGGCCATGCTGGTGATCTTGAAAGGCATTCCCTTGGCCTACAACAAAGATCTGCAAGAAGACAAAGAAGGCCTGTTTGATACGGTCAAAACCGTGCAAGGCTGTCTGGAAGCCATGACCATTCTACTGGCGGAGGGGTTGGAGTTTCAGCCCCAGCGGCTAGCGGAAGCCGTAGCCGAGGACTTTTCTAACGCGACCGATGTGGCGGATTATTTGGCCGCTAAAGGAGTTCCGTTCCGCGAGGCCTACAACTTGGTGGGCAAGGTCGTTCGCACCAGTCTGGCCCAGAACAAGTTGCTCAAGGATTTGACCCTGGAGGAATGGCAGGCGCTTCATCCGCAATTTGAAGCGGATATTTATGCGGCGATCGAACCTCGTCAAGTGGTCGCTGCCCGCAATAGCTTTGGTGGCACAGGCTTCGATCGCGTGCGTCAGGCCCTTGAGGTGGCAAGGCAAGGGCTCGAGACCTAGCACGCACGCCTCAGGAAGGAGGATTGAATAAAACTGAAACCTCCCAAATTATTGTTCAGCCCTCGTAGGGGTCGGTATCCCCGATCCTCAGATACCTTGAGACGCATCACAGGTCTGACCTTGGGCGCGGCACGCACGCCCCTACCCTTCGTTTTAATGCAATCCACGTTTCTCAGCACTACGGGGGCCACCAATGAATTCGCTACATCACCAATTCCGTGTTTCTTTTTATACAATAAAGGGGCGTTGAACTCTCTGCCCTAAATTGCTGCGTTGACAGAGCACTTAATAGTCTTTTTGTACTATGATAATTCGGGTACGGAATGGCAAATGCTCTGCCCTTCTGCGCGGGGGTGAGTCCAGCGGATTCACCCCCGTTTTCTTTGGATTGCGTTATGGTTTGGGCTTTTTCGAGGTTTTGTTTTCGTTCTTGTGTGTGGACAACCGTGGCCAGCGTGATCGGGCTTGGCACCCTAGCGCCCATGGGCCTCTCGCTTGAGGATATTTCGCAAAACGCGATCCTTCGGAGCTTGGCGAAGCCAATCGCCTCTGCTCAAGCCAAGCGCCTGAATCCAGGGCCACCCAAGAGGGCCGCGCTAAAATATTTTGCTGAAATTGCCTTTACGGGCGAGTTCAATCGCGTCGTTCCAATGACTCGCAAGTGGCAAGAGGATATCCGGATTCAGGTGCACGGGTCGCCGACCCGCGCCGATCGCGCAACTCTTGCCCAAGTGGTGGAAGAACTGAATGGGCTGATCGACGGAGTCGAATTGAGCGTGGTGAAGCAGGATGCCAACCTAGGCATTTTTTTGTGCCGGAGCCAGAATTCAGCCGCCATGTGCCCAGCTATCAGCCCGTCAACTACGGTTTTTTCTGGGTGCGATCGGAGGCCTCGGGCCGTATCCGTCAGGCCAAGGTGTTGGTGGCCACGAATCTGATTCGCCAGCGGGAGCGATCGCACCTCATTCGCGAAGAGCTCACCCAAGCCCTCGGGTTAACGCAGGACTCCTTGAGCTACGCAGACAGCATTTTCTATCAAGACTGGACTGCAACCACCCAGTACAGCGCTCTGGATCGAGCGCTGATTCAATGCTCTATCAGCCCCAAATTCTCCCTGGAATGGATCAAGCCCGAGCCCTGGAAATTTTGCAATCGCCCTAAACTGTAAATACACTTAGATATTTTTAAAAACCAATTAAATAAATACGAATAACTACATAGATAATTTAGATCTCGATATAGAGTCGATAAAGCTAGGGCGTTGATGAGATTGTCAATTCGAGTCAGGGATTAGAGTAGTAAAAGATATCGAGTGATATCCGGATTGCGGCATTTCTAGACCGGTCTAGGCTGCTAGGTAGGCCAGAAAGCCTGAAAACTCGACTAGCTTCAGTCAGCATCTCTTCTTTCTTTTGCCATGACCTTTCGTAAGATTTTGGTGGCTCTCGATCGCCTTTTTGATGCTCAAGCGGTGTTTGAGCAAGCAATAAATATTGCAAAAAATGATGCCAGTACCCTGCTGCTGGTGAGTTATTTGCCCTGGAAGCCCAGCGCCCGATCCGAAGCGGAAAGCACGTTCAATGCAACGCCAGCTTTTAGTCGAGCGGGTCTGGAGTTGGACGCGCTCAAGATGGAACTGGAGCGGGCGCAAGAGATGCTCCGGGGTTACCAAGCTGAGGCCAAAGCACTGGGTCTGAAGGCTTCCGTCCGCTGTGATGTCGGTAATCCCAGTGAGATGATTTGCGCCAAGGCAAAGGATTGGGGCGTGGATTTGATTATCATGGGTCGCCAAGACCGCAAGGGTCTCACGGAATTGGTTTTGGGCCGGGTCAGCAATGATGTCTTGCATCACGCCCATTGTTCGGTTTTGGTGATTCAGGGGGCGTGATTTTGGGCGTGATTCAGGGCGTGATTCAGGGCGTGATTCAGGGCGTGATTCAGGGCAAGGTCTTCTCGTGAGCAGTCTTTTTGGCGATCGCAACCTTCCCCATTCGCTGGCGACTGGGCTCAGTCTGGGGTGTGACCATCCCCAGCTCACGGGCCTGGGCAGCTTGGTCGAGCAAGGAATCGGCAAAGGCGATCGCCTCTTGAGCCGATTTTCCCCCGGCCAATTCCGCCAGCTCCTGTCGCCGCCGCCCTCGGTCGATCAGGTGCTCGACGCGGACGACGGTGCGATCGCTCTCGAGGACTTCCTTGCGGACGCAAAAATGATGATCCGCCACCGCTGCAATTAAGGGTTGGTGGGTGACACACAAGACCTGGTGCCGCTGCCCGAGCTGGCGCAATTTGTCGGCGATCGCCTGGGACACTCGCCCGGATACACCGGTATCGATTTCGTCAAAGACCAGGGTACCGACGGAATCGATCGCTGAGAAACAAGCCTTCATCGCCAGCAAAAAGCGGCTCATCTCGCCGCCCGATGCCGTTTCGCTTAGGGGCTGGAGCGGTTCGCCGGGATTAGGGCTGAGCAAAAAGCAAATTTGATCCGCGCCCTGGGCCGTGGGGGCGATGGGCGCAAGCTGCACCTGAAATTTGACCTTTTCCATGGCGAGGGGTTTGAGTTCGCTCAACAACTGGGTCTCTAGGGTTTTGGCTGCAGTTTGGCGGAGCGATCGCAGCTGGGTGCAAGCTTGCTTTAGCCTCGCTTTGGCTTGGTCGGCTTCGGCCTGGAGCGCCTCTAGGGACTGACCCTCATCGTCAAAGCCTGCGAGTTCGGCGCGGATTTTGGCAGCGTAGGCGATCGCATCTTCTAGGCCGGGGCCATACTTACGGCAGATTTGCTTGAGCTCCGAAATGCGGCTATCGATCTCGGCCAGGCGATCGGGATCGGTCTCCAGATCGCTGCCGTAGCTGTTGATTTGCTGCCCCGCTTCCTGTACTTGGGTAATGGCTTCTGCAACCAAATCCACCAAATTTCGCAGCCCGTCGTCGTAGG
>JAAUOP010000208.1 GCA_012034805.1 Synechococcales cyanobacterium CRU_2_2 | reverse complement strand
GAGACCCTTTACGAAGACGTGAACCTGACGGCTTCCCCGGACGCCTAGGCGATTCCTTCGGAAGCTTGCGCAGCAATCGTCCCCCCGAAAAGCTCCTAAAGCCCCTAAACCAACTTTTCAAACTCGTACGGCCCCATCAACGCCCCCCAGAACCCTTGCCCCGTTTCCGGATCGATCCCCTTGTCGTAGGTCTTGAGGTAGACGCCGGTTGCCCCGGATTGGGCAACATCAAATCCGACCACGACTTGACGCTTCTGGCCTTCGTATTCAAATTCACAGCGCCTCCCCGGCCCGAGGCGAGCCTGAAATTCTCCGGTGGGGGTTTGGGCGATCGCCACCCGGCAACCGGGCAAGTCCGCGATGTCTGCCGGGGTCAGCGTCTGCAAGCGCCCTGGAGTTTGGCCGCAGCCTTTCCAGGCAGAAAAATCCTTGAATTGGTAATACTGCCCAAACAGCTGGCCTTGGTCTTCGCTCAGGCGCAACAGCCGCTGACGGTAGGGCCGGTCTAGCTGCAGAATATTGGCCTGCTCGAGGAATAGGGTGATGCTATCCTCTGCAAAGAGCGGTGTGGGACATTGCCAAAGACGCAAGTGGACAAACCAGGCCGGGGAGGCGATCGCCTGTTGCGGGTTGCTAAATTCGCCGATGAGGGCTTGGGTGAGCGATCGCAGACTAGGGCTTAGACTAGAATTCGCCAATGGTAAAAATGCCATAGATTTGCTCAATACACTTTGAAATTCTAATTTGAAATCTAATTTGAGACTTTAAGTCCCTAAAATAAGCCCCTAAGATTGTCTCAAGATTCAGAATTTTGAGCTTCTGGGCGAAATTGTCGGGAATTTGGATTTTTCTGACACTTCAGCGCCCACTTGCGTGAAAGATATACATAGAGAGCTTGGAGCGCTTGCTCGCATCCAAGCGGCTCACCCACCCATTCCCCACCTCCGATTTTCCATGAAGCCTTACTTGGCCGCTGCCCTGCAAATGACCAGTCTGCCCGATTTGGAGAAAAATCTGGTCCAGGCGGAAGAATTGATTGATTTAGCTGTGCGCCAGGGGGCCGAACTGATCGGCCTGCCTGAGAATTTTGCCTATATGGGTGAAGAGGCGGACAAAGTGGCGATCGCCGAGCGCATTTCCACCACCACGGAACAATTCCTCAAAACCATGGCGCGGCGTTACCAGGTCACTATTCTGGGCGGTGGCTTCCCGGTGCCCGTCGGCAAAAACCAAGCCCACAACACCGCCCTCCTGATTGGCCCGGACGGTGAAGAACTCAGCCGCTACGAGAAAGTTCATCTCTTCGACGTCAACCTCCCCGACGGCAACACCTACCAAGAGTCCAGCACCGTGGTTCCAGGGCGACAACTGCCCGCGCTCTACAAATCCGAAAAGTTTGGCAACCTCGGGCTTTCGGTTTGCTACGACGTCCGTTTTCCTGAGCTGTATCGCCACTTGTCTAAAAATGGCGCGGAGGTTCTGTTTGTACCGGCGGCGTTTACGGCCTACACCGGCAAGGAACATTGGAAGGTGCTGTTGCAAGCCAGGGCGATCGAAAACACCTGCTACGTCATTGCCCCAGCCCAAACCGGCCAGCACTACGATCGCCGCCAAACCCACGGCCATGCCATGATTGTTGATCCCTGGGGCGTCGTGCTCGCGGATGCGGGCGAAAAACCTGGGGTGGCGATCGCTCCCATCGACCCCAACCGGCTGAGCCAAGTCCGCCGCCAAATGCCCTCACTCCAGCACCGGATTTTTGCCTAGCCGACTGCCTGGTCCGGATGAACACGGTTTGCCCCGACGGATCCTCAACACCCCCCATTCCCTATCGATTGCCCCCCGATGCCCAACCTTGCTGCACTACTCCTTGCCCCGAGCAATCTCTTCCCTTGGCCCTTGCTCGCCACCGAGATCGAAGCCCCGTCCCCTGAAGTCGCGCCCCTGGTATTGGCCGGGGTGTTGCTGAGCTTAGTCGTGATTTTTCTGGCCAGCAAAATTGGCGGAGAAATCTGTGCCCGCATTAACCTACCACCGTTCTCGGTGAACTGGTCGGCGGGGTCATCGTCGGCGTTTCGGCGCTCCACCTGATTGTGTTTCCCGAGTCAGGGGCGGTAGCCTCTGACTCGATGGTGATTGCGCTGCTGAAAAGCACTGCTGGGTTGACGCCGGATCTGGCCAGCGAGGTCTTCCAGGCCCAGAGCGAGGTGGTTTCGGTGCTGGCCGAAATGGGTGTGATTTTGCTCCTGTTTGAGATTGGTTTAGAGTCCGATCTCAAGGAGCTCATCAAGGTTGGGCCTCAGGCTGCCGTAGTGGCCGTGGTCGGTGTTGTGACGCCGTTTGCCCTGGGTACCTTGGGCCTGCTAGCCTTTTTCCACATGGCGACGGTGCCAGCGATTTTTGCGGGTGCTGCGCTGACGGCCACCAGCATTGGGATTACGGCCAAAGTCCTGTCGGAGTTGCGGCAGCTCAGCACTCGGGAAGGCCAAATTATTATTGGCGCGGCGATTCTGGACGATATTCTGGGCATCGTGGTTTTGGCCGTGGTCGCCAGTTTGGCCAAGACGGGAGAGGTCAAGCTTGCGAATGTCGCAATTTTGATTGCGAGTGCAGCGGCTTTTTTGATCGGCACCATCGTCGTCGGTCGGCTCTTGGCCCCCTATTTCCTGGGCTTGGTTCAGAATATGAAAACCCGAGGCCAGCTCTTGATTGCAGCCTTGGTTGTGGCGCTGGTGTTGTCTTATATCGGCGCAGTGATTCACCTGGAGGCGATCTTGGGAGCCTTTGCGGCGGGTCTGATTTTGGGTGAAACCGAGAAACGCCATGAGCTTGAGAAGCAGGTGGTGCCGATCGCCGATGTGCTCGTGCCCATTTTCTTTATTACCGTCGGGGCCAGAACCGAGTTGGCGGTACTCAACCCGATGGTGCCCAGCAACCGTGAAGGTCTGATCATTGCGACGTTTTTGGTACTGGTGGCGATCGTCGGTAAGGTGGTGACTGGATTTACGGTGTTTGGCCCTGAGAAGGTGAATAAGCTGGCGATCGGCGTCGGCATGATTCCCCGAGGGGAGGTCGGCTTGGTGTTTGCCGGGGTGGGCGCAGCCAGCGGTGCGCTCTCAGATTCACTCAATGCGGCGATCATCGTCATGGTGATCGCGACCACGTTTGTGGCTCCGCCCTTGCTGCGCATTGCCTTTAGCCGAGGTGATGGGGCGTCTGCGGCTAGCGAGGCAACGCTCCCGCCGGATGCGCCTGACGCCATTTCGGCTGCCGCCACCACCCCGAACGACTCCCCGTAGGAGCGCGCATTCTGTGCCCAATGCCGGATCCGGGATGCTAAATATCTTTGAAGCGCAGGAACGGCAAGAGCGCGCTGCTGACTTTTTCGGGCCAGTCTTGCTGGGGATAATGGCCGACTTCCTCGAGTTCCTCCAGTTTGCCGTCCGGTAGCGTTTTGACCATCGATCGCGCTTGCTCCAGCGGCAGCCACGGATCTCGGCTGCCCCAGACCAAGAGCACAGGCTTCTCCCAGGACGCTAATCCTTGGGAAATTTCTGCTGTGGCCTGGGCCAGGTTGAGATTATTGATCGTGGCTTTGAGAGCCCGACCTGCGGCGGAGCTGGTCAGAAAAGGCTTGCGATAGACCCCCAGATCTTCTTCTGTGACCACATAGCCGCCACCGCCTTCAAGGGTGCGATCGACCAAGAGCGGATCTTGGGTCATCATGTCACCCACCACAGGCCAACCCATTTGCTGGAGCTTGAATGGGACGCGGGCTTCGCTGTGGATCGGGGCGTTGAGAATGGCGATGCGGTGGATGCGATCGCAATTCCTCAGGGCATATTGCAATCCCACCGAACCCAAAAAACCCTGCACCACCAACGAAACCTGAGCCAACTCCAACGCATCCAACCAATCGCCCAGGGCTTGCACATAGGCGTCAGGCGTGTAGGCGAAGTCCCGTTTCTCGGGCCAGTCCGACTTGCCTGAGCCAATCCAGTCCGGTGCCAGACAGCGGAATCCCTGCTCGGTCAGGGGTGGCATCACCTTGCGCCAGCCATAGCTTTGGCAAACCAGCCCATGCAGCAGGACAACGGGTGGTTTGGCGTTGGCGTTGACGGGTTCGCTCTCTCGATAAAACCAGTTCAGCGAGCCGACCTGAATGGACTGGTTCTGCATAGACTTTATAGACTTTCTCAAGGTTGGTGATCCCAGGGGGTGAGCCCTATTATCTGTCATCTTTGGCCTAGGAGTGGATGGGTGGGCGATCGCTCACTCGTGCTTTTACTGACCCAAGCGAGTCGATGTGCTAGCCCAAGGCAGGTCAATTACGCCTAAAAACCGATGGAAATTCAGGAAAATTCCGACGTCCGTGACGAACCGGCTACGTAGAGAATTGGAATTTATTTTTACCGCAAATTTCCCTGCAGAGGTATTTATACGGAATTTTCGACAATTTCTTTCAAATTGTCCGCATTCTTTACTTTTTCGTTGAAAGAGGGGGTAAGTGTTTCTACGAATAACTTGCGATCGTGAGTAATCAAAAGCGAAAGCTTGAGGGGGCGCGATCGCTCAATCAATATCATCAGGTAATCGACATGGTGTACACCGCGCTTGAAGTTTGGGATGAGGGGATGGCTCTGGCCAGTCTGTGCTACGACGTCACCACAGAATTTCCCGCCGAGCATTCTTGGGTGCTCAAAACCAAGATTCGACTGGCGGCTAGTCGGATTGCGGCCAGCGTGGCCAAGGCCTATGAGCAGTCGAGCGAGGGCTTTTGGTACCACATCCAGGAGTCCCAGGAATCGCTGCTAGAACTGAAAACCCACCTCAAGTTTGCAGAGCGCCTGTCCCTGGTGGAGCCACGGGTCAATGCGGCGCTGTTGGTCAACTGTGATCTCATGGCCCAGCGGCTGGTGTCGCTGCAAGCGGCGGCTTCCTAGGGTCAGTGCTTGTACACGATAAAACCGGCGATCGCATCCAAAAGCGCCTGGGTCTCATCGGCCCGGATGGCGTGGCCGCTATTTTCAAAAATCCGCAGATCCGAATTCGGAATCAGTCGCGCGATCTCCGCTGAAAATTCCGGTGGACAAATCCAGTCGTGACGACCGCCGATCACGAGTGTCGGGGCCGAAATCCGGGGTAGTTCTGGGCGGATGTCGTAGCTGCGTAGAAACCCGGCAAAGGCGACGTTAATTGCGTCCACTGACAGCTTCGCTCGCTTCCAGCCAGAGCCGGGATGGCGGGGATCATAGGTGGTGGAATACAGCGGAGCCAGGATTTGAAAATAGTCCTGGAGGTGGGCCTCGTCGCGGAAGCTGCCATCCCAGAGGTGTTGGGCAATCGCCCGTTGCTCCGGCGTCCCCCGCTCAGCCAAAATCTCCTGCGCCCTCGCCAAAAAACGGCTATCCGGCACCGTCGCATAGACAATCAAGTGGGAAACCTGCTCCGGGTAGCGGCTGGCGTAGGCGAGGCCGACCATGCCGCCGTAGGAACCGCCGATCACAACAATTTTCTGTAGGCCCAAATGTTGTCGCAGGGCTTCCATGTCCTCAACATTGTTGTCGAGGGTGTAGGTTGCGCGATTGCCTCGGGCGCTGCGCCCGTTGCCACGATGGTCGAAGTAGACCAGCTGCATTCGCTCGGCTAGGGGGCTAAAGCTGGGTTTGTAGCTGCTGTGGTCGGCTCCGGGGCCGCCGTGGACGAGGAAGGCGACGGGTTTCTGCTCCAGGCGATCGCCCTGGGCCACGAACCCCAATCCCTCAACGTCAAAGAAAATTTCGGTATCACGAACTTTGGCATACATAACCCAATCACACTCCCCAATAAGTCTTAAAGATCAGTCCGAGAGACGCAACGAACCTGGTTGAAAGTGCTATAAATTTGAGGCATCGATCAGGAGCGCCCCAGTATGACATCCCCAGAAGTGCTTGAACCTGAAGTAGAAAAGAAGTCTGGCTTTGCGTCTAAGGCCAAGGCGGTGCTGACGACGCTATTGCTGATGGGCCTAACCGGCGCGGCTGGCTACGGCGCGGCTTGGTGGCAGACGCGATCGCAGGTGCAAGCCCTCGAAGCGGGTCAATCCCAGGCGATCGCCCAACTCGAAGGCCAAGTCAAACAGGCCGAAGCCGCTGCCCAGGCCGCCGCCGCCCGCAGCCAGCTCAACGAAGTTCGCTTTAGCCTACTCGAGAGCGTCAACGAACTGAGCGCCAATAACTTTGGCACCGCCAACAATCAGCTGCGCGAAGCCAGCGAACAGCTCAACACCGTTACCGTTGCCAAGGATCCAGCCAAACTCGCAACCCTCAAGCAGGAGCTGGCCGCCGAGGAAATCAACTTC
>JAAUOP010000064.1 GCA_012034805.1 Synechococcales cyanobacterium CRU_2_2 | reverse complement strand
TAGAGCCTGAATTCAGCGGCTAGCTGTCCGTCATCCATAATTCAACTCCTTGTGTTGTGTTAGAGCCACAAGGGAGGGCGATCGCCACAAACAGGGGTCTCTGAGGGGGCGATCGCCTTCTCTTGAAGCTTGGACATATTTTGCCGTCACTAAGGGGCGAATGTTCAGTCCCCCTCTGGGTAACCACAGTGCATGATCAAACCTTCCACCTGGCGATCGCATGGTTCGCGATCGAATTTTTTTGATCGAAAACCTCAGGCGATCCTTTTCTTTGCCTGCTGTCCCCACCCCGCACGAAGTCGATCGATCGCATGGGGTGTATTCCGGCGGGCGAGGTGATCGTCTGGGGAAAACCAGTGGTCGCGGTGCAAGACCGTATGGCATTCCTCGCAGACCGGAAAAACATGAACACCGGGGATTTCCCGTCCGGCGATCGCGCCCTTCTCGTCCCAGTACATGGCATGATGCGTTTCCACGGCAGCGGCCCGTTGGCACCAGCAACAGACCGGACAAATCCTGCGAGCGCGGCGGCTGACTGCACTCCAATTATGGGCATAGCGATCGCCACCCTGCAAGCGGAGCAGTGGTTCGGCTTCAGGAAGTTGGCTGCTCAGTTGCATCGGCAAATCTAGGAATTAAAACAACACTCGTTTCATTTTTGCCATCCATCGCATTACGCAGAACGGCGGCGCGACCGACCGAATCATCCAGGGAGGCTTGCAGCATGTCGCGCTCTTGCTGCCACGCCTTTGTGTCGAGATCAGAGGGCCACACGATATCGGGACTGGCCAGGATATTGCCCAGCATCAACCAAGAGATTTGAGCCAAGTAGGATGCATCAAATCCGGTTTTCCCTTTTTTCAGCGTGTGGGTAACGAGCGTCAGTTCGACGTTTGACTTGCGGGCTTCGTTGGTCACAATTTGCAGAACCTCCTGCAATTCGGCTCCCGCCCCGTCGCGACCCGTGAACACGACAGAGTCGGCTTCTTCGACGATTATTTTGAGTAGCCGACCAGAATCAGCGCCTTGCATCCTGCGCATAGTTTCGGCGTACACCTTACGCAGTTCGCGCTTGGCTCTTTCCGCTGTGTGGATCACCGCTTCGCGCTCTTGCTCTGCGGTAAGGTCGGGAAACCAGTAGGCGATCGCCCCATCCGCGCCCGCCTTTTCGCCCGCCTCGCGTTGATTGGCGAGTAGGTGCGGGTCGATAAAGAGCAAGATCATATTCCGGTCTTGGGTACATTCACCCAGCTCCCAGCGCAAGTAGGTGCTTTTGCCGCTCCCGCGACCCGCCGCGACAACCTTGCTGGTACGAGCAAATTCGGGCGTGAGCCAACTTGTGTCGAGGTCAGGGCGATCGAAGGCGTCCGTTGTTGTCGCAGTGGCAGCCGCCATGGTCATCGATGGAGCGCCTTGCGCATAAACATCGACGGTCTGCGGGTCGCGGCGACGCATCTTAGCAACAAAATTCTCTAGGCCGTATTGCTGGATGATGGCTTGGTGCATCTCAGCAGGGTAATTGAAATAAATCCAGCGCAGCGTGCCCCATGCCGCCCGCATCTCCTGCTCCCGCTTTGTCTGCGCAAGCTCTAAAGACATTGATTGCCTCAGTTCTATTTGCTGCCCCTTGGCGATCGCCCCCATGATGCTGGCGCTTTGCTCCTGCTGTTGGGCGATCGCGCCAGCCGCAAAAAAAGAAGCTGTGCCAGTGACCATCGCAGCCAACTTAAGGGGAGTGGCAACCCTAGGTAGCAATACTGGCCCAAAGGTTGCGATCGCGGCGTATGCCACAAGTCCCCACAGCAGTTGCCGCGAGGACTCATAGACTGGCTTCAGAAACTGTTTTTCAATTTCAAAAACCAATGTTCCCTCCCCAGACCGCTGCTTTGATTGCAAGACTCTGCGCCTGAGCGCACCGACGATCGATCGCCATTAACGCCTCGTACCCCTCTCCGCTCAGCTCCCTCAGTTCTTCGTCGCCTGCGATTTGCTCTTGCATCATCGCCCGGTTCGTCTGCATCTCGCGATCGCGCATTGCCGCATTCTGTTGCGCCCACAGTTGCTGCTCCTGATAGTAGAGCTGATTCTCAAACGCGAATGTCTGAGCGATCGCGCCCCAAAACGGATCGACCGGGTAACGGGAGTATTGCTCGGGCTGGTGCCACATTTGTTCATCTTGATAGTACATCTAGCCTCCAAAGGACGCCCAAGCGCCCAGAAAAACGACAAGGACAACGGCGATCGCGACCAAGAAATAAGGCGCACCTGCCTGTAATTGCGAAGTATTGAGCGCGTACCCAAAGCCATACCCGGACAGATAGGCCCGCATTAGTCCGGCGGCGATCAAAAAGAAGCAAAGCACCCCCACAAGCAACAGTGCCCCGCCGCGCATGTCGGCGAATTGCGCGGCAAGGAACCCGAGCAATTGCGCGACACCAATGCCGCCAAGGGCATAGAGGATGTGGTGCATCTTTACCATAGCTCAGCACTCGCTGCATTCATGGCGGCAACAAAACCCCGCTGCTGTGCATCTGTCTCCTTCATCGTGAGCGAGTGATTGCCCGCCGCCATCTGGTGTTGCAGATTCGTCTGCGCGACCCGCTCCTGCACCCTGGCCATGCCCTGCTGATGCCTTGATCTAATCCCGTGGATATTGGCCAGCGCCTGCGCCCGCTGCAACTCGTAGCGACTGAGTCGCTGCAACTGCTGTCCCTGTTGCTTCAGGTAAGCGGCCTCCCCGGCTGATTTTGTAATCGCGCCTACACCCGCTGTCTGCGGTAGGCGTAGCCGTTGCCCAATCTTTGCCCCCTCGTTCCCCGGCAGCGCCATCACATTGTCGCCGCCCGGTACGCCCAGTTGTCCAAAGCCAAACATCTGCTGAATTGCGCCCATCTCTAATAAGCCTCCATTGCGTCAACAAACCGAATCATTACCACGTCGTCCCGCCCCGCGATCGTCTCTACAACGCCGCGCCGCTGCCGACCATTGGGGTCTTGAAAAATCACGCTCTGAATCGGCGCACTTTGAATCGGCGCTGGGGCAAGGGGTAGGGTCGTTGCTGGCTGCTGTGCCATTGGCTGTGCCTCCGGAGCCGGAGGGCACGACCACGAAACACAGGTATAGGATGGCCGTCCCATTGTTTGAGCCATCTGACTAAATTCTTCGATCGCGACCATCCCCGGATCGCGCTGCATCGCCGTCAACGAAATGGGCGCAATAAGTCCGCAGACCCCAACCAAACCCACAGCAACCCAGGGCCACGGGTCGCTCTCATTCCGACGGGGGCGGTGCATTGTCGGCACCTCTGTCTGCTGCCACTGCGCGATCGCCTGCCCCTGGGGTCGCCGCATCACTATGGGGCCAGGGTGGTTCATTATGGCGTCCAATGGACTCGGAGTCCCGAGCGGCACCATGGGCGGCCTATCCTGCAACTCGGGCAGTGCCTCTCTCAAAGTTTGATCATCAATCCCCCTGGGCGCATCTCGTGGATCTGCCGCCCAGACATCGTTCATTCCCTGCATATTTAACACTTAGCCCCCCTCCCAAAATCAACAACAGTAGACAACTAATCAAAAAACGTTGCGGCCACGGACTAGGCTTGGAGTAAGCCCAAATCTGTTCGCACCTGGTCAAGGCGCTGTTGAAAGTCCAGGCGAAAGTGGTCAATATCCCCGGCAGCCGCCAGCAGTTGCTGATTCGCGATCGCCGCCACGTTGCTCGGCACCGCCCGAGCGCGTGCGCCAATCAATGCCGCTGCATCCTGCTCTAGCAAGTCCATTGCTCCGCCAAATTGGCGGACTTGATCAATTACAGCGCCAACCATGGGCTCAGCATCAAGGTGCTGCCGTCCCTGTGGTTTTGCCGTAGGGCGCGCCGCTGCACCCTTTGCGCCCTTGCTTTTGGCGATCGCACCTTTGTGCTCAAAAGCCCGAGCATGATCCAGCAAATTGTCTTGCGTAATCTTCTCCGTCCCGTAATCCAGGACTTCTTGCTCGGCGATTGTTCGCCCGACTACCTCACTCAGAGCCGTTGCGGCTTGTTTTGCATCCATTTTTTTAAATAAAACGAACAAATTAAGATTAGCGCAAAAGTACCCCCATGGATACCCTCTGAGCGCTACCCAGGGAACCCCCGTGGTGTAATACTTGAGTGGCCTCAGTAGGAGATAATAGTTTTTTATGCCACCTGAAGATGCAATGATCGATCGCCAACCTAAAAAAACGGTATCTATTAGTCCTGCCGCGCTGGCAGATTTTGAAACTGTCGCCGCCGCAATGGGCAAGCCTGTTGGGGCGTTGATGCGGGAGCTTTTAGAAGAAACGTGGCGATCGCCCTCGTTTGCCAGTCTTCTTCGGCGTTGCGAGCAGCGTTTGGATCAAGGAGCGGAGAAAGGTGGTAACGATTCTTGAGATCGACAATACTCAGCGGATCATCAGCAGTCGTGGCGTCCGGGGTCTGCTGGGCTACCCATCCCCGAGCACATGGGCTAAGTGGCGATCGCGAGTCGGCGCGAAGGGTGCGCATTATCTCTCGTGCCGAGAAGTGATTCTGCTCATGGTTCTGCGGCGCTTCACCGCTCGACGGATTCAGTCAAGACTGGATGCCTACGAGCACGCTGAGATCCTGCTCAGGGATATTCCGAGGCTAAGCGATCGCCTCCATGCTCTAGCCGGTGATGCGCCGTTGCCGCCCCGGTTGGTGCCCGATGCGATCGCCTTTGCGACGGGGCGCTGCTTGTCGATTGCCACCATCCGCCGCTATGCCGCCGCCGCCAACGTCCGGTTTTCGCTAATGGGAGATATACCGGCAAAGGATGTGCGGGCGATCGCCGAGATTGCGATCAAAAAACGAACAAAATCTCGAAAGTCCCGAAAATAGGAGAATTGGGCGATCGCCCCGCATCTTTTGCTTGCTCAATTATTCGTTAATTGGCTCGCTTTGCTGTCAATTCTTTTCAATTGTTCGTCTTGAGTCGCGATCGCTAAAAGCCTCGTCGACTCAACTTCTTCCGCCGGATCAGCGACATTAATTCCGAACAGCGATCGCCACCACCTCGACATCAGCAGGATCGACGCCCTCCAGTGGCCCTGACAGCAGCTTTGGAATCCGGATTTGTTTGCTCTGCGTCGCCGTCAGTTGGCAGGTGCCGAAGGCGTCGTTATTTGCGCTGCTGACCTGGACAGATGCATTAGCCGCACGGGATAGGATCGCGATCGCCAGATCGTCGGTGCCTCCGATGCCATCAGAAATCTGTTGAGCAGGATCGACTAGATAAAGTTTCCCGGCGCGAAGATTGGCAAAATCATTATCGCGGTAGGTGCTGGCGCAGTCCGTGCCAGTGGGTGGCAATGGGGGGTAGGCCATGCGATCGCCCCTCCAGTCCCCTGTGGCAGGAGGCAGCACCTGCGGATGCGTGGATTCGGCGGTGGAGGTGTCGCCCTTGCTGCGATAGGCCATGCCAGCGCCGTCGGCAACAACGCCAACGTGCCACCTAGAGCCATCAAGAGAAAGGTGTGCGGTAGAGTCTGGGATAATGCTTCCATCGCCAATCTCGAAATGTAAGGCAAGGTCAGCGGTCACGGTTTCGCCGGGTGCTGATGGCTCAAAAAAACCAGATACGGAAAAAGCATAATCACCGGCTGGCAGTGTGATTGACGTCAGGTATGGCTGATCGAAAGAAACAAAAACCCCTGGTGTGTCTGAGAAGTCTCCCGGCTGAGAAAATTCAGTAAGTGTGTAACTGACTGAATTACTAGAATTATTGCGTGAAAAGAAAAAGAATTCATCAATGAATTCACCTTCGCTGTCTTGGGCAAGCTCAAAATCTGGCGTAGTATAAATAAAAACTGAAAACTCAAAAGCTCCGCGACCTATCAGCAAATCGCCAACGGCGAACACCCGAATATCTGTCTCTTCTGAAAGAGAGAAATGTCCTTCCCAGTCATAGTCTGCGAGGTCGATATTCTGCTCAGCATCTTCAAGGTAGGACTGAGTCCCCTGTATGTAGAGAATTGATTCGTCTGCGGAAAAGCTAATTGGAAAAATCGGCTCCACGCTGAAATCTACCCACGAAAGGGCGATCGACCCCGCCGCGAAGAATTCCACGATTAGGATGCGTTCGCCCTTATGAGCGACCCAGTATTGCACGGCGCTCGCTTGGGTAATTTTGAGCAATATCGCAACCAGCGATTCTCGCTTTGGCTTACTGAGCTGATAAAAGGTTGTTGCGATCGCTGTTTGCCGCGCTGGCATCCCATCAATCAAATTGCCCTTGAGTGCATAGGTTCCCGTCGTTGCGATCGCCCCATTTGTCGCTGATGCCGCCAACTTGCGATTGCCGTACTCGTCTACAATCTCCCAGGCATTAAGGGTTGGCTGCCAGACAACAACCTCTGCTGTCGCAGGGACTTCTGGAGGCTTGTACTTTTTGCGCAGGAAAGATTTTCTTGCGGCTAGAGACGCATGGCTATCGCCAGTCATAGGATTTCCCAACGCCTGTCACGACGCGACCAACACTGGCCGGTGATGTAGATTGAGTCGGAGACGCTGCCCTTGTATTGCCAAACTCGTCAGTGATAATTGTGCCAACCTCGCTGTAACTGACGACTGTTCCGCTATAGATTTTGGCGGAGGGCTGAGGCGATCGACTACGAATAAAGCGATATCGTGCCAATTCTGATTGCATATTCAAAACTGTGGTTTGTTGTAGGGTAATTCTAGCGTGCCACCCGTTGGCCCCGACATCAACAAGGGTGCATCCGCCTCAAAGTAGCAAGCTGTTCGTGTGAACGTCCAGGTCACACCATCTAAGGCGAGTCGATAAGTTTGACCGTCTGCCGAAACATCAAAGCACTTAAATGGAGCAAATTCGCTCAGCATACTGTTAGGAATTGCAGCCCTTATCCTCTTCCCATGGAATCGGCAAGCAGCGAGGTATGCCCTCTTTAGTGCCCATATCCCAGCGCGATCGACTTGAGCGCCAGACCCTGCAACTGCATCGCCGTTTGCGTCGGGAAGGTATGGGATCGTGGTCGAATCTCTGCGAATTTCACCCTGCGGATTATTGAGTGGTAGGCCCGACGTAATCTTGATTTGTCCAGGCTCGGCATAGAAGCGAGCGGGCTTGCGTTGCGTCTCTGGGGGCGTGAGTGAGCCGTCTGTCTTGCGATCGGGGTTTTGATCAGGCTGCACATCAATCATGTCGAGAGCTTCCGCGATCAATGCACTGTAGAAGCTTTTCTTTTCGTTTAAGTTGATAACTGCGGCGTCAAACAATTCTTCGACTGCCTGGAACCGCGATGTTAAGTTTGACGCATTGTTTGAGTGCAGTGCTCTTGCGGTTCGCTTTCTTGTTTTTACCTCCCAATCTCTAGGGCCATGGCTGATCCAGGTTTCCTCTTGCCTCTCGACAAGGGTCATGTCATTTAGAATGGTGCGCTCATCGACCAGTCTCCAGTCCAGCCCCGACCCGAGGCGACCCAAAGCCTCCCCTCGGGTCATTGAGACTGTTTTTACAATGCCTCGGATTTGCTCTTTTGAGTCGTAACTCCATTCTGTTCTGTCAATTTTCCCCGGCAAGAATAGGTCGCTCCAAAGGTAGTCACCGAGTGTCTCTTGCCCCGTACCAACTAACTCCTCTTTTGCGTCATCCTCTGCCAGCCAGCCAGCCAATGTTCCGTGAGCGGAGATCTTTCTTAGGTCTGTGGATACCACCTTGCTGAGCAATTTGCCGCTGTTCGACTGTTCATAGGTGTCAATATCTCTTACTCGGGTTGATAGGGTCTTGCCGCTTGGATAAGCGCCGACTCCTTGCACTGCTGCATAGATTTCGCTGCCCAGCAATTCTGTCTCTGTTACTGTTGTTCTCGTTGCTCCGCTGTAGTCAAAAATGTAGTTGATTCTGTCCTGATCTCGGGAGAATCAGATACGACAGTTGGTGGATCGTCGCGTTCGTAAACGTAGTTAAAAGATCCGGAAACGTCCGACTCTTCAGACGGAGATTGCCCTAGATCAACAGGCTCAAATACGCTTGGGTCTACGACAAAATCTGCTGATAACGGCTCTAAGTCAAGCGGCCTTGCGGTAAATTCGCCATCCGCGTCAATCCACCCTACTGTCTCTGTTGCATCCAGCATGTCCGCCGCCGCTGTTCGATAGTTCCCCCTGGAAATGTCAGGAGGCACCAGTGTAATGAGCGAGGCTCCAACGATGAATGGCTTAGTGTTGATACCTGTAGCAGCCAAGCAGTTTGCAACAATGCTGTTTGCCGACAGTGGAGTGCCAATGCTCACGCCAATCGCAAAAATGCTTGTCGCTTCTCGTTCTGGCGAGAGAGCAAGGCGATCAGCGCACTGAATAGTCGTCGTTCTTGATGCGCGATCGTAGCTGGCTCTTTCGATCGCAAGTAGATGCGGAAAATCTTCAAAAATGCCTAACTGGTTGCTCACCTTGAGCACGATCGGTGTCCGAGGCTTGAATAGTTCGATGTCCAAATCCACATTGATTGAATTGGCTCCCTCGTCTAGCACCAGCGACCCGCCCTCAAACTGACAAAGGCCACCCGCTTGCCCGCTCAGATGGGCCGTGGTGCCCGTCAACGACACCATCTGCTTGGAGTAGTCAACGCCTCCAATTGAAAGCAGGTATCGCCGCGCCGCTTCATTCAGCATGGCTTTTTTCGATCACCTCTGCGATCGCCTCCGCCGTTTTGGTTCCAAGCTCAGGGTGATCAACGACAATTTGTCGCCGTCGATGCTGCAACATTGCTCGCTCTAGCGTCGATCCAAACCGAACCTCAGTCGCACTCTCAGTCGTAATATTCCCTTGGCCTAGGCGGGTAAAGCTTCGGCGCAACAATCCCGTATCGACAAGCTGTACGCCTGAAAGCCGCCTCGGATTTGACTTGAGATAGCGTTCGCTCAACCGACTCCAAGTTACGCCGCCATAGACCTCTGCTGAGCTGCGGACGCGGGGTGACGAATCAAACCGTTGCTTGAAATCATTCGCGGCGACATCGAACAGGACGGCAGATAGTTTTTTGAGATCCCCTTGGTAGGCCCGAACCAAAGAGATAAGCGCGATCGCGTCGGCTGTTTTTTGGATTTCTAAGTGCATCGGCATCCTACAGGCTTTGAGCGTATCATTGATAGTACCGCACTGATATTCTGAGCGTGGCGATTCTCAAACACCAGATTGCCGACAATATTCGCAGGCTCCAGTCTTCCGCGAAAATGACCGATACGGCGCTCGCTGGACAGGCCAATATTGATCCACGCACTTTAAGCCATTATCGTTCGGGGCGGAGCAGGCCCAGGCCAGAAACGGTAGTTGCGATCGCCTTTGCGCTGGGCTGCAATCCGATCGAAATCGATCCATCTATTGAAGACGAATTCAAGAGAAATGCCTCTTGGTTCATCGAAGCAACGAGCGAGACCAGGGCATTGTTCGCCGAATGGTCGGCGCTCAGCAACGAAATCCAGCAGCAGCGCAGTGACCTCGTTACTACCTTCAAAACATTGCAGCAGCACTGTTTGTTTATCGAGTCTCAAATCCAGGAAAACCAAGTTCGGGTTGAGTTGATTGAACGCCAAATGTCGGCAAAAATGGCAGAAATGGCCCGACGCCAGCGTCTTTTGGAAGCGATGGCCGGACAGCACTCAAAGCGATCGCCTAATCTTGGTCTCGCCTAGCACAATTGCCCACCTCAGCCGATGTGGCCCCGCTGCGTCGCGAATATACATGGGCCTAAGTTTCTCAAAATTTACTCCGTCATCTTTTGAGAGCCAATACCATCGCTTTTCCGAAATCAGCGGCGAAATAGAGGGATGTTGCCACACATAGCAAATATATCGAGGTACCATCCCCGGCGATCCGCGTAGCATTTCTTGGATGCCAGAAACCAGGTTCTCGGAGTAGTCGCGATCGCGGGATTGGTGCCATTCTCTTGCAAGATTCTGGTTTCGGGAGCGTCGGAGCTGCCTGCCCAGATTTGCCAAGGGTATTGAGAGAATTCTTGATCTATTCTGAGCCCTACACTCTTCAGGATGTCTCGAACCATCGATTAACCTCCCGTGAATTCAACAACGACGGAAAGCATTGGGAATGACTGATCAATGAATGCTAAAAAACGTGGTGAGATCTGAATCGAAGTGATCGATGCACAATGCCCTAGAATCTCTGGATTGTATTCCAGCGCCTGCAACGCCTTTTCAATTTCTTGCCCCACCACGTAAAGCCAGCCAGATCTAGATAGGAGTAAGTCTAGGCCAGATGGAAGGACATACTCAATATAAATTGTCGTTGATTCAATTCGCCCTTGTCCCCTCCCCTCCCCTCGGGAAACTTGCAGCAGCGGAAAGTTTGCATCTGTTTCCAGGTAGGCAACAAAAGCATCCACGGCGATCGCCTCGCCCACAAGCACTTCGCCATCAACGCAGGTATTCAGCCACTCCCGTAGGTAGGTAGCCAATGATTCAACTTGAGGGTCAAAGTCTAGATCGGTCGAGGGGCGTGGCATTATTTTTCCCTGCGTCAGGTGTCGGCGCTTGAGGTTTGGGTGCAGACGCTTGAGGCGGCAAAATCTTGCGTAGATTCGCCTCAGTAAGGGCATCAATTTATCACCTGGGTCGTTGCTAAATTGATTGATGAGCGATCGCCCTTTGTAGAGCATGATCGTTCCGCTGACCCCTTCACTTACGACAGAAAAGGCTTCGCCGTCAAATTCAAATCGCACTCGACCATTAGCCTCTGTTGCTTTTGGATCAACACTTTTCGCGATATCTAGCATGAGTTCACTCCTTGACGGTACCCATTGAGTGTTGCAACTTTGCCGCCGACTCACTCGGACAACCGCGATCGCCCCTCACCTGTCCGGGTTGCGCTGTTCTGTAGCAAATACACTTGGGGCACGTAGAGGTGAACAAAAATGGCAATTAAAGGCATTGAATTTAACGGTATTTACAACATCGACGCTAATGGGCCAAACGGCCAAAACACGATCCATGCGCAGCGAATGATCGAAGGGACGCTGACTTACGAAGTAAATACGGAGGACGTTGAGGGACATGTGGACGGCAACTGCGTCGCGCAAGTCCTCGAAACGCTGAAAACGTCGGAGAACTACTCCCTAAGCATGGGAACGCGCGACATCGACAGCGGATTCATGGAGCTGATCATGGATGAGCGTTGGGCGATGAGTTCAAACTATGATTCTGCCTATATCAACACGGCGGCGATCGACACCGCAACGAACTCGATCCGCAGCGCTGAGATCCTCCCGACTACAACAATTGACGATGTTCAGGCATCAATCGTGACATCTTCAACCCTTGGCCTAATGCGCCCTCTTGAGGTGATCATTACTGGGGTTCCCACCACTGAACAGGTTTTACTGGTGCCTGCTGCCACGCTCGGAGATGAGGGTAGCCTAGTCTTCAATGCGGGTGTTGTTGCCGAGGGTGTTGCGGTCAAGTACAGCGTTGCCCAGGTCAAAAATGTCGAGACTCTGGGGTTTGAAAAGGACGGCGTATTGCTGACAAATATGAGCTTTTTGCCCAGCTTTGCATGACGTCTGCCGAGAAAGTCTATATGCGTTGTCGGTCAATGACCAAGAACGGCGGATTTACATTTGACATGAAAGGTACCGGCAACGCCACCCTTGAATATCGCGTCAAAACTCTCCCTGGCTATCGCCGCCCCATTGAATTTGCCCGCGAACGCATCACGGTCTGATGTTTTCTAGTCTCCCCATCGTTGGCATCGGCGGCAAGGTTCTTAAATTGAGAGCCTTGTCACTATTCGATCGCCAATTTTTCAGCGCATTGCACGCAAAAGCATTGGAGATATTGGGCGATCGCCCAATATCTGAAGCCTACGACGATGACGAAGCATTCCGGGGATTGATCGATGCCGCGTTGTTGATGTGCGGCATCTCAACCAGCAGCATCGACATGCAAACGATGGTGTCGCTGCTGTTTGGCATTGGTGATGTTCCACCTGTCATTATTGAACTCAATTTTCCGAAGCCATCCCGTGAGGATTCGTCAGAGTCGCCCTCTGAGGATCTATCGGATTTTGACCCTGACGCTTGGGCTGTAGCCGCAATTTGGAATGCAACAGAGGATCCGGTTCAGGCAATGGCGATCGCTACGGCGACCCCGTGGGTCTTTTTCAGGAGGTCATGCGCTGCCGCTCAAAGCAAATCAAAATGAGCGACCCGGATTACAAGAGAGACGAGGCCAATCGACGAACCAAACAAGAATTTAAGCAGCTCATTGATGCTGGTGGCATCGACAACCTGAATCAAATGTTTGAAAATCCCGACAATTTGATCGATATCGCTCAAGTTCAAAAATAAACGATAAACGCAATGACAACTCAGCCCTTAGACTTTCGCGGTAAGCCCGTTTTTGTTTTTCAGGATGGCGAAAAAGCTCAAATCTCTCTGCCTCTGAAGCGATCGATGTTTAAGCAGGTTCGACCCTTGGTCGCTGACCTCTATCAGAGCTGGATTGAGTCGGCACTTGATACCGCTGCGCTGATTGAAAATGATGAAACTTGGGAAAAGCTGACCACTTTAGGGAAACTTTTTCGGGTCAATAGCTCGCCCCTAAATATTGAAGACCTTTCTCCTCAGGAAATTGAAGCCTTGTTCCTGACACAGAATCGAACAGAGGCGATCGCATCGGGCGAGGAAAAGGAAAGCTACGATATATCTGCTTACGCAACTGATGGCGTCGTGACGTTCCCACTGCTCAAAATTGATTGCTTCGTCCCTGGCGCTCTACTGGAGATGGCTTGCATTAATGGCAAGAATCTGTTTTTGCAGCAATATCGAACCTACCTAGATCGCGATATGGCGGATGAGGGGGATGAGGTAACCAAAAAGGATGAGGCGCGATCGCCCAAGCCTGTCAAAGTTGAAACGCCAACGGAGACGGTAAAGCCCGAATTGGTCGCGGCGTAAGGGGCGATCGCGCCTAGTTCAGTTTAATCTTGCGAGGGAATCAAGGTGGCACAGGCGCGGGTTGAGATTGTCTTTTCGGAGCGCCGTGAGGGCGACCAAGTCAGCAAGGGGATACTCAGAGATCTAGAAGCGCTTCGCAAGGCCCAGAGTGGATTTAAGGGCTTCAAGCAGGTCACGCCCCGCGTAGATTCCTCGCAGCTTCACGAACTCAATGCGCTCCTTGATGTAAAACAAAAGCACATTGAGGAGACGGCTCAACTTGCAGCGCGATCGCCCATTGTTGTGCAGACCAGGCTGGCGGGCTTTGATGAGGTGATGGGGCAGTTAGAGCAACTGTCTAGAAAATCCAATCAGCTCGATCAATTCGCGCAGCAGGCCAAGCAAAATGGCCCATCTGGTAGTGCATCCAATAATCAGCCACTGCTGAGCGATTCAGAGTCTGACGAGTTTGCAAATACCATCTCAGACTCAATTGCCCGCGCTTTTGAAAGCGTCGGAAAAGGCGGCTTTTTGAGTGGGATATTCTCACCAATCCAGTCAATACTTGGCAGTATTTTTGCAGGTGCAACGGAAGGTTTTGGGCGAGAAATTACTAAAGATTTCACCAAAGGTATTGGGGAAGGTGTATCTTCCGAACTTTCTTCAATATTTGGGACTGCGGATTTAGTTGGAAAAACACTCGCCCAAGGCATCACAAAAGAGCTGATTGATAGCCTCAAGGGCGACAAGGAATTCCAGGTCGTCTCGAACATATTTGAGCAAACACTCGGCAAGGACAACATCCTAGCGGCGTCTGGGGCTCAGCAAGGTAGGTCTGCTCGAAAGCAAGCCGACGAAAAACTGGCCGCACAATTGTTCTTTGAGCAAAAAGCATCAACAATCAGTAGTGGAGATATCCTAAAAGCTGATCAGCAAATCGTTGAAGCTCAGCGAGATTTAGAGAAAGCGCTAAGGAAAAGGACTGAAAGAGAAAATCAATTTATAGAAAGTATTGCAAAGTCAAAAGGGCTTGATGAACGAAACCAGCAGGCGATCGAGGGCAGCTTGCGCCAAAGCCAGGAAGAGGAAGAAAGGCTTAGATCTGGCATAAGAGACAACGACGCCCAAATTGATAGGGCGATCGCCCAGCAAGCCGCTCTACCCCTAGAAGACATTGAGGGTGCAGATGCACTCGCCGATCAAATCACCGAATTAGAAAAAGAATCCGCCAAGCTTAATCAAGCTTTGGCGGAAACAGTTGCGCGACAAAAAGAGATTCAGGAAATTGCCAAAAACGCAGAGAATGATCCTTTCTCTGCGTCTTTGTTGCTCTCTTCTCCGTTAGGCAAAGAATCGGGCAAAATTTTAGACTTAGGGGCACAGCAGGAAGATCTACTAAAGCAAAGGTCACGGCTAGCTGAGACGAAAGCTGAGGGCGACGGGATAGACAATGATGAATTGAGCGCAGAAATTGCTCGCATAGATTCAGAGCTGTCTAGAAATGATCAAGAGTTAAAAAGTGCTGTTGCCAATCAATCTAGATTGTTGCGCTTGATTGAAAAGTTTAGTGAGGAGTCAAAAACAGTAAGAGAGTTAGCCCGCGATTCTGTTTCAGAGCTAACAGAAGCTGTAGAAATTGCACAAGAAAGGTTAAATGAAGCGACGGTAAGATCCGCCGAGCTGAAAAGACCGGGAGAGGCGGCAAGGGTAATTGGAAGCTCTTCTTTTACTGCTCCGCTGAGGCTGAACCTTAATGAGGCAAGCATCAATGCGCGGCAACAAGGGATTGATTCAACCAGAAGGGAAGGAAGAGATAGCGCGGCACGAGCGATCGAATTAAGAGAATCTCTGAAAGCCGCTGAGGGAAATGAGAAATTAACAAAAAGCATCAAAGCTGAATTGTCTGAAATAGTACAGCTTCAAAAAACCAGAAAACTTTTTATCGAAAAGCTGGAAGAAGAAATCAAGACATTAAGGGAGGAGTCGCAAAAATAAGATTAGAGTCATTCGCATCGCCTGAAGCGAAGAAGGAGAATGAGGACTTTAATCGACAGCAAGCCGAAAAGGCTTTACCTCGGCTACCTCGGGAAATATCAACTCTGGAAAAAAGCTCAGAAGCACGCAGAACGCGGATAAAGCAACTTGATGAGCAAATCTCAAGCTACAATGACTTTGTAGAAAATCTGACACGTCGGGCAGCAGAACAAGGGGGCTTTTCAGAAGAAGAGGCTGCCGCGCTTGAGAAATCTGTTTTGACGCTGAGAGGCTTGGAGGGTGAGCTTTCGGCACGAAGAAAGGCTGAGGCAGTTGACACTAAAAGACTGGCAGACGCTCGCCGCCAACTGGCGGCTTACAGTAAATTTTCTGCTGCTCCCAAAAAAGTAGCTAGCCTGAAGACAACTCAAGCTGAAGACATTATCCGGCTTGTTCTTGAACAGGTCGCCCGAGAATCGGGCGTAACCTTGGACGAGAAAAGAATTCCTCGCATTGTTGCCAATCCAAACCTAGACCCTAATACTGTTGGAGAGTTCAAGAGAAAGACCAATTCTGTTGAAGTCAGGCCAGAAGTAATCGATCAGTTGAATGCTGGCGAAATTGGCGAAGACTTAAGGCAAATTCTAGACGTATTTATCCATGAATTTAGGCACGCCGTTCAGTTCGACTTTGGGGCGGCTAGTCCTGTCGATGCTGCACGGCGGTCAGGCTTGCTTCCCGATCCAACGCCCGAGGAGGCAAGGCGGATTGCCCCTCTGGTGGAATCTAGTACAAGAGCTGTCGCCACGGATCCGGCTGTCCAGCGGGCAGCGAGGAAGCTTGAAGCTGACGCTTATCTGTTTACGGATAGAGTACTCGATAGCATTCAAGGCACCGTAGAGCGCTCTTTGGCGCAGCGCGGGCTAGAGGATCAATTTGGCTTTGCAGGCGGCGAGGCCCAAAGGATACTGCTCGCTGAGACAGAAAAGGCGATCGCCAAAGTTAAATCGATTGAGGCGATCGCTCCTCTTCCGGTTACCTCTCAATCAAACCGGGCGATTGAAGACTTAAAGTCAGAGCAAGATGCCCTCGATGATTTGCTTGGGCGAGTAAGCAATACCGAAAATTTGACGGCTGAAGAGATCAAAGATCTGAAACGTGAAATAGAGGCCCAGCTTGCCGTTTCTTCTGACGTAATAGCGGCAAGAATCGAAGCATTTAAGCAAGAGATTATTGCATTTGGGAAAAATGTCAAAGTTGCACGTGATGAGGCATTAAAGGGATTCAAGACCAAAGAGTTGCGATCGCTGGCCTCGGCAACAGGCGATCAAGATTCCGATCGAAAGAGCCGAAGACAGTTACTATCCGAGGCGCAAGGAGCGCCTTTAAGTGGCAACTATGAGGAATTTCTCAAGATCCAACAACAGCGCCTTGCAAAAATTGCGGCGCGTCAAGAAAGAATTTCTCAAGTTGCAGCAGCAAGCGAGTCGCTCGCTGGTGCCGTTGGTAAGACCACAGGGCAAGTCGCAGCAGCAGCGAGCAAGTTCGGCGGCTCACTGATTGAGTCCGCAAAGTCATCAGAGCTTGTTCAGCGCTCAATGGCGGGCCTTTCGGCGGCGGCGGGGACAACAGCCAACCTGCTGGCCGCGAGGGTAGAGCGCAGTGGGCAGATGCTGATAGAGGGTACTACCCAGGCCGCTGGGGGGATGGTGCGACTATACCGAGCAGCGGAAAAGGCAGAAAGCCTTGTTCTGGCTCTCAATCCGGTCTTTGCGGGGGCAAAGGTCGTGGCCAAAAACGTTGCTTTGCCAGTTGCAGGCGCTGCCGTCGCCTCACAGCTTCCGGTTCTCGGCCCTGCGATCCAGGGCGTAAATTCAGCATTGTCTGCCGGAACCGCTGCTCAATTGTCGTCACTCTTGGGATATGCGCCTGATGCGCGATCGCGACAGGCGGCGGGATAGTCGGAGCCCTTCAGGGTGGTGTAGCGCAGATGCTCTCTTCAGTTGAGGGCCAAATTATTCAGATGGCGAGCAGCGCCTTTGCTCCGATCGTAACGGGGAACTTGGCGCTAGGCAGCGTCGAAACTGCGCTAAAAGTGACGGGCGATCGCATTGTGGCGGCGGCTGACAATGTTCCAAAGTTGGCAGAGGCGAGGAAGCAAGCAGCTCTACCGCAAGGGCGTCAGGAGGTCACTCCCCCTGTCCCCCTTGACCTTCCGTCTTCTGTCAAGGTCAAGGAGCTGGTTGAGGTTGAAGTTCAGCGACAGGAGCCGTTAGCGAATCGCTCAGCAAAGCCTGTCCCTGTTGAGGTTGTCAAATCCGCTGAGCCCTCAACAAAAAATTTGGGCGCAAAAGCGGATGACCGACTAGGTGCTGCGCTCGAACGGATTCGTCGCCCCGCCGAGCCAAAAGGCGGAGCGATCGCAGGTGCGGTCGGTGCGGCCAACCTTGAGCAAATTGTGCAAGATCAAGCAAAGCGGCTTGATTTTGTTGCAGGCACACTAAAGGTTGCGGCTAGCTTTAGCAAGTCTCAGCCCAAAACTTCAGCAAATAACGTTAAAGCGCAAGAAGCGATCTTAGAAAACTCAATCAAGGAGATCAATAAAGCTTTTGGCCTATTGGCCCCAGGGGAGCGAACGGGCGAGGAGGGCAAAGAGTTGCGCGCCCTTGCGAGTCGGGCCGCGAACCTGCTGAAGCAGGCTCAGTCCGCTCGTTCAAAGCAAAAGACAAAAGCTGTCAGCGTTGAGCCAACGGTGGCAGAAGTTAAGCGAGAAATCGAAGCCCTTGGAACCTTATTCCGCGATCAACTCAAAGGTTCGATATCAAGTAGTGGCGACAGCGATACCGACAAAAAGATTAGAGCCGAGTTTGCTCAGGCGGTGCTGGCTGCGGCTGAAGATGCAGAAAAATTAATCAAGCAATTGCAAACGCAGTTGGCCATACTTGAGACAGGGAATCCAGATGCAAAACGGAATCAGTCTTCTGGTAATCGGAAAGCTGCATCTGCCCTCTCTAATGTCACAAGATCTAAGTCAGAAGCTCAGAAGGCAATCAAAGAAGCTGAGCGCTCAGGCATTGAATTTGCAGGCGGCTATAGCCAAGGGATTGAGCTTGGGATTGAGCGATCGCTTCAGGTTGTCGCGCTACTTGCTAATAAATCGGTCAGCGAACTGCGCGATGAACTCGAAATTAGATCCCCGTCAAAACTCACGAGGGAGATCGGTGAATTTTTTACTGAGGGATATGCAAAGGGCATTAGCAAGATTTCAAACCTACAAATTGCTAAATTGTTGTCCCCGTCCCTGGAAGATGCGGAAAGTCTCACGAAGCAGGCGCTCGCAGGCATTGAGCAACAATTCGATCGCCTTTCCCCGAACCGACTACTAAAAGCTGCCCGCTCCGAGAAAGGGCAGGCGTTGCTCAAGGACTTGGCTGTAAATACCACTGGCTTTGTGGCATCACAGGTCGGTGGTAATGCTGGGCCTGTGGGGGCGCTCGCAGGCGACTTGGTGGGGGCATTGGCGGCCAGGATGGCGATCGTCACCGGGGAGGCGATTCAGGCAGGTTTCAAGCAGCTCCAGGGGACGAACGAGTTTGAATCGGCCACCCAGATCGAAAAGTCTGCCATGTTGTTTGAGGCAGCGGCGAAGGAATTTCGCCAAGGTGCGATCGCCCTTGGCAAAGACCTCACTGGCGACCTATCCGGTTTTGCGATTGGCAATGCCGCCGCTGGCGTGATCGGCTTGCCCCTCTCTGGGGCGGCTGTCGCTATGGCTACGGTGCCCAAGGTGCAGAAGTCGCGCGATCGTTTCGCAGGCAGTGATGCGGGCGAGAATTTTGCTGATTCCTTCTCGGACCAAGTCAGCGATGGCACCAGAGACGCAGCGCAAGCCGCTCGCGCCCTTGGCCGCGCTGCTGAAGATGGACTAGAAGCTGAATTGCAAATTGCTAGCCCTTCAAAGGTGGCGAGCCGTATCGGCTTGTTCTTCGTTCAAGGTTTTGAGGAGGCGATCGCGGGGCTTCGTCGGATTGACATTTCAGGAATCCTGTCCCCTGCGCTTGAATTGACAGAGCAGAGAGTGCGACAATCTCGCCAACGGATTGAAGACGAACTGAGGCAAATTAATGCACGAGCTTTTGACCAATCTGGCAACCTTTCAGCAAATAGCCCGCGTGGCAGGGATAATAATCCCCGTGGTTCTGCTAATGTATCTGGCCGCAGAGCAGCCCGAATAGCAGAGACCCTTTCGGCACTAGAATCAGAAATCGCCGATCCAATCAAAAACAAGATTGACGAGATTGAGAAAGAGATCGAGCTGAAGTCAATCAACCCAAAAGTGAAAGTTGACCTTGACTTAGTTGAGCCGCTCGAAAATAGTAATCCTCAGCTTAGAAATATCGAATCTCGGGTACAGATTGACCGCGATCGCGATATCGACCTATCGGAACTGCCAGAAAAGTCGATTAAGTCTTATTCCGATTTCCAAGCCAAAGCGGCCAGGATTGAAGCAGACCTAGACAGACAAGGGGAGCGACTGGATAAGGCGATCGCCGACATCGCAACACCAAAAGGTGAAACATTAAAAGATAGAATCGAGCGACTTTTTAAGGTCAGCATCAACTCGAATCAATTGTTCGGTCAGCTAAAGTCAATTGCAGCGGCAGCGGTCGGATTCTATGGGCTCGACAGTGTTTTTGACTCCATTAAGTTCAAGGCCCAAGAAGTTGTTGTCAATTTTGTTGAACTCGATCGATCGCTCAAGACCTTTGCTGTTGTTGCTCAAGCCAGCGCAAAGGATGCAGGCGCGGTTCGATCGGAGGTTGAGAGATTAGCCCTAGTCACGCCGAAGACGGCCAAAGAAATCGCTGAGGTCTCGGTCGAATTGGCCAAAGCGGGCTTCAACGCAAAACAGGTTGCGGGTATCCTCCCTGCTGTTGTCAATTCGTCCGTAGCAACGGGAGAATCACTTCAGACAACGGGCGAAGTGATTGGCGCAACTTTGGGCCAATTCGGCCTATTTTCCGACAATATTGAGCAGACCCAACGGAACGCGACCAACGTTTCCGATTTGCTGACCGCCGCTTCCAACGCATCGGCGACGGGCGTTACGGAACTGGGCGAATCGCTCAAATATGCAGCATCTCAAGCCAAGCTCAATAACCAAAGTTCAAAAGAGACCATCACTAACCTTGCTCTGTTGGCGGCAGCAGGCACCAAAGGTTCGTCGGCGGGTACAGGTCTGGCGGAGGCATTGCGCCGGATCAGTTTTGCCAGTGCCGCCTCGACGACTGAACTAGACGGTTTGGTCGGTCGTGGCAGCAAGCAGGCGGTAGCCGCATTTGAGACACTCAAGCTCAGCGTTCGCGACGCCAGCGGGGCAATGCTCCCTCTTCAAGAAATCATCCCTGACCTGAAAAAGAGCCTTGTCGGCTTTGCACAAGGCGACAAAGAGTTGATCCTACGGGCATTGTTTGGGGTACAAGGCGGCAACGCGATCGGCAAGCTCCTGAATTTGACGGATGCCCAAGTCGCCCAGGTTGCTGAGCAGATGGACGCCTTTGCTGGCGCATCCGATCGCGCAGCGGAATCAATGCAGCAAGGTTTCAGTGGAGCCATTGATCAATTCACAAGTTCTGCGACTCAGGCCGGTCTGGTTCTGGGTGAATTGATTGGCGCAGGATTGGAGCCGCTAGTGCGGGTCAGCACTCAGGCCATCAATGCCTTACTCAATATCCCAGAGCCGATCCGCAATGGTGCGCTGGCGCTGCTGGCGCTGACAACGGCATCTACGATCGCGACGGGCGCGATCGCCGCCTACAACCTACTCAATGGTCAACTCATCGTCAACGAGACTCTTGCCGCAGCGGCAATGCTGCGACGGGCGGTGACGACAGGGCTTGCGACGGGCGCAACGGCTAAGCTCACAGCCGTCAATGCGCTTTTAAATAAACAGCTTTTTACGCTCAGTCTGGCAGGGACGGTGGACTTTTTCAAAAATTTGGCCGGGGGCGCGATCGCTGCCGCAAAAGCTCTTGCCACCATCAATGTATCTACCTTATTTTCTTCGGGCACGAAGGCAGTAGGAGATTTTGCGGGAGCCTTGCTGGGGGCAACAAAGCAAGCCGAAACTTTCGGGGCTCTATCCCTGCCCGTGACGGGCAAGGCCGCCGCCGCTGGCGGTGCCGTTCGTGCGCTTGTCCCTGCATTTACCGCCGCCGCCGCCGCCGCAGTCGTCTTTGCCAACATCGACATCATCAAAAATATTCGTGATGCGGGTAAAGAGTCTCGGCAAATTACAGCGGACATCAAAAAGAACATCTTGGAAACCGAGACTGCGATCGCAGACCTACGAGCGAACCAAGGAAAAACGCCTTTAACTGAATTCAAAGATCCAACCGAGTCGGCCCGTGAGGGGTTGACTGGATTTGGTAAGTTCTTCAACAACCGAGTATTGGAGCCGGTCGGTGCTTTTAACTCGTCTCTCAATCGAGCTGTTGGGCTTGACGAGAACTTTCTTGGCATTACAACGGTTGCTCAAAGCGCTGCTCGACAACAGGCTAGAGACTTTGCAGGAGCAGTCGAGCAGATTGATGCTGAGCGAGCCAAACTAACTGCCCGCAGGACAAGCGGGGAAGAGATTGATGTCGGTGAACGAGATCTTTTGATTGGCAGCATTGACGAAAATATCAGCGCTCTCAGCCGATTGCAGCCCAAGACGAAAGAGCAACTGAGCGCCAGAAGAGAATCGATTAACTTGCTGAAGGCGGAAAGGAAAGAGTTAGAGTCCCTCGGGCAAAAAGCACTCGACACTAGCAAGAGTCTGCGACAGGTATCTACCGAAGACCTTACTAATCGCAGGGACAGCAACCTAGGCGCTGCTGCAGATACCGAAAAACAGGCATTACTCAGCATTTCTCGTCAAGAATTGAGAGGAAAGATAGACAAAGAAGACGTAGAAGAAGCGAAACTAAAGGCAACCCGCGATCGCCTCAAGGCTGAGCAGGTGGCTCAGCAGCAGTTGCTCCGAGGACTAAAAGAAAAGGGGCCATCTGATAGTGAGGAAGATGAGGAAGCGCGACAGGCGGCGTTAAAAGAGTCCTACGCCGCAATTCTGGCCTTGGATCAAGAATTGGCAGACAACCAAATACAGAGCCAGAGCCTAAGTAATCAACGCGCCCTCGACAGCATCCAAGAACGCACTGACAAGGAGTTGGGAATCCTCACCCGAGGGGCGGGGCAGCGGGACTTACTCATCTCTCGATCGCTAGAGCGGGGGAGTTTGACTCAGGAGCAGGCCGATGACCAGCGGCTCAAGCTAAGCCAAGAGCGCATTGCATCAGAAATTAGCCTAGAGCGCGATCGCCTTGCGCAGCTACAGGAGCAAGGTCCGCTCACGGGTGAGGCTGAGGATGCGCGGCTAGAGCAAGTCGAATCAACCGAACAGAAAATTACAGACCTCGAAAATCAAGCATCCCAGGAACGACTCCAGGCGCGGAAGGATGCAAATCAGCGGGCGCTAGAGCAAATCTCAGGGGCAGCAGAAAGGCAAATTGACGCAGCGACAGCAGCGGAGTTGAGCAAACAGTTAGAAATATCTCAAATCGAGGAGCAAGGCGGCATCAACCAAGAGGAGGTTGAGCGTCGTAAATCTCAGGCAACCCGCGATCGCATTGCTGGCGAACTCCAGGCCGAGCGGCAACGCCTGAAGCAGCTTCAGGGAACCAAGCTGACGGGCGAGGAAGAAACGCAGCGCCTAGAGCAAATCCGGGACACCGAGGGCAAAATCACTCAACTGCAAATCCAGGCGATTGAGGAGCGCAATAGTCTAGAGTCGCAACAACTCACCAATGCGGAGCAGCGGGCCGCCAAGCAAGCCAGTATCGCCGCTTCTGCTGAGGCGAGAAAGCAGTTAGAAATTGCGCAGCTATTGGATCAAGGTATTATCGATCAGGAGGAGGCTGAGCGTCGTAAAAATCAATCGACCCTCGATCGTATTGCCGCCGATCTAGCCGCTGAGAGACAAAAGCTGTTAGATCTCCAGGCTTTGCAACTTACCGGGGCGGAAGAAGTAGAGCGCATCGATGCTGTTCGAGCCGCTCAGGAGGCGATCGCTCAGCTTGAACTCCAGTCTTTGGAGGAACGATCAAATCAGCGCATTCAGTCGGTACAAGCGTTTGCAGAAGCGGAGTTGCAGGCTATCACCTCAGCGGAGGCTCAAAAGCAACTCGAAATTGCGCGGCTACAGGAATCGGGCACCATTTCGAGCGAGGAGGCCGAGAACCGCAAAAAACAGGCTGCAACCGATCGCATTGCCTCGGAAATTCAGCTAGAGCGCGATCGCCTCAACCAATTGGAGGCCGTCCAGTTGGTCGGTGATGCTGAGGAGCAACGAGTCGATGCGGCACGGCAGTCGCAGGAGCGCATTACAGCGCTTGAGCTAGAGGCGATCGAAGACCGTCGAGCGCGGGTCGCAGAGGTGGAACAGCAGCAGCTCGACAACCTCAAAAAGTCGCAGGAGGATGCCCTCATCGTTTTTGAGGATGCCGCAACTGAGCGCCAGATCCTGCAACAGCGGCTCATCAATGAAGCTAGAAAAGGGGGTGTGAGCGAGGCGGAACTCGCTAAATTCTTGGCCGAAACAGAAGTTGCGACCAAGTTTGAAAGTATTCAGCAGCGGCTAGACGCTGAACGCCAATATTTGGCTGACCTTGAGGCACTCCCTCAACCAAATAGCCCAGAGGTGGCACAGGCGCGAGAGGCAGAGATCCGGGATGCCCGCCGCCAAACGTCTGGGCTCGTTCTTGAGCTACTCAAGGCGGAGGAGGAGGAACAAAAACGAATCCATCAGCAAGCGATCGACCAAATCAATGAGCAAATCAATGCTCGCAAAACCGAACTCGACAACCTCAAAGCGATCGCCACTGCTGCCGTATCTAATGAGCAGTCCCTCATTTCGGCGCGTCAGCGTCTCGCTCAATCCCAATTAGCTTTGACCGAGAGCGGATTGCAACAACGCATTGATGCCGCCAAGACTGAGGAGGAAAAGCAGCGGTTGCAAATTGCTCTCGAAAAACAACGCGCTATTGCTGTGGCAGAACGACTTGAACTCGAAAAACAAGCCTTTGAGTTGAGCCAGCAAAAGGCGTTACTGGATGCAGAAATTGAGATTACCGAGCGTCAGATTGCGCTAGAGGAGGCGATCGCCAACGGCGAAACGGAGCGGCAAATCGAACTCAAGCGCAAACTATTGGGCCTAGCGGAAGGGCAACTTGATGTGCTGAAAGAGTCTCAAGACATTGAGGCGGAAGCCCTAAGCAACGAACAGAAGCTCGCAAAACAACAAGCTCAGCAAGCGATCGACAAAGTGAAGGAGGACAAGGAAAAAGATGGCAAAACAAAATTAAGCAATCCACGTCGCCGCAACATTGTCTCTGGGAGAGGGGGCGACGGGACGCTGGTCGCCCGTCGTCAACCTTTCGATACATCCGCCAACCGCATTCCTCAAGAAGTTGCTCGCGCTGCCCTTGGCATTGGCCCCAGGGACGAATCGACGGAGGCCCAAAAGCAATTCTACGAAATCGGACAGATTGCAATCCCATCCCTTGCGCAACAGTTGGGCCTCAATTCCGAACGACTTGCTCAAGTTGCTGAGGCGTTGCTGAGGCCAACCATGCTGGAGCAGCTTGGCGGCCTCACCTCTCAAGCCATTGGACTGCGATCGCCCGAAAGCGAACAAGCCTCAACTCAGCAAATCGACGAAAGCATCGCTAAGGCCGCCGCCGACGAAGACGCTCGTCGCAAAGCAGAGCGGCGGGCCACTGCCGATGAAGAGGCCGCCCAAGCCGTGCGTGGATTTATCACGAACCTGGATGGACTTCGCGCCTTTGCCAACCAACCCCAGGGCGACCTGGTGCGACTCAACGGCAACCCACGGATCAAAAACCTATTTACGGGCGGGCCACTGGGCGCTGGCGAAACGGCAACACTCGCAGAACATGGCCCTGAACTTGTCCAGTTTGACAACGGCGGCATGGCGCTGGTGCAAGACCCTGGGTTGTTTCGCTCAACCCAAAACGCACAGGTCTATGATGCGATCGCCACCGCCAAAATGATGAATTCAGCTCAGAGGGTAACGCCCCATAAGGCAACCTATGTGCAGTCTGCTGGAGCCGCGATCGCCCCTGGCCAACTATCCGAGGCAATGCTCGAAGAAATGCGGGCCATGCACAAAGATATGGGCAAATTGCTGGCTCAGATCGCCAAACAGGGTAAGCCTAGCCCTTTCTCAAAGGGCAACTCAGGCAATGCCAAAGGAGGTGACACAATCCTATTTTTCTGAAAGTGCTGCATCTAACTTCCGGCTCGACTCTTGAATCTGCCGCGTCACCGCTCGCTCTTCCGAACCGGCTGAGCGGATCGAGTGGAACACCGACGCCACCATCCAAATTGATAGACATGCCGCACCTGCGATCGCCGCCACATGTTTTTTGTTCGAGAGATCCATAAAAATTTCCTCGGTAGATTGCGACCACTTTAGCCAAAGACAACTCCCATGGCCATCGGCGAACTCACGCTCTTTTTTGGAGGGCACTCCCTCATCCTCAGTCAAATCAACATTGTTGAGGGCAAGGTTTTGCGCAAGCTCAAGTATGAGCAAACCCTCGATCGCACTGCCGACGGCGAGCGGCGATACGAGGGGCCATTCCACCCAAATCCTTATCTCTACGAAATCGAAGCACGTATTACGGCGGAGCAGGTCGATACGCTGGAAATGTTTTTCGCGGGCTGGACACATATAATCGGCAAGCAGGGCGCGAATACTATCAATCCCGGCAACCTTGACCCCAGTCTGACGCTTCGCGATGAACGGGCGATGATCAAGCAGTTGTCAGTCGATACAAAGCGCCCCGTCGCTCCCGGCTACACCGCCGAATCGTTTTTGTTTGGCGTTCGCTACTATCCGCAGCTTCGCGTTGATTTTGCGTCGGAACCTCAGATTGTTGATGGCGCACTGGGTAGAGCATCGACCGGGGAGTGTTTCTATTCCGCTTCGTTTACTCTCGAAGAGCAAGATTTGGATTGACCGAAAATCAAGAGTTCAAGAATGTCACCACGCTCATCGAGTAGCAGCTTAATCAGCAGGGCATCAATCGAGGGGCGCAAGACTGCCCCGCGCGGGCAGGATCGCCCTGGGCCGAGCGGGCAGGGTCAAAGGCGAATCGGCGCTCGATCTTTTCTTTGATCGT
>JAAUOP010000207.1 GCA_012034805.1 Synechococcales cyanobacterium CRU_2_2 | reverse complement strand
TGGGGAGTGGATCGATCTGCATAAGGTTGAGTTGTTCACAAGCGTTGAGTACCAGCGATCGCTCGACCCTGAAAAAAGTATCGAAACGAACAATGGCATTGCGGTCTCAGCGGGTTGATAAAGTCGGAGCCGGTGAGCTTCGCAAACTGCATGAGGGCGTTGGAGCAAAAAAAACCTCGAAGCCGCGCAAGACAGCTCGCGGGGATGGTGTTGACCCGTTTCGCCAAGTTTTGCGGTGAAGAGTTCGACTTGGCTGGAGCGAGCCGTGGCTACTCACTGGACAAAGTCGAGCGATATATTCCTAGTGACGACGAGGTCGTAAATTGGTGGCACAAAATACCAGGCACCTCACCATGGCGCAACTTCTATGGACTGTTAGCTTGTTATGGCCTTCGTCCCCATGAGGCATTTTTGGGGCAAACCGAATGGGTAGATCTAGGGGGCGATCGCCGAGTGTTGGGGTTTAGAGTTTCAGAAGCTTGCAAGACAGGCGAACGACTAGTCGCCCCAATCCCAAAAGAGTGGGCCAGCTTGTTCGGTCTATTAGGCGAATTCGAAATGCCAAAAGTTTCGAGAAATTTTGGGCAAGTTGGTGCTCGGCAGTTCAAAAGGATGAAGATTCCGTTTTCGCCCTACTCGCTGCGGCATCGGTACAGTCTAGCCGGGAATACGTCCCAAGGCTTAGGGACTAGCACCGTTGCAGCGCTGATGGGCCACTCGCCCGCCACCAACCAGCGAGTTTACCAACGACACCTGGACGGGCCATGGGCATGGCGAAACTATAAAGCAATTGACGAACGGCTGGATAAACCTTAGCCAGTGGGTTCTGCTTGGCCAGCCTCGACATCACTCAGGCCAAGCAGAACCCACAGACAGCATGGCTACAGCAGATCAAGCAAAAGATGTACAATAGATTTTGAAAGCCCCCAGAAGGGGGAGGCTTTAGGCCCAAATTTTCGGTAAAAACAGAAAAGTCGCCATAGGGCATTGGGAGACGCTAAACGGACATGGTGCGACGGTAAGGCTACTTTGGTAGCACGTTGCTGTTAAGTGCTAAGAAATCCTCGCCATAAAAGTGCGAGGAGGTTCGCCAAACTGAGGGAATGTGGGGATGTTGAATCCCCGCTCCCCCACGGGTTGAAAAAGTTGGTTGAAGTTAGTCGCAATGATGCAGCAAAGTTACTAAAGGCGATCGCCGACTTCCAGGAAGACATGGCGAAGTTGCGATCGCCGCTAGTCGACGTGGCCTCAAAAGATGTGGCGAAGCGTTTCCGCTCTTCTCCGAGGGTGAGAGCAACCGCTCAGGTCTATGGTGGCGTTCAGTGGGCGAGGCTTAGCGAAGGGTATTTGCGATCGCGGCCTGACCGAGTGACGGGCACCCAGTTAATCGACAGCGGTTTACTCCGTCGGAGTTTTTTGGAGGGGCGTCCAGGGAATATAACGATCGCCAGCAAGAATGAGCTCCGATTTGGCTCCAACCTGGAACGTGCTGTTGTGCAGCATCGGCGTCGTCTACTCGTTGTTGATCATGCTGGGATAGGAGTGGAGACAGCGCGGGCGATCGCCCAGGAGATTGAAAAGATTTGATCAATGAAGCGGCGCGACAGTATTGGTTAACGATTGGGGGAGTGGACTATTCGGCCCAGATGGTTTCGTTTTCTGGCACCACGGCACATCTGTCTGGGCAAGCTGGCGGATTTTGTCAGTTTGAGGGCGGGGTTTTGGTGTTGGACGAGGGAGTAGAGCCGATCGACCCGGACATGGACTTAGCCCTGTTTGAGGCAAAAACTCCGATCGCCCTGCAGGTAAAAAACCCGGCTGGCTCAATTGAAACATTCCCGCATGCGGTGCAGATCGAGCGAGCTGCGTACGACCCGGCGACCCGGACAACAACGATCCAGTGTGTTGACAAGTTGACGGCAGCGCCCGACCGAGAGGCGACTAACGTTTTTGTGTCTGGCGTCAGTGTTGGCACTCCATTGGCGGCAAGCGCAATCATTGCCAACTGTCTTTTTGCAACTGGGATTACAACAAGCCTTTCGTTGTCGGCGCTGGGATATTTTTGTTAACCCCGCCCGACATCACGAAAGGAAACTACCGTTCAGCCGCAGGCGAGTTCTTGGACGCGACAGAAACGGTTGGATGGATAGATTCTGATGGCGAGTTTATCGCCAAGCCGCTGGACCTAGTCCCACTCAGCGCCGAATTGCAGGTTTCCCCCAGTGTTTTTGAGCCAGTGGACTTAGCTCAAAAGCCCACCGAGGAGACCGTGGTAACGGGTTCTTTTTCCTATGTCTATGAGAGGGAAGATCCGCCTGTGTCGGTATCAGAGTCTAGTGAAATAAAGACAACCGTCACAACTTCTTTCGACTTCTCTGCGGCAACTCGAACAACAACAACCGAGACAGAGTTGCTGGGGTCTGTAATCTATGAGCCTGTATCAAATGTCGGCCCATTCCCGACTGGGAAAACTCTCTCAACCCGCGTTGAAGATATTGATCAATACGACCCAAGCGCGGAAGGGAAGTTAATCAGCAAAACAATTTCGACTGATACCCGAAAAATAGCAGCTCACGGAACTTTGGCTGGCTGGCTCGCCAACAACGATACCGAGAATGGTTTGGATGGTACTGGCCAAGAGACACTAGGCAACTACTCTTGGAGCGGCATGTTGCTGCCTGGAAACAGAGATCGAACACAGTACGAATACGACTCGAGGGGCGTGATCGAGAAAGTCACTCGAACGGTATCAGCCTCGCGCGGCGAAATACTTGGGCGTCTTGGCTCCAACATGGACTGGAGCGTCATTGATGCAAGGGTCGCGCTTGATGGTTTGGTCACCCTCGAGCGCGAAACGGAGACATGGATTAATCACGGCGATCGCGACTGGGAGAGGCGGACAAGACGACAAGTTTGCAAGGCAGCCCACGAAAGCATGTCCTCAAATCTTGTTTCTCGATTCCAAGTTGTCGAGGAACTGTTCGACAGCGGGCTGCTCACTGCTGCAGAGAAAGGTGGCAGATACGAAACTCTTATCGACGAAGCGTTGACGTTGATTGATGTTGAGCCACAGCAACCGCCAGACAGAAAAACGGATGGATCTTTAGCTCCGCCAGAAACGCAGCGTAAGCCTTCGCGCTTCTATGTGGAGGATGGTCAAGTGACAAGCCTGGTCGGCTTCCCTCAGCTCAATCCACAGGGCGAAATTCGATCGGATTCGGCTCAGATCCCATACCTACCTGACGCGAATGGCGATGCCATTTCTTCGGGAGACCAAGTCCAAAAAGATCGAGCAGAATCTTGGGCACTTAAGCGATCTGCCCTCGCGATTGGACGATATCGAGCGCGCAAGATCAAGGCCCCCATCCCGCCAGGGATGCTGTCCAACTTTGAGCCATTCAACTGCTTTGACGTTACTCGCAATGGGCGCACCTATCGGCTCGCTCTTGATGGGCTGACGTGGACGATGACACGCACGGCTTGTTACTTTGAATGCGATGCCCCACTGTTGATGATTGGCCCGGCCGGCGGGCCTTTAGAACCACCCTATACGCAGATCCGCTTCTGAGGTTTTTGATGTGAGTGCAACGATAGCTCGTGTTCGTTTTCTGAAAAAGCAAGATTTTGTGCGGACATCACCCCAGGTGGCGACGCAAGGCGTTATCACGATCAACGGGGAAGATGGCGCAATCTTGGTAGACGCCTATGGCAACACTAGGCGAGCTCGCAGTGCGCGAGGGCATCCATGGGGATGAAAGTTGTTGTCTCTGTCTTTGGGGGGTCTTATGAGCGTAGATAGCCAAGCCGCCAAGCGGGCGAGGCTAAGCCTAGGCGGCGATCGCCCAGCTGTTGAGCCTACCAAGGCAAAGGCAATTGAGTGGATCGAAGAGTCAAACAAGTGGGAGGTGGTGGACAACAATGGCGATCACCACCTTGCGGGGTTGCTCCAGGTACTGTGGTCGCAACGGGCGCGACCTGATCCACTTCGGGGGGGTGTGCTCGTGGGTTCAGCAAGACTGGAGCGCCTTGCGGTGGCGTTATCTACTTTGGTGCCTTCCTTCGCGCCGAGAAAAACCGAGGTTGCTGTCCTCGTAAAGGTCGCGTCTGTGACAGGCGATCAGTATTGGGTGGCTTACAAGGGGTCAAGGATACTGCTAGGTGGCCCATCTGAACCGATTGAGTGGGTGGAGATGCTGGGAATTTTCCTGGGCGGCCCACCCTTCTCGATCGCAATCAATCCGGCGGGGACAGAAGTATCGATCGCAGGCGCAATCGATACTTTCGAGGGGTACTCTGAAGTCAAAATGGAATCGACCATCACGCTGGCGGAGGCCACGCCTATTCGTCTGTGGCTTTCTGGCGACTTACTCTTCGAAAATCCAGGGCCGAATGCAAATATTGAGATCTCTGCAGAGATTGTCTCGACCGTCAATTATCCAGACCTAGCTCTAGACGCAAGCGGCGTAACGATTGAGCCAATAAATTATGCCGCGTTTAGAGCAGACCCACCCTCATGGTCTCGCTCTTTGGTGAAAGAGACCACTCCTTTTGTTTTGACCTATACAGAGCCGCCCTCGACCGACTCCTTTGAGGTATTCAGCAGCCCAACAGCTTCCGGGCCAAGGATTTTACCAGCAGGCGAATACACGCTGCTTTTGACAGTGGCCGCCGGAGTGGACGAAGGCGACCTCCCGCCAGCTGGAGAAAACTTTTTCAACTGGGATCTCACCTTGCACGTAGAGCTGGGCGCAACCAGCGTGTTCACGGATGATGTCCATGAGACCCTTTCTTTCGGCAAGCGGTGGCACGCTGGGGTTATTGGTGCCACTAGCATGGTCTACACCAGTCAGGGGACAGATATATCCTCGGCAGCGGCTCCAAGTGTAGTCTCAGTCAGCCCTGACGATTGGCGGGGTGAAAGGCTTACCTATGCTCCACTCCCAGCGGCTCAGACTTCCTGCACTGGCCTGTATCGGGACAACCTTTTCTCCAATATTTTCCGTGGCAAGGTTTACTCGATCGACCCAGACCAACTCGTCCCCGACGGAACGAGCGGCCCAGCACCCCTAAAGTCGGTAATGCTGACCTCTGTCACTCGGGCGGTCGTAACAGTCAAGGCGGCACGTAATAACAGTGCTGGTAGCTGCGTTGTGCCACCAAACGGGCGGAATGTATCGGTCACGATCCCTGCCGTCCTTGCTGGGGCTCTGGCTACCGTGCTACCTGAGGACGCTGAAGTCGTAGCGATCGCTGTGCGGGACTGAAACTTTGAAATGCTGCTTTATCGTCCTCGGTCTTTCGTTGACCTGCAAAGCGAGCTGAAATTGCTGCAACGCAGACTCAAAAAAGGTGCGAGGGTCGAAGAACTGGGAACAACTTGGCTTCTCCGCTAGCGCATTCCTGCAGCTGGACGAGGTGGGAATGTACCTATTGCGAATCGCAATCAAACCCTCGCTGGATGGATGGTACTGAAATCAGGATGGTACTGAAATAGGTACAATCGGATTGCAATAGGTACAATGTCGCGATGCCCCGAGCCAACCCGAACGCGAGAAAGAGAAAATGCTGTGAGGTTGCCAAAAACGGTCAACCCTGTAAAGCATGGGCGATGGACGGAAGCGATCGCTGCAGGGCTCATGCTCGTTCGAAAGGCGAAATGACGCGCTTTGTTCCAGGGCCACTACACCCTAACTACAAGCATGGGCGGTACGCGAAAGTGCTGCCGACGCGGCTCCAGGAAAATTATGCGGCTGCGATCGCCGATCCTGATTTGCTGGCACAGCGCGAGGAGATCGCTCTGCTCACCTCACGATTGCAGGATGTGCTTGTCCGGGTCGATACAGGCGAATCTGGACGAATCTGGGAGGCACTGAAAGAGGCGGCAACAGAGATGACTGCGGCCAAGCAGGCTAACGACTCGCAGGGGGTTTCGACCGCATTCCAAGAGATTTTGAGGCTGATCAAAGGCGGGCACGAGGATTATGCCGCCTGGGAGGATGTCAGGCAAATTGTGCTCGAACGCAATAAGTTGATCAAGGCCGAGGGCGATCGCATCATCAAAGCCAAGTATTACCTGACGGTGGAGCAGGGGACAAACATGTTAGTTAATGTTGCGAATGCGCTTAAGGATTCGCTAAAGCGAAGGATATCTGACGAATCAACGCGGGCTGTGATTATTCGCGATGTGGGTACAGAAATATCCCAACTGATGCGGGTGCCTAGTGATGCAAATGTTGACTGAAGAAGTTGGGTCGGGCCAAGATGTTGCGGTAAAGTACTTTTTGCGATCGCTCTATAGTGACGCAAAGCAGCAAAGCAAAAACAGCCAACTCTGCGAGACTTTTTGGTTGGAGCATGGGAACAAGTACTGCATCCGTCCGAAACGTTCAAAATCGACGGGGCAATCTACCT
>JAAUOP010000063.1 GCA_012034805.1 Synechococcales cyanobacterium CRU_2_2 | reverse complement strand
CCTACTATTTCGTGAATATCTTGGCTTTGTAGCTGTAAAACCGTGAGAAAATCCAGGATACTTCAAGTCTATAAAGTTTACTCTAAGCGCTGAAAGCTCTGCCTACACGGGGTTGGGGCTATCCTTACCTAAATAGGACTACCCATTCGAGGTGCAGGCGGTTTTCTGTGCTTGATGGGATCGAGCCTGAGCCTGGGCTGAGACATCGGGTATTTGCGGAGAAGCGTTGTCGTGCAGAGAAAACGGGGAAACACCCGGTGTCTGGCACGCCCTTTTAGCCTTCAGCCCTGCGACTTCAAACTTGCCAAAACCGCTTGGGTTGTGGGGTGGTCGGACAGCTCGGCAGTGCGGCCTGCTTGAGCAGCGGTAATGATGAGATTCACCAGAGCACTGAATGCTAAAGTCGCAGCTGCTATTCTGTTAGAACTAGGGAGTTATTGCCATGATTGCAGTCAAGGATAACGATCGCCACTTCACACCTGAAGAATATTTCGCCTGGGAAGAACAGCAATTAGAACGGCATGAGCTAATTGAAGGTCAGGTTTATGCGATGAGCGGAGGCTCGAAAAATCATAGTGTGATCGCCGGAAACTGCTTGTTGTTGCTGAAGCTTCATCTGCGAGGAAGTCAATGCAGCATTTTCAATTCAGACTTAAAGGTGAATATCCTCAACACTCGTAACTACACTTATCCCGACCTAAGTGTTACTTGCGAACCAAGCGATAATTTCAGCACCCAGTATATTACCTATCCTTGCTTAATTGTCGAAGTTTTATCGAGTAGCACCGAGGCCTACGATCGCGGCAAAAAATTTGAAAAATATCGCCGCAATCCAAGTTTAATCGATTATGTTTTGGTGAGCTCCGAGGAAATGGCGATCGACATTTACCACAGAAATGATGCCGGTGATTGGTTGATCCTCAGCTACCGATCGGGCGATCGCGTTGAGCTTAAAAGTATTGATTTAAGTGTGCCGATCGAGCAATTTTATGAAGAAATTGTTTTTGAACTCTCCCCTGATGCGGATCAGGGTTAACCCTTGGTGTTCGATTTGGCTGGGGTAGTCGGGCGGTTGGGTGTCGGGCGATTGGGTGTCGGGCGAATCGGCGCAGCCAGTTTTGCGATGGGGTTGTTACCTCCCCAAACGTGAAACCCTGCCCAGTCCTGAGGCGAGGGGTATTGCTGTCGCAACTGAATCATCGTCTGACGTAGAGCCTGAACCGGTGACATGCTGGGCTCTGTTTTGAGAATTTGGTAAAACGCCTTCATCCAATCGCGGGTGGCAGCATCGGAGGCCTGGCCAGTGGAGCTGAGTACCGTTTCTGCACCGGCGGCCCGGAACGCCTGGGCCAGACTCGGTTCTGAGGCTCGGGGCTGGTCGAGGTTAGCATCGAGGCCCTGGAGCACCACGAGGTTGGCCTGGAGCGGCAGGGCCAAAATGTCGGCGGGGGTCATGCCTTGGATGGCCGTTTTTTGCGGGGCTGATTTTTGCGGGGCTTTGCCGGGTGATGTCGGATCTAGTGCAAAACCAAGGCTTCACCGAGGTTGACGATGTTGAGCTGGGGAACCGCGAGGTGAATGAGGTTGGCAGCGGCCAATTTGGGGGCGATCGCCCCCAAATTGGCCGCTTTGCCGGTGAAGGCTTCGGTGCCCAAAAGCGTTGCGATCGCCTTGACTTGCTCCGAGACTAGCGGGTGATCGGGGCCATGGGTCGCCGGGTTGCCGACGATCAGGGGCGTGGCGATCGCTGGGTTGGGTTGGTCTGGCGATCGGGGCGACAACACCTGGAGCGACGGCACCACCATCAGCGGATAAACATCAATTAAGGTTGTCTTGCCCGCCAGCGGCAGCGCAGCCCAGGGTAACTTTTGCATCGAAACGGGCGGCACGATGATCAAGCTGGGGCCACCCGAGGCGACTGTAACAACGTTACCATCGGCATCTCGAGTGATAGCGTCCGGTTGCGGCAGGCTGTCTGCGAGGGGCGTGATCAAGATCTCTGCAAGTGCTTGGAGATCGGCGGGGGTAGCGTTCGGTGCTTGGAGGCGCGATCGCTGCTCTGACGAAATGTCAACGGTTTTAACCGCAACTGCGCCGGTCGAAGAAAGTTGCCAAATACGCAGGGTTTGAGGGCTGTTGACCTCTGGATTGATCGCTGGATTGACCTTAGAGTCAGTTTGGGGGTCGGGTTTTGGGTTGGGATCGGGTTTTGGGTTGGGATCAGTTTTCGGCTTAGGCTTGGCTTTCGGATCGGGTTTTGAATCAGCGTTGGGAGCGGCTGGCTGGCTCGTGAGATCGTAAACCAAAATTGTCGCGCGCTGATCTACGGCAATTTTCTGAAGCTGTTGCAAATTCAACGATTTCGTGGGCGGATCCTGTTCGGGCTGACGCAAATCGAGGAAGGTTCGGTAGAGGCGCGATCGCCACTTTTCCACTGTCATCAACGCCTCACCTGTATTGCCTTGGGCTAGCCAAGCATTCGTGAGTTGCTGATAGGACTCTTCCACGGGATTGCGGCCTTGGCCCGCTGCCGACTCTAGGCCGAGGGCTTCCCAGATGGCGATCGCCTGCTCCAAGGGTGCAACCGCTTCCTTCGTCCGCCCGAGCACCAGCAGCATCGCGCCCAAGTCATTCAAATTGGTGCCCCGTAGCAACAAATTTTGGGGGTCTTGCTGATTCAAAGACTGCTGGTAGGCCTTAGCGGCCTGGTCATACTGGTGCTGTTGTCGATGCACATCACCCAACAAGTTGAGCGTGATTGCCTTGCCAGCCTTTTGCTGCGCCTGTTCCTCCGGCGAGGTCAATTGCTGTTCCTGTGCCGTCAGCGCCTGTTGGGCCAACTTGAGGGCCTCGTCCCAGCGTCCGGCATCCCGCGCCACCACCGCCAGCCCGCTGAGTAAGCGCCCCTCCAGCAAGGGGTTTTGCAGGGGCTTGACTAAGGCGAGGGCTTGGGTATAGCGTTGGCGGGCGGCGTCCAAGGACTGGGTGCGGCGCTGTAAATCGCCCAGGCTGATCAAGACTTGAGCTTGGCCGAGGGGATCTTTGAGCGTTTGGGCGATCGCCAATACGTTTTCGTACTGCTCGATGGCCGGTTGGGTTTGCCCCGCATCTGCCAGCACTTGGGCCATGCGATCGCGCAGCCGTCCTTCTACGGGCATCTTGGCTTCACCCAGAGCGGCATCGGACATTTTTTTGACGAGGTCTAGGGCGTTTTGGTAGGTAGCGATCGCCGCATCGGCCCGCCGTGTATTTTCATACAGCTCACCGATCCGCGTCAGCAGGGCCAACTTGGATGCGATATCATCACTGGGTTCCACGAAGGTAAAGGCCCGTTGTAACAGCCCCAGGGCCTCGTCCACAGCTCCGGCGTTCAGATAAATCGAGCTGAGGCGATCGAGCAATTCAACAATCTGCACCGGGCGATTGAGTTCGGTTTCGAGTTTGAGCGACGTTTCGAGAGCGGCGATCGCATCCTCGCCGCGACCCGCTTTCAAGTAGAGACTGCCCAAGTTGCGTAGGGTGACGGCTTCGCTCTCTCGGGCTTTGAGTTCTCGAAAAATGCCGAGCGATCGCTCCAAAAATCCCAGGGCCTCGGGGCCGCGATCGGCGGCGGCATAGAGCGCTCCCAAGTTATTTAGCGTTCGTGCTTCGCCGCGTTTGGCGATCTGGGGCTGGTCTCGCTGGAGTTTGTTGTAGGCGTTGAGGGCTTGTTGGTAACTGCGGACGGCGGCATCGAATTGGCCGAGGCGATCGTACACTAAGCCGATCAAGTTGAGGGTTTCTGCCTGCTCTACGGGTTGCTTCTGCATCGCCAGCAGGGTTTCTAGGGTTTTGAGCGCAGCGGCAAACGCACCTTCAGCGTATTGTTCCTGGGCTTGTTCAGTGAGTTTTTGGGCTTCTGGGGTTTGAGGCGATGGGGTTTGAGGCGATCGCTGTTGTGGAGAGGAGGGCTTGGGCTTGGCAGCGGGTTGGGGTGAAGCTGGTGCTGGAGTTACAGAGGGCGCTGATGAGGTCTGGGCGATCGCTACCCCTCCGCCGCTCACCATTCCCCCAACCCAAAGCAGCAACATCAGCGTTTGCAGGGGCCAACCCCACTGAAGTCTGGAACTCTGAGTGCGGGGCTGAGAACGCGAATTCGCTGGAGCAAGCAAAGCCATAGAGTCCCGGAAGGTGTGTCAAAAAGCTCTTCTATTCTAGGCCAGTTCTAGGCAAGTGACAGGCAAGTGACAGGCAAGTGTCCTCTGGCCAACGACTCATACTGCGATCCTGGGTTGACGCACTCCTAGCCTAGTTTTTGGAGAGCAACTCATTCGACTGATTTAACTGAACTTTGGCCAGTAATTTTAGTCCGTAAATGCTTGGTTTTGGGTTGAAATTTCTGTTTTTCTCCGGAAGTCTGGATTGGGATTAGCCAAGGTTGCGCCATCAAAAATTGCCTTTAGAGCGATCGCCTGGGCCGCTCCCATTTGCCCATAGCTAAACACCGCTGGGATAGACTCGGGCAGTTGTGCCGAAGCGAGTTGTGCCGTAATCTGTTCCCACGCGTAGGGACTGCCATAGAGAACGACACCTAGCAAATTGCCCTTGCCTAGCAATTCCCCTAGGCAGTTGAGCGCTAGGTCTGTGGAACCCGCGCTGCCTCGAAAGGGATTGCCGCGAATGAAGAGCTGAAGCAGCATAGGTTGATCGGTGGGGAGAGTTCCCAGGTATTGGTTGTCGAGCCAACGCGACTGGTAACCTCGGGATTGGGGGAGGGCGATCGCCGGACTCGCACTGTCCAAAAACGGCACGGCCAAGAGATTATCCACGATTACTAAGTTGACCGGCGGCGATTCTAAGTCCGACGCGATCGGTAATGTAGCCCCTGGGCTCACAACCTGAGACTGCCGCAAATCTCTGCTCTTAGCTCGATCACGTCGGGCCGTGCCAGCTGATCGAGCTCCAGCGTTGGCGTCGGCTCCCCTTTCCAACTGTGACAAGACTCGGATTGGGCGGGATTGATACGGAGTTTGGCGCGCCAAATCCGCTCTAGGGAGCCATGCAGGCGCTCCTGGGGAATCCGACCCACCCGAACCGCTTCGCAGATTGCTTCGATCGCCCCCACCGGATCCGCTGGCATCAGCAGTACGTCAGCGCCTGCCTCAAAGGCCAGCAGCGGGGCTTCGTAGGGACCATAGCGGTCGGCGATCGCCTGCATCACCAGAGCATCCGTCACCACCAACCCCTCAAACCCGAGTTCGTCCCGCAACAGTCCGGTGAGAATTGGTTTGGAGAGGGTGGCAGGGAATTGGGCATCTAGAGCCGGGAGGAGGAGGTGGGCCGTCATGATCGAGGCGACCCCGGCGGCGATTGCTGTCTGAAAGGGAACCAGTTCTACAGCTCTCAGTCGCGCTAAGTCGTGGGGAATCTGGGGCAGCTCTAAGTGGGAATCGGTGGCGGTGTCGCCGTGGCCCGGAAAGTGCTTGGCGGTGGCGAGCACTGGGTGGGCCTGGGCTGCGCCAATAAAGGCGGCGGTAAGCTGGCTGACAATGTCCGGGGTTTCGCCAAAGGCCCGCACGTTGATCACGGGATTGAGCGGGTTGTTGTTGACATCTACCACGGGGGCCAGGAGCCAGTTGAGGCCGATGGCGTGGGCTTCTGCAGCGGTGGCAGAGCCCATTTGAGCGGCGAGGCTGAGGGCGAGGTCAAGGTTCCGAACAATCGCCCCCAGTGCCATGGGTGGCGGCATCCAAATCGCCCCGGCAAAGCGTTGCCCCACACCTTCTTCGATGTCGGCGGCCAGAAACAGCGGTAGACTGGCCCAGTCCTGAAGCTGTTGAGTGCGCAACGCAATTTCTGCTGCACTTCCGCCCAGCAAAATCACACCTCCGACGCCCAGATCTTTGATCCAGTGCTTCAGTTGGGCGTTGGTCGCTTCCCACTGGGGATAGCGAATCTGGTGGTCAAACAAATGACCTGTCGTACGCACAACGAAAAGCTGGGCCACTTGCTGTTCGAGGGAAAGGGTTTGCCAATCGAGGAAAATACGCTGCATGGGCAACAATCACAAGGTGAGAATAAAAGGTGAGAAAAAACAAGCCGAGAGAAAAACGTACACGTAGAAAGAGAAATGCTAGTGCAAGAAGCGCTGCAACAATAGCGTCTGCCTAGAGCGTATTCCCCGTCAAGTCCAAAGGCCAGATGAATAGCAGTTCGCCCCTGCGGGATGGTTTCGATCGCAAGACCAAGGTGACTCCCGAGAGGGTTGACCAGGCCGTAGGCCATAGGGCTGATTTTGAGCCCGATTCAGGAACTTTGTCTTTGACCTGGGAACGATAGACTCAGAGGTCTCCAAGACTCTGTCTCAGACTTTGTCTAAGACTTTATCTAAGACTTCTGTCGAGCAACACTGAGTCGCCCCAGGCCAGGAGGTTAAAGATGCGGTTCAAAACGTTGCAGCCAGGTCGCTGGTTGATTCCGGGCATGACGGTGGCGATCGCTGCGATCGCAGCCACATCAATTCTGGGCCTCAGGGCCTGGGCCGATCGTTCTGTGCAAACGATTCTGAACGTCAGCACGGCCAAGCAACTCATGACTCGCTTGGATGGGATTGAGGAATATGCCATGCGTAACGGTGCCGTGCCCGAAGACCTCCGCGAGGTTGACGCGATTGATCAAGACATCGAACCTCTCTTGACCCAGTTACAGAATAGAGAGCGTCTACGAACTGGCGATCGCAAGGATCAGCGCTGACCGAGAGCTACGAACGCTACATCAGCAGTCTCAGGCGAGAGGTTCTGTTACTCCAACAGGGCAAGTCAGAACAGGCTGAAACAGTGGATGAAACCATGGTAGACCCGGCCTACGGAGAGGTCTCGACCCTCCTGAGTCGTCACTTTGCCCTGGCCCAGCATCAGGCAAAATTTGCCAATCGTCAGGCTGACCTGGGAACCCTGATCACCCTCGGTGCGGCGGCCCTCTGCATCATCGGCATTGTAAGACGCGTCGAACAGGGCAAGCAGCAGCTGGACGAAAAAATCAATCCCTCAGTACGGCCCTGGCGGAGCTTCAAGCCACCCAGCAGGAATTAATCCAGGCAGAAAAAATGGCAGCTCTCGGCACCCTCGTGGCTGGAATCGCCCATGAAATCAATACGCCCCTGGGGGCAATCCAGGCGGCAGCAGGCAATCTGGATAAGGCATTTACTGTTGTCCTAGACCAGTTGCCAGCTTTCTCGACCCACTTGGATGCACAGCAACAGGGGCAATGGCTTGAATTCCTGACCGATACCCTCAAACCTCGAACTCCCCTCTCTTCTCGGGAAAAACGACCCCTGCGGCGATCGCTCCAAGCCCAGCTCGAAGGCGATGGGATTGCCTCTGCTCATAGTTTAGCGGATTGCCTCGTTGACTTGGGCATCCATGAAGAGGTGGATCTCTATTTGCCTATTTTGAAAGATGAAAGCCAGGGGCAAATGCTTGAATTTATCTATAATTTGAACCGCCTTCAGGGTAATCGTCAATTCATCCAAACGGCAGCAGAACGAGCCGGTAAAATCGTCTTTGCTTTGCGCAGTTATGCTCATTTTGAGCACGATAGCCAACCTCAGCTCTTTCAACTTGAGGCGGGCATCGATATGGTCTTAGAGCTCTATTGCAACCAGCTCAAAAGAGGAGTTGAAGTCATTTTCAATTATCAAGCTTTGGCTGAAATTCAGGGCTATCCAGACGAATTGATCCAGGTTTGGAACAATTTGATTCATAATGCGATTCAGGCGATGGAGGGTAAGGGGATGTTAACCATTACCACTACTATGCATGGAGATCAGGTGATCATTAAAATTCAGGATACGGGGCAAGGCATCGATCCCATCCACCAGGAGCGAATCTTCGAGCCTTTCTTTACGACCAAGGCGCAAGGGGAAGGCAGTGGCCTAGGTCTTCATATTGTTAAAAAAATCATTGAGAAGCACCAGGGAAAAATCAGTCTTACGAGCCAACCGGGTGATACTTGCTTTATGATTCAAATACCGCGATCGCAATCCTAGAGATCTCCAGCTCTAGACTACTTTTGTTAATTTGAGTAATAAAACTTTCTAGGATAGATAGCTATGGCAATGAACACAGCCATTCTCTGTGTCGATGACGAAATTTTGATTTTGGATACTCTCAAGGAGCAACTTCAGCGCAACTTTGGCCAACAATACATTTACGAGATGGCTGAAAGTGCAGGAGAAGCCTGGGAAATCATTGAAGAACTCTGTGACAGCGGTATTCGATTGCTCGTGATTGTGTCCGACTGGCTCATGCCTGGAATAAAGGGAGATGAATTTTTGATTCAAGTTCATCAAAAGCTTCCTCAAATCATGACAGTTATGCTAACTGGGCAGGCTGATCAAAGTGCAATTAAGCGAGCTCGTCAGGAGGCCAATCTTCATACTTGTCTGCATAAACCCTGGCGAGAATCAGAGCTTGTTACATTGATTTCCAAAACATTAAAGTAAGAAACTAGGCAAGGAACTTTATGGGAGGGGCAATTGGATTAGCGACGATTATTTGTGTTGACGATGATGCTTCAATACTGGCGTGTTTAGGTGAACAGCTCAAACGCCAGTTTGGAGCTAGCTATGATGTGGAATTGGCAAGCCAGGGGCCAGAAGCATTAGAGCTGGTTGCGGATCTGCTGGCTGAAGGCGTGACGATTCCGTTGATTTTGTCAGATCAGGTTATGCCAAAAATGTCGGGCGATCAATTCCTGATCGAAGCCCAGCGTTTGGTTCCCCAGGCGCTCAAGATTCTGCTTACCGGAGAGCACCGGGCCGAAGCCGTGGGCAACGCTGTCAATCATGCCAATCTCTATCGCTACATTGCCAAGCCCTGGGATGAAACGGATCTTCTCCTGACGGTGCAAGAAGCTCTGCGTAGCTATGATCAGCGATCGCAACTCGAGGCTCAGCAACAGCACTTAGCCCAGATCAACCAACAGTTGGCCCAATCTCTCTCGACCCTACAGGCCACTCTAGAGGCAACTGCAGACAGCATTTTGGTGTTGAACCAACAGGGCCATGTGATTAATTTCAACCAGAAGTTGTTGGGCTTGTTGGGTATTCAAGCCTCCTGTTTAGATCGTCAACAATGGCTTTCCCTGATTCAAGCCAGACTTCAGGCAATGCCAGAGCTCTGGCAGATGCTTCAACAACCCACGATCCAGCCAGCGCGCCATGAGTTGACCCTCCCCATTAATCAGACGAAATGCAACTTGGAATGCTCTGGCCAGTCGCAGGTAGTGGATGGAGGGGTGACCGGGCAGGTCTGGAGCTTTCGGGACGTTACGTCACGCAAGCAAAGCGAGGCTTTGATCCACTATCAGGCTCATCACGATGGTTTGACCGGTCTGGCCAATCGGGTTCAGTTTGACCAATATCTAGCGCACAAACTGAGCGGTGGGAGGCGATCGCAGGAATATTTCGCCATTTTGTTTGTCGATTTAGACCATTTCAAACTGGTCAACGATACCCTGGGCCATGCTGTGGGCGATGGCTTACTTTGCCAGGTCGTCCAACGGTTACAGGATTGTTCTCGCCATCAAGATTTGATTGCCCGTTGGGGGGGAGATGAATTTACGCTGATTCTCTCAGACTTGCTCCAAGCGGAGGATGGCTCGGCGATCGCCGAGCGTATTCTGGAGGCGCTGCAACCCAAATTCGAGGTGGAGGGTCACCAACTCCATGTGACGGCGAGTATCGGCATGGCTATGTACCCTGAAGATGGTACAACGGCGGAACTCTTGTTGAAACATGCGGATTCAGCTTTGTATCAAGCGAAGGCTGAGGGACGCAATGGCTATACTCGCTTCTCCAAGGCGCTCAGCCAAGAATCAAAACGCAATTTTGTTTTGGATACATTGCTCCACGGAGCCCTGGAACGGCAGGAACTCAAGTTGTACTACCAGCCTCAACTCGATACAGCCAGCGATCGCATAACGCATGTCGAGGCTCTGGTTCGTTGGTTTACCCCAGCTCAAGGGTGGATTTCGCCGACGGAATTCATTTCTCGCGCAGAACACAATGGTCTCATTGTTTCCCTGGGAGAATGGATTTTGCGACAAGCTTGCCGACAGACCCAGACTTGGCTACAAGCAGGCATCAGCGTTACCGTATCCGTCAATCTCTCCCCCCGCCAACTGCAACATCCCTGCCTGGTGGAACAAGTGGTTCAAATCCTGGCAGAAACGGGGTTACCTCCCCAGGCACTGGAATTGGAAATTACCGAGTCGGTTGCCTTGGAAAATTTGGAATTGAGTTGCGATCGCTCTTGGCCCTACAACGAATGGGTGTCAATATCGCCCTGGATGACTTTGGCACGGGTTACGCATCCCTGAGGCATCTGAAACAGCTTCCGCTAAATACGGTCAAGATCGATCGTTCCTTTGTGCAAAATCTTCTAGATGCGCCTCAGGATGAAGCCATCGTCAAAGCCGCCATTGCCCTGGCGGAGGGGTTAGGGCTACGACTCGTGGCAGAGGGGGTTGAGACCCACGAATTGGCCCATTACTTACAGAAGATGGGTTGCCGCTATTTACAGGGCTATTGGCTCAGTCGGCCCCAACCGGCTGAAGTCATCACACCTCTTTTGCAAAGGACAAATTCAAGTCGTCAGCCATCCAATCAGGGCGTTGCATAGTTGATGAACTACTTTATTTTTTTCTGAACCTAGCGACGTTTGGGGGAGACTTGCGCCGTCGTTCTAGATTCGCACCACGAGGTCTAGTATTCGCAGCTGCACCGATCGCCGCTTGATAGATCTTTTCGTTGCTTTTGGCTGATTCGAAAAAATCGACGATGGGATTTGGATAATCCACACCAAGGGTGATGCCAAATCGGGCTTGCTCAACCGGCAATAGCCGCCAGGGCTCATGAACTTTGTGGGAGGGAACCAGCTGGAGCTGGGGTAGCCAGCATTTGACATATTTACCGATGGGGTCATAGTCCTTGGACTGTTTGAGGATATTGAAAAAGCGAAAACCACGCGCATCGTTGCCGACGCCCGCGCTATAATTCCAGTTTCCCCAATTGCTGCAGACATCGTAGTCAATCAGTTGCGACTCAAACCACTCCGCGCCCATACGCCAATCGATTCCGAGATTTTTAGTCAAAAAGCTAGCAACATTTTGCCGACCTCGGTTAGACATGAAACCTGTGAGTTTCAACTCTTGCATATTGGCGTCCACCAGGGGAAAACCCGTTTGACCACTGCTCCAAGCTTCGAACCGTTCCCAATCCTGCTTCCAGCTGATGGATATACCCTGAAGTCCTTCCGCGTGGAAGATTTTGTTGCCGTGCTTGGCACAAATCCAGCGAAAGTAGTCACGCCAGAGCAATTCAAAAACCAGCCAGTAGGTAGAGTCGTTGCGAATGCGCTGATTTTCATACGCTTGAACTTGATCGTAGATATAGCGTGGTGAAAGACAGCCTAGGGCAAGCCAAGGTGAGAATTTTGAGGAGTAGTCTGCGCCGAGCATCCCGTTGCGCGTTTGCTTATACTCTCGCAGATGGTCGCCTTGCCAAAAGTAGCTCTGGAGTCTCGCTTTAGCCTCGGTTTCACCTCCCTTAAAGAGTAGGGCTGCCCGAGAATCAATCTCAGCTGTAGTTACACCTAAGTCCTGGAGCGAGGGCAAAGCGCCGGGCTCTAATCCTGGGGGGCGAGAGACGGTTCCTGTGGTAGTTTGGATAGCCGGCTGTCCGGTCTTCAAGCTGTTGCGAACTTGGCATTGCTGCTCGATCGCCTTTCGGAAGTGGGTGAACAATTCCGGAACTTGTGACGTCCCGAAGGGCAAGTCATCAGGGTGAAACAATGTTGACCCCCAGAAGGTTTTGACTTCGACACCGATCGCCTCCAGCTTTGCTTTGAGCAGGGTTTCGACCCGAATTTCTTCGGCTGTGACTTCTTGGTGAAAATAGACTGAGCTAACCCCATAGGCTTGAACCAAATTGGGAATAATCTCCTCGGGTTTGCCACAGCGGATGACCAGATCGCCACCAAGATGCTGCCAGCTTTGGCGCAAATCGATGACAGATTCGAGTAAAAACTGGGCACGGTAACTCCCTGTCTTGGCAAAGCCAAAGGATGTGGTTGCGAACTGACGAGGGTCAAAACAATAGAGCGGTAAAATTGGAGACTGGGCTGCAAGGCTAAGGGGCTCATGATCATGGAGCCGGAGATCGTTGCGATACCAAAGCAAGGTGCAGTTTGTCATAAGTCTGTACAATTTCAAATCTAAAAAGCTAGGCAAAAATTTAGAGAAAAAATCTAAACTAAGCGTTTAGCCCAACATAAACCCAATATACACAAACAAAAATATATAAATATATAAACAAAAAATCTGGACAGTTTACCCAGAATGAAAGGGTGCTGCGATCGCATGCACAGAAACCCATGCAACGATCGCAGCGGATAATTTACAACAGTCACGACGCCCAAAAACAACGTCCAGATAGCTGTCGAAAACGACTGCCAAACCTGCAATTCTAGAGAGAGCCGATGTAGCTCAGACCCAAAATTGCGCCCACGCCGACAATGTGGCCAAGGCTGGTGGCTCCAAGGATCGTACCAATGCTAAAACCACCGAACAGGTTCGGAGAGGGGGGCATTGCGCCAGCATTTTGGATTTGGACAGTTTGCTTGGCGATCGCAATCGCCAAAATATTCGAAATGATCATCACCATGGCGGTCTTGGGGCTCCAAGCCAGGGTGTTGGTGGCGGCGGCCAAGGTGCCAGAGAGCAGGGGGGCTGACAGTAAAGTAAGCATGGTCAAGATTTTACTCCAGATATTTCTAATAGATAAACCCGCAGCAGATCTGCATCAGATCCGAAATCCGCAAAAGTTTGCAAAAGATCTAAGTCCGCAACGCATCTAAGCCGGATTCAACATAGTTCTTAACAGAATGCCGGGGAACGAGGGTAGCGATCGCAGCAATATTTAATGCTTCTGTAAATGTTTGCAACGCTGGGCGCAATTGGCCCAATTTGTTAAGCAATGCGTTTAAGTTCACCCCCGAAGGAACGGTTTCGTTGCAGATTAGCGCCTCAAGACGCAACGGAACGTACTACCTGCGGGCAACGGTGGCAGATACTGGCATTGGCACCAGTCCCGATTTCCAAGCCAAAATCTTGCAGCCCTTTGAACAGGTCGATCGCCACCACTATCAGGGCGCTGGGCTAGGGCTTGCTATTTGCCAAGGCTTGACCCACGCCCACGCCATGGGGGACATCTGACCTTGAGAAGTCAGACCAAGCAGGGCATGAGCTTTCGGGCCGAGATTCCTGTCGCGGTGACAACAGCGGCAACCTCCACCGACTTAGCCCCCTAGACCTCTTCTGCCTGAATATCGACGGTGGTGGTCTCCTGGGAGCTTGCGGGGGCAGCAGTGGATTTGCCGCTGGTGTCTTTGACGCTGGCATCAGCTCCGCCTGAAGTTTTGGCTGCATTTAGGCGCTCCAACATCATTTGGGAGATTTCGGCCACGAGCAGTCCGGCAATGATACCGTCGTCGAGCCAGCCCACAATGGGAATTAAGTCCGGTGAAATGTCGAAGGGCATGAGCAGGTAGGCGATCGAGCCCACGATGACCCAGGGACGGTATTTGGGGTTGCGGATGGCGTCACGATACCAGTTGTAGATGGACTGCACAGAGAAGTTTTCATGGTCGTTCCGAATAGAGCGGAGCTGAAGTTCTTCTATTTTGGCAAAGGAGTTGCAAAAAGTCGGGTGAAGAAAACCCAAAGTTTTTTCGTAAAAACCGTGTTTTTCCGAGAAATGCCGATGGCGATCGCCAGCCTGCTCAGGCACTCCTCATTTTGGTAAATTCAACTATAATTAAAGGCCAGTGATACGACGCCCAACCCTTAGGAGTAACGCCTGTGTTTGTGACCGCTGTTCGTCCGGGAGCTCCGGGTATCCCCCAGGATTTTGATCTGCCTCAGGACTTATTTGGGCGATCGCCCAGCTCAAGCAGGATCTCAATGCGATCGTGCTGGCCCACTACTACCAAGAGCCCGACATCCAGGACATTGCCGACTACATTGGCGACTCCTTGGGTCTGGCCCAGCAGGCCGCCACCACCGATGCCCAGGTGATTGTGTTTGCGGGGGTTCACTTTATGGCAGAGACCGCGAAGATTCTCAATCCAGACAAGCTGGTGCTATTGCCGGATTTGGCGGCGGGGTGTTCGTTGGCAGACAGCTGCCCACCGGAGGCCTTTGCGGCCTTTAAGGCTCAGCACCCGGAGCATGTAGTGGTGTCCTACATCAACTGCACCGCCGAAATTAAGGCGATGAGCGATATCATTTGCACGAGTTCCAACGCCGTGAAGCTGGTCAACCAGATTCCCGCTGGGCAGCCGATTATTTTCGCACCCGATCGCAATCTGGGGCGCTACGTAATGCAACAAACGGGCCGAGAGCTGCTGCTGTGGGACGGTAGCTGCATCGTGCATGAGACCTTTTCCGAGCGCAAGCTGGTGGAGTTGAAGGTGGCCAATCCGACCGCCGAGATTATTGCCCACCCGGAATGCGAACCGGCGGTCTTGCAACACGCGGACTTTATTGGTTCGACGACGGCGCTGCTCAAGCATAGCCAAAGTAGCCCGAAGGAAGCGTTTATTGTGGTGACAGAGGCCGGGATCATCCATCAAATGGAAAAAGCCATGCCTCAAAAACGCTTTATCCCAGCGCCGCCTCTAAATCAGTGCGCCTGTAACGAATGTCCACACATGCGGCTCAATACCCTAGAGAAGCTGTATTGGGCCATGCGACGGCGATCGCCCGAAATCACCTTGCCTCCGCACATCCAACAAGCCGCCCTTAAACCCATCCAGAAAATGTTGGACATGAGTAAAATTTAATCCCCCATTTGCCGCCATGACCCCATCTCCCGACTCCCCGACCGACAGCTGCACCCAGGGCATCAACACCCAGGACATCAACACCCAAATCAACACCGCCCAAATCAGCACCGCCCTCGAAAATCTCATCGCCGTCGTGGCTCAGCTGCGAAATCCCGAAGGCGGCTGCCCTTGGGATTTGGCCCAGACTCCCCAAAGCCTGATCCCTTACATCCTCGAAGAAGCCCACGAAGCCGCCGATGCCCTAGAGCGAGGAGAAACCGCCGAGATCGTCGAGGAGCTCGGCGACCTGTTGCTGCAAGTGGTGCTCCAGGCCCAGGTCGCCCAGGATCTGGGGCAATTCACCCTGGCCGACGTCGCCGAGGGCATCCGCGCCAAGCTGATTCGGCGGCATCCTCATGTGTTTGGCCCCCATGTGCTTGGCCCCCATGTGTTTGGTGATCAAGCCGCAACCGTTACCCCAGAAACCCTAACGCCAGAAATCCTAACGCCAGAAACCCTGACGCCAGCAGCCGTCAAAACCACCTGGGACGAAATCAAACGCCAGGAACGAGCCGCCAAAGGCCTGCCCCCCATCGCCAGCCTCAGTGAGAAACTCGGCAAGTACAATCAAACCAATCCCCCCCTAACCGCCGCAGGCAAAATTTCTGAGACCGCTGCGATCGCCGGATTCGAGTGGGATTGCGTCGAAGATGTCTGGGCAAAATTTGAGGAAGAACTGGCAGAACTCAAGGAGGCGATCGCCGACGGCCCCGAGCACAAAGCCCACCAGCAGGAAGAATTGGGCGATCTACTGTTTACCCTGGTCAATCTCGCCCGCTGGTATGGCCTCGATCCCCGTGCGGCCCTGCGGGGTACCAATCAGCGGTTTGTGCAGCGGTTTGAGTTGGTCGAAACGGGAGTCAAAGCCTTGGGCGATCGCCCCCTCCAAGACTACTCCGTCGCCGAGCTCGAAGCCCTCTGGCAAGCTGCCAAGCAAAAGCTGGCCCAGTCGATCGATCCGTAACCTCCCCTTCGTAACATCCTGTCGCGCCCGCGCCGTGCCCGAACCAATCGCGCTAAGATCGGATGAGAAACATTCTCAGCTTGATCGTCTCCGATTACTTTACTCACAGCCATGACTTCAGCCGCTCCCACCGCTCCGCTTACCCCCATGGACATCACCCAGCAAGGCTTGCCCGTTAGCATCATCACTGGCTTTCTGGGCAGCGGCAAAACCACCTTGCTCAACCACATCCTCACCAATCAGCAGGGGATCAAGACCGCCGTGTTGGTCAACGAATTTGGTGAGATCGGCATCGATAACGAGCTGATTGTCTCCACGGGCGAGGAGGTCGTCGAGCTGAGTAACGGCTGCATTTGCTGCACGATTAATAGCGACTTGCTCGATGCGGTGTATCGCGTTTTGGAGCGCGAGGAAAAAATTGATTATCTCGTTGTCGAAACCACCGGATTAGCAGATCCATTGCCGGTGGCGCTGACGTTTCTAGGCACAGAGCTGCGGGATCTGACCCGGCTCGATTCGATCATTACGGTGGTAGATGCCGCCAACTACAGCCTCGATCTATTCAACAGCGAGGCTGCCCACAATCAAATTCTCTATGCCGATACACTGTTGCTGAATAAGGCGGATTTGGTGGATGAGGCCGATCTCGATTTGTTGGAAGTCAAGCTGCGGGACATTAAAGAAGGTGCTCGCATTTTACGGACGACCAACAGTCAGGTGGACTTGCCACTGATTTTGAGTGTTGGGTTGTTTGAGTCGGATAAGTATTTTGAGCGGGCGGGTGGGGATGTCGAAAACCACGGTCACGAGCATCATAACCACGAGCACCATGATCTCGATTCTGACGCGCACCAGGCGGAATCAGAAGACCATTCCGATTGCGATCATGAGCATGGGCATTGCGAACATGATCACTCGGGCCATGATCACGCTGGCCACGATCACTCGGGCCATGATCACTCGGGCCATGATCACTCGGGCCATGATCATGCCGAGCACGGCCAGCATTCGGATCACCTAGCGGTGGATGGCTTTACCTCGTTGTCGATTCAGAGCGATCGCCCCTTTGCCATCCGCAAGTTCCAGTATTTCCTCGATAATCAGCTGCCTGAAAACGTCTTCCGCGCCAAAGGCATCATCTGGTTCGAAGAAAGCCAAAAGCGCCACGTCTTTCACCTCAGCGGCAAGCGGTTTACCCTAGATGACAGTGAGTGGACAGGCCCCAAGAAAAATCAACTGGTTCTCATTGGTCAAAACCTAGACCACGACAAGCTCCGTGAGCAGATCAACAGCTGCTTCACCGTTCCCTCCACCAGTCGAGCCAAAGGTTTCGCCTAGCCAAACAGCGGTGGGAGCGCGATCGCACTCCTCCCCATGACCCAACCGAGCCCTCCCCATGACAACCGTCTCCCTCGACGCCCAAATGATGCAGCGCTGTTTAACACTCGCTCGCCGCGCCCTGGGACAAACTGCGCCCAACCCCATGGTTGGGGCCGTGCTCGTCAAGGATGGGCAGATTATTGGCGAAGGCTTCCATCCCGGCGCTGGGCAGCCTCACGCCGAAGTCTTCGCGCTACGCGAGGCCGGAGCTGCCGCCCGTGGCGCAACGGCCTATGTCAGCCTCGAGCCTTGCAACCACTACGGACGCACGCCGCCTTGCGCCAAGGCATTGGTCGAAGCGGGCGTCGCGAAGGTGGTGGTGGGCATGGTCGATCCCAATCCCCTGGTCGCGGGGGGAGGGCTACAAACGCTGCGAGATGCGGGCATTGAGGTGGTCGTGGGTGTCGAAGAAGCGGCCTGTCAACGACTTAATGAAGCGTTTGTTCATCGCATTGTGCATCAGCAACTCTTTGGGATTCTCAAGTATGCGATGACACTGGATGGCAAAACTGCTGCCGTCAGTGGTCACAGCAACTGGATTACGCAACCTGAGTCCCGCGCGAGGGTGCATCAGATGCGCCTAGAGTGTGATGCGGTAATTGTGGGTGGCAATACGGTGCGCTCCGACGATCCACTACTAACGACCCACGGTTTAGCCGCGCGCAATCCGCTGCGAGTGGTGATGAGTCGGACGCTAGAATTGCCGGAGACGGCACGTTTATGGGATGTGGGAAAAGCTGCAACGGTGGTGTTCACGGAGGCGGGGGATGGCGTTGTCGGTGTGGGCGTTATCGGTGATGGAAGGCAATCGCACCAGACGCAGATGATCCAATTGCTGAGATCTCGGGGGGTCGAAGTCGTTGCGTTAGCCGATTTGACCCCTGCTGCGGTGATGAAAAACTTGTACGATCGCGGCTTGCTTTCGGTGCTGTGGGAATGCGGTGGGACGTTAGCAGCAGCGGCGATCGCAGACGGCTCGATTCACAAAGTTCAGGCTTTCATTGCGCCCAAAATCATCGGCGGCTCTAGTTTTTCCCCCGTCGGTAACTTAGGTTTGACGCGAATGGATCAGGCCTTGCAATTGCAGCAAGTCAGCTGGCAAGCGCTGGGGACTGATCTACTGCTAGAGGGATATTTGCGTCTAGGACAGGAGGCCTAACCCTGAAGAGAAAAGCCATGCTGAATTTCTCTTAGACCCGTTCAGTTCGATGGGTCGCTTCCCATAGACTTTGCTAAAGTTTCCTGTCGAGAAGTTTGAGAAAGATGAAGTGACGTTGGCGATCGCTCCACCCAGTGTTAACGTGAATGCAGACGCAAAGGAGAAGCCGCTCAGGCCAGCCTCCTCACACTACCTGAGTTCGGGCCAGCGTCTCCTGCCCAGCGCTCACCCCAGAAACCAACGGATTCAACGTCGCTTGTAGGTTCTGTATGTCTCCCTTCTGCTTAGGTTCCGGCTTGCCCGTAACAGCACCGAAAAGGTTGATGGACATCTGACTTAAATATTGTCTGCGCAATCCGCTCAAATGGAAAGTTTGGCAGTCATGACAATTCCAATCCGCTGTTGCCTATCAACCCTAACCCTTGGCTTCTAGCCAGTTGATTTCATTGAAAACCATTGCTTAGCCTCAGACCCTTGTCTGAGGCTTTAGCGCTTTAAAGGGCGTTGCTGAATTTCAGTCTAAACCTGGCGATCAAGACTTTGCAAACGCTGGACGACCAGTGATTCATCCCCACAGCAAACACCTCTTAGATCAGCAACAGATCTCGCAAGCAGCAGATCAGGAAAGCTGATTCTGGGGCTCAAGACTAGGCGCGATCTGAAGCCGCTGGGTCGGTCGGTTTGTGCTGGAGTCCACCTTGAACCAGCGTCTGAAACGCTTGATTTTGACGAATTCGCTCGAAATCGCTGTCTGTTCTGGCAAGCAGACCATAGCGATCGCTCAAGCCCATAGCCTGCGCTAAATTCAGTGTTGCCTGCTCAGTTTGCCCCAATAATCCATAGGCACAAGCCCGGTTATACCAGGCTTCATGTTTGTCAGGTTTGATGGCGATCGCCCGATCATAGCTCTCGATCGCGGCGGCATAGCGCCCCAGGGCGGCCAGTTCGATACCCCGGTTGTACCAGGCCTCGTGTTTATCCGCCTTGATGGCCACCGCCTGCTCAAAGCTGGCGATCGCTTCTTCCCCCCGGCCTAGGGTCGCCAGGGCGTTGCCCCGGTTGTACCAGGCTTCGTGGTAGTCAGGCTTATGGACGATCGCTTGGTCATAGAGCGCAATAGCGGCTTCCCGCTGGCCAGCAGCTGCGAGATCGACGGCTTGATTATAGAAACTTTCGTATTGAGCCACTTTAAAGTCTATGAGTATCATTACTGTTGTTGTCCCTTACACCATTAATCCTAAGCTGGCAGAGGCAATTTTGGAACCCATCTGAGCGGTGGTAACGCCGACTAGGCAAAGCTTTTTGGGATTTTCACAATATAGATAGGATTCCCACCTCTCAAAAAAGTTGCAAAATTCTCCGCAATTTCCCCCGATGCAGTGCCTGACCCCCTGCCTCCGGTATCCGGTGCGACATTTGAGCTGACTTTGGGCCGACTTTGGGCCGACTTTGGGCTGGGCGCGATCGCCGCTGGCTTAGGATGGGAAGGTTGAGATCGCGCAGGGCTATTTTGTGTCATCACATTTTCTATCGCCGAAACTTTTGGGGCTCTTAATCGGTGGGTTGCTTCCGGCCCTTTTGTATGGCGTTGCGGGAGTTTTCTCAAAAACTAGCGGCAATGCAGGCATGTCGGTGGGCGGACACCTGGTGTGCATTGGCTTAGCGGTCAGTGCCACGGGGCTATTGTGCAATCTGCTGCTGCCGGAGGCAATGCCGTCGGCTAGGGCGATCGCCTCTTCTTCCTTGATGGGATTTTGCTGGGCTGCGGGCACAGGCTGCTTGATGTTTGCGCTGCTTCGTTACCAGGCTCCCCTCGCTAAACTGGTGCCGCTCTACAATATGAATACCCTCGTGACCGTGGCACTGGCGCTGGTGATTTTTGCGGAGTGGAAACAGACGAACCCGCTGCTGCTGCTACTGGGCTCGATTTTAATCATGCTGGGTGGCGTGTTGGTTTCGGTTGCGTGACTTGTATTCGGAAAATGCCATGGTTGATTCCAGACTGATCACCCCCCGATTGATCTTGAGGCGGTGGTGCGATCGCGATCGCATTCCCTTTGCCCAGCTCAACGCTGACGTGAGCGTGATGGAGCATTTCCCCGCACCCCTAACCCCGGCGGAATCGAATGCCTTGGTCGATCGCATTGAGCAAAAATTTGCAACTCAAGGCTTTGGATTCTTTGCCCTAGAGCACCGCGATACGCAGGAATTCCTGGGGTGTGTTGGGTTAAATCAGCCGAGTTTTGAAGCTCCGTTTACACCCGCGATCGAAATCGGTTGGCGACTGGCGCAGCGTTTTTGGGGCCAGGGTTACGCCAGCGAAGCCGCGCGCGAGGCTTTGCGGTTTGGGTTTGAGGAGATTGAACGGGGAGGACTGGAGCTGGAGGAAATTGTCTCGTTCACGGCGATGGGGAATGGACGATCGATCGCCCTCATGCAGCGCCTTGGCATGACACGCAATCTAGCCGAGGATTTTGATCATCCAGCCCTACCGCCCGGACACCGACTCCAGCGTCATGTTTTGTATCGGCTAAGTCGGGAGCGGTGGCTCCAGCAGAAATCGCTTCGCTAAGGGCCGTCAAGTCAAGGGACTACAGCTCGCCAAAGCCTTTTTTCTTTTTATTGTTCTTTTTCTTGCTACTCCCCTGACCGCCGCGCCAGCCCGGACGCCCCCCGCCCCCAAACATTCCACCCATTCCCGGCATGCCGCCGCCCATCCCCGGCATTCCCATTCCGGGCATCCCGCCCATGCCCGGTAGGCCACCGCCCTGGCCCATTTGCTGCATCATCGATCGCATCCGCTGGAAATTGCGAATCAGGTCGCTGACTTCCTTCTCCGGATAACCCGACCCCTTAGCAATGCGGCGACGGCGGCTGGGGGTATTGGAGAGCAAATCGGGATTCTTGCGCTCCTCCGCCGTCATCGAACCAATCATCGCTTCAATGCGCTTGAGCTGAACCTCGCCCTTTTCCAGCATGTCCGAGGGCATTTTGTTCATCCCCGGAATCATTTTCATGATGCTACCGAGAGAGCCCATGTTCTTCAGCAACCGCATTTGCTTGACAAAGTCCGTGAAGTCGAACTGGGCCGAGAGAATTTTCTCCTGCATTTTCTCGGCGTCGGCCAGGTCAAATTCTTCCTGGGCCTTTTCAACCAGTGTCAGCACATCGCCCATGCCGAGGATGCGAGAAGCCATGCGATCGGGGTAGAACGGCTGCAGCGCCTCCACTTTTTCGCCCACGCCGATGAACTTAATCGGCTGACCCGAAATCCGCCGCACCGACAGCGCCGCGCCGCCGCGAGAGTCACCGTCCATCTTGGTCAAAATTGCGCCGGTGATGCCGATTTTGTCGTGGAACGATCGCGTCAGACTGGCCGCCTCCTGGCCCGTCATCGAATCTACAACCAGCAACACTTCATCGGGATCGATCGCCGCCTTGATCTGGGCCAACTCATCCATCAAGTTTTCATCGATTTGCAACCGGCCAGCGGTGTCTACAATCACAGTGTCGATGCCGTCAGCCTTGGCCTTGGCGACTCCCTGGCGGGCAATTTCGACCGGGTTGGCATCGCTGCCAAGCTCGAAGACGGGGACGTTGATTTGTTTGCCGAGGGTGATCAGCTGGTCGATCGCCGCAGGCCGGTACACGTCTGTTGCCACCATCAGCGTCGAGCGGTCTTCCTTGCGCAGGTGCAGCGCTAGCTTCGCCGTTGCCGTCGTTTTACCGGTTCCCTGCAAGCCCGCCATCAGGATCACGGTGGGGCCATTGCCACCCTGGTTTTGCTGATGGGCCAGGGGCACATGGCTGTCGCCCATCACCCGCACGAGTTCTTCGTGGACGACCTTGATAAATTTCTGCTCGGGTCGGATGCCCTTGACCACATCCACGCCCTGGGCCTTATCCGCCACTTCAGCAACGAATTCCTTGACCACGTCCAAGTTAACGTCCGCCTCAAGCAGCGCCCGCCGCACCTCGCGCAGGGCATCTTGAATATTGGAGTCAGTGATTTTGTCCTGGCCGCGTAGTTTGGTCCAGGCTTGCTCCAACCGTTCAGAAAGGGCGTCAAACATTGCGGAATTCAGGTGAAGGACAAAGCGGATCTAATCTCTTCACCATTGTAAGGGTCGGTTCCGTTAATGTAGAGGCAGACTGCAATGGTATAGGCAGCCGTGATTGACCCGACGCGTTCTTGCACCCCTGCAAATGTCGTGGCGAACGGTGGGAACAGATACCAAACGGTAGATCCATTGGGTTGATGATGAACGTGTACTTTGTTCTAGTGGTAGGTTTTGGATGAATATCCAGGCGTCTGCAGCAGCTCTTTCATCCACCCCTTACGAGGCTCAGACCCAGGCGATCGCCCGTCAGCTCTTGGCCGCCAGCCGGGAAAAGCGCTCGCTGTTTGCTAAAATGCGTGACCAACTGCGCTGGGACGACAAGCTGCTGGCTTGGACGATGGAAAACCCTGGGCTGCGGGTACAAATGTTCCGGCTGATCGACGCCCTGCCCGCGCTCAAAACCAAGGCCGAAATTGCCCGCCACCTCCAGGAATATCTCGGCGATGCCACGGTCGAGTTGCCCCAGGCGCTCAAGAGTCTGCTCAATTTTACCCAACCTGACTCGATGCCGGGGCAGGTTGCGGCAACAACCTTATCCACGGCGGTGGAAACCCTGGCACGCAAGTATATTGCTGGCGAAAACCTGGGCCAAGCGACCAAAAGCATCGAACAGCTGCGCAAGCAATCGATGACCTTTACGATGGATTTGCTGGGCGAAGCGGTGATTACGGAGGCTGAGGCAGAGTCCTATTTAAATCAGTATTTAGAACTGATCCAGCAACTGACCGACGCGGCGAAGCAATGGCCTGGGGTGCCCCAGGTCGATCGGGCAGATAATGGGTCAGGGGATGGGACAGGGGATGTGGCATTGCCCCAGGTGCAGGTGTCGGTCAAACTCACGGCGTTTTATTCCCAGTTTGACCCGCTGGATGTGGAAGGCAGTCGGGCCAAGGTCGGAGCGCACATCCGCACGCTGCTCCGCCGGGCCAAAGATCTGGGTGCAGCCGTTCACTTTGATATGGAACAGTATCGCTATAAAGACGCGACCCTGGAGACCCTGAAGCAGTTGTTGATGGAGCCAGAATTTCGCGATCGCACCGATTTGGGCATCACGCTGCAAGCCTATCTGCGCGACAGTTATGCAGATTTGCAAGGCTTGATTGACTGGGCTCAGCAGCGGGGCAATCCGATCACGATTCGCCTGGTTAAAGGTGCCTACTGGGATCAAGAAACGATTTTGTCTCGCCAAAACCATTGGCCGACACCGGTGTATAACCACAAGTCTTCCACCGATGCGAACTTCGAGCGGATGACTCAGTTGTTGTTAGAGCATCATTCGGTTGTGTATGCGGCGATCGCCAGTCATAATGTGCGATCGCAAGCCCACGCGATCGCGATCGCCCAAGCGCTCAACATCCCCTCGCGCCAGATCGAATTCCAAGTCCTCTACGGCATGGCGGACAGTCTGGCCACTGCCCTTGCCAAGCAGGGTCACCGCGTTCGAGTCTACTGTCCCTACGGCAATTTGATTCCCGGTATGGCCTATCTAATTCGGCGACTGCTGGAAAACACCGCCAACAGTTCATTTTTGCGCCAAAGCCTGGAAGAGCGTCCGGTGGAAGACTTGATTGCAGCGCCGGTTTGGGGCGAATCGGATCTCGGTTCCCAGCCAGAATCCTCGGAGCTGGACGAACGCGGTTCGTCCCTACGGGCCACGACTTATATCCGAAATTCGGCGGATACGGACTATGCGATCGCCCAGTCTCGCGCCGATGCGGCGGCGGCCCTGCGATCGGTGCAGCAGCAACTCGGCAAGACCTACTGGCCGCTGATCAACGGTGAGTCCAGGCAAACGGCTCAGAAGATTGATTCCGTTAACCCTTGCAACCCAGCGGAAGTCGTGGGAACGGTCGGGCAAATTGAGATTAGCCAAGCAGATGAGGCGATCGCCTCGGCCAAAACCGCCTTCCAAAGCTGGAAACGGACGCCCACATCAGAGCGTATTGCCATCATCCAACGCGCAGCAGACCTGTTGGAACAACGCCGCCACGAACTCAATGCCTGGATGGTTCTAGAAGGCGGAAAACCCTTGGCACAGGCCGATGCAGAAGTGTCTGAAGCAGCAGATTTCTGTCGGTACTATGCGGCGGAAATGGCACGACTGGACTCAGAAATGATTTATGATGTCGCGGGGGAACGCGATCGCTATTTCTATCAGCCCAAGGGCATTGTCCTAGTGATTTCTCCCTGGAATTTCCCCCTTGCCATTCCCACCGGAATGACCGTGGCAGCCCTGGTGACTGGCAACTGTACAATGCTCAAACCCGCCGCTGTCACGGCGGTGATTGCGGCTAAACTCACGGAGATTTTGATCGAAGCAGGCATTCCCCAGGGGGTATTTCAGTTTGTACCGGGCAGCGGTTCGACTGTGGGAAATCACATGGTCAAGCACCCGGACATTCAGATGATTGTGTTTACCGGTTCCCAGGAAGTGGGATGCCAAATCTACGCTGATGCGGCAGTTTTGCGACCGGGTCAAAAGCATTTGAAACGCGTCATCGCAGAGATGGGGGGCAAGAATGCCATCATTGTTGATGAGAGCGCCGATTTGGATCAGGCGGTGCAGGGCGTGGTCAGTTCGGCCTTTGGCTACAGCGGCCAAAAGTGTTCGGCTTGTTCGCGAGTGGTTGTGATGGCATCCATTTATGAGGCGTTTGTGGAGCGGCTAGTGGAGGCGACGCGATCGCTCAACGTTGGAGATGCAACCAAGCCCAGTACCCAAGTTGGCCCGGTGATTGACGCCGCCGCCCAAGCCCGCATCCAAGCCTACATCGCCAAGGGCAAGCAAGAGGCGACACTGGCGCTGGAATTGCCGTCGCCGTCGCCGGGATATTTCGTGGGGCCAGTCATCTTTCAGGATGTTTCTCCCCAATCGACGTTGGCTCAGGAAGAGATCTTTGGGCCAGTGTTGTCGGTGATCAAGGCGGCGGATTTTGATGGGGCGTTGGCGATCGCCAACAACACGAATTTTGCCCTCACGGGCGGTCTCTATTCCCGCACCCCGTCCCACATTGCGCGAGCTGAGGTGGAGTTTGAAGTGGGAAATTTGTATATTAATCGAACGATTACGGGGGCGATCGTCGCGCGGCAGCCCTTTGGCGGGTTCAAGCTCTCGGGCGTGGGCTCCAAGGCCGGTGGCCCAGATTATTTGCTGCAATTCCTGGAGCCGCGCACGGTCACAGAAAACATTCAGCGCCAAGGCTTTGCGCCGATTGAGGGGGTAGATTAGTCAGACAAAGTAAATGCATCAACTCGCTCAAAGTCCGTGCGCAAGTACTCAGGATTGTGCTGCGGATCTTCTGTGGAGCAAGAACCATCTGCATAATAGAGAATTGGCTTGATGAATTTCACAGTTCCGCCTCTATAGATCCCCCCAGAACCTGGAATAATAGCGAGGGGGATACTAAAAAGGGGAACAAAAATACCTTGCTCTTCGAAGAAGTCATCGACCCATTGAAATGGGTCTTGCTGAAGAATGAGCGATCGCCGACTATCAGGATCTAGAGACAATCCCGTATCAGGTGAATGATGAAAGGTCTCAACATGCTGACCAGCGTCGTGAATGGAATAAGAAACCTCATATAGCGGATTTCATAAGTCTAAGGAGCAGTAACAGCAGTGTGTAAACCAGTGTTTGATGTCAGTTTCTGAGACTTGTAAAAAGGCTTTTTCCATCGCCTCAATGAGGGCTTCAGAACTGCGGGCTCCTAAGGTTTTGAGAATAGCCTTAACCTTTGACCAGAAATTCTCAATCGGTGAAAAGTCCGGTGAGTAAGGCGGCAGATA